>JASMTJ010000205.1:0-1039 GCA_041694335.1 Bacteroidales bacterium
TGCGGTATTTGAGGATTACAGGATGGTTCGTGACTTGAAGAAAAAAGTCAACCAGTCGCTCCGCATCAACGAAAACAGATCGCTTTACCATGCTTCTCCCCAGGTGAGTGGCGTATCCATTACCACTATTGGTGATTCCCGCAATTCGGTTATTGAGTTTCAGGGCGACGTTGGAGATTGTCGCGATGTGGAAGAGTTTATAAGAAGTAGGGCTTTCACCAAAATTTATGAAAACCTGCTGCCACAGATATACAAGAATATCCCGCAATTGCGCAATCTCAACTTCAATATTGTGGCTTCCAGATATAGTAAGGCCACCATATTAAAGTATATCAACAATAAAAAGACATTTCATCCCAATCATTATGTGCTGGATGATCCGGAGGAAAAAAACATAATGCGCGAAATTCTTATCGAGATGGAACGTCTGCTGTTTTCCGATACGAAGATGAAGATACTGACTCTTCAGGCCAGCGGCGACTATTACATGGATGTTGCCAGACTTGAAGGGGTGAATATGGTATTGAAAAAGCACATTCAGGAGATATTGCTGCATTTTAACCTGCCGTTTGAGCAGCCTACCATTGAGCCAAGCAGGCGTGAAATTATCAGTACGGCCTGCGAGTTATTCGAGGAAGTGACCGGTTTGAAAGTAAAAGATATTGATCTTGAGCGGTATGTCAGTCATTTCATCGAAACCCTTCGTCAGGATGAAGCATTTTCTTCAATCGGTATATCCGATCGAAGTCTTGGATTTATTGCAGATGTAGTGAAGCGGCGTGTGTTCGGAAACGGACTATCTGTGAGTGATCAGGTACTTTATCTGTATCTTCTCAAAAATGACAACAGTTTCTTTAATCAGGTTACGTCGAAACTACGATATCTTCAGGAACGCATTGATAAAACCGATGATGCCGATCTGAAGATTTTTACCGAAAACATCCTGACGGATATACTGCCGCAGGAGGTTGACGATATAATGAATTATATCATCCGTAAGAAGGATATCAAAGTCGATGAAACCCGCCTTGGAGAGGTG
>JASMTJ010000206.1:0-29062 GCA_041694335.1 Bacteroidales bacterium
CACACATGCCCTCGATATTTCGAGCGAAAAATCAGAGGTGCGTCCAGAGAAAAAGCATGGTATTCCACCATTCTAGAAAATACATTATCCGGGAAGGAAATAAACCCTCCCGGATTTTGATTTAACCAGAAAAAAAGATAATCATGAGCATTGAAGATATTCCAAAAGAAGAGTTTCATGACTTTGTTGTTGAGAGTTTTAAATACAAAACCCTCCACAGCAACAAGTTCAAACAGCGCAAACATTATGTGCCTACCGATAAAAACAAGCAATACGCTGTTTTGCCCGGTGTCATTAAGGAAGTCAGGGTAAAAGAAGGCGATAAAGTAGAGCTGACCGATGACATCATGGTGTTTGAAGCGATGAAAATGAATAACGTGGTTTTAGCCACCGGCGAGGGCATTGTAAAAAAGATTCACGTAAAAATTGGTGATCCTATTTTTAAAAATCAATTACTTATTGAGTACGCGCCGGAGTAAAACCAAAGAAGACCAATAATAAAAGCCACCGGGAAACTGATATCAAATTATTCCGGTGGCTTTTTTTGTATCAGGATAGCCCTATTTCTGATGAAACAACTGATTATATTTTTCAATAACCTCAATAATATTTTCTCTTCCGGTGCATTTTTTTGAGGAGGTAATGAGCATTGGAGGTAACTCCTCCCATGATTTGAGCAACTCCGATTTGTAAATCTCCAGGTTGCGTTCAAATTCAGTGGGCTTGAGCTTATCAGTTTTGGTAAACACAATGGTAAAAGGAATTTGATTCAGCGCCAGGTTTTCCATAAAAACCAAATCGAGCTGCTGTGGTTTGATGCGGCTGTCGACCAAAACAAAGGTGTTCATCAGATTTTGCCTTCCGATGAGGTAGCTGCTGATCATTTCATCCCAAGAATCCCGTATTTTTTTTGATCGCTTGGCATAACCATACCCGGGCAAATCAACTAAAAACCAGGCATCATTTACCAGAAAGAAATTAAGCAGTTGCGTTTTTCCTGGAGTGTTTGAAATCCGGGCTAAATTCCTGCGCTCAAGCAGCATGTTAATCAGCGACGATTTCCCCACATTACTCCGCCCGATAAATGCATACTCAGGCAATCCCGGCTTCGGACAGTCCACAAGCTTTTTACAGCTTTTTACAAACTCGGCCTGAAAAGATTTGTTCTTCATCTTGAAGATATATTACTGAGAGATTAACCTTCCTATTAATCAAAAGTTAATCCCGGTGAATTCTATTTGCTTCTTTTCGTATAATTCGAAAAATGCCTTTTGGCTTTAATATCATGGATATCCGGAATGGAAATAAGGATAGCTGTTTCCTCCACGTTTCCAAATCCCGGATTCAGACTGGTTCCGAATGTTTTCATCGTAGAACTCAGGTTCATATATGCATTGACCAATGGCGGCACATTCTCCCCGTTTTTTCTCACGGTCTGAACCATTACTTTATAATCCTTCTGGTATTCATCGCCGCTAAATAGCGTATCAATTTCTTCGATACTGTGCGAAATGGCCATGGGCTCAAATGGCCTCACAAGCTTATCCTTGTCAGGAAAATAAATCTGAAGAAAGCGATGGATCACATCACGCGCATACCGGTCATAAGATGGATACATGGTAAACTTCCCGAAAAAATATTTGATATGCTTGTTGTCAACAACCAACGACCCCAAACCATCCCAAAGGTTATCTAAGGAATAGAGCCCTTTTCTGATGTCAAAATTAGGCTGGTATTTAGGCTGAATAAAACTACGCCCCAGCTCTATGGTTACAGGAATGTAATCTTTTACAAATTCATCTGAGAACCAAAACAGTTTCGAGGTGGCACTGAGCAGGTTCCCCTGATCGTCCTTCGGAATTTTATCTCCTTCAATATAACGGTAACCGCCTATTATTTCTTCATCCTCTTTATCCCATACAATAAGCTGCTTAAAAGCACTCTGAGCCACATCATACGCATCGATATCTTTCTCTTTACCGGTACCACCGCCCACTTCTCTGAACGAAATTTCTCTTAAGCGACCAATTTCTTCCATCAAATGCGGCGAATCGTGATGCGAAACAATGTATATTTCGCGGTTACCATTATTGGTGTTCCTCACAAAAGCTTCCTCCGTCAGCTCCTTTTTGAGCAATTCACGATCGACCGGTTGTATTATTTCCTCCATGGTTTATGATAGTTAATTCTATATAGTTCGGTTCCCCAAGGCATATACGCGCCGTTTCATTTCATCAGCCCATTCCTTATCTGTTTTTGACTTATCAAAATAAGTGTAGGGCACAGGTTCGCCGAACGTGATTACAATATCTTTATTCCTTTGTTTAAACATCTCATCAACAAGATAAAGCATTTCAATGTTCGCTTTTATCCCAAGGCGCGTCCTTAAATTGGCCAGATTATAAAAGAAGTTGGAATTTTTCCCCTCAAAATAAACCGGAACAATGTCTCGTTTATGTCGTTTCGACTTGGTGATAAAGGTTTTCTTCCACTCTAAATCTACGATGACTTTATTTTGCTTTCGCGAACACAGTCCGGCAGGAAAGTAGAGCATGGTTTTATCTCCGGCAAAAGTATCTTCAATTATCCTTACATTTTCAGCATTGCTGCCATGTTTATTGATAGGGATGAATAACTCCTTCATATTCGGAATATTCATCAGAATGTCGTTTACCGGAAAAAGCACATCCTTTCGCTTTTGCCCAACCACCAGCATCAGCGCCATGCCATCTAAGCCTCCAAGAGGGTGATTGGAAGCAAATAAAAATCTTCCTGTTTCAGGAACATTTTCCAGTCCGTTTACATGGATATTCACGTCAAACTCATCAAGAGCTGCCTTTACAAAATCCAATCCAAACTTGTCATTATTCTTCTCAATAAAATCATTGAGCTCTTTAACATGGATAACTCTTTCGAGATAGCGAATAATAAAATTCGGAAGCAGTTTGGGTAGTTTAGGGTTCTTATCGGCCATCACTTTACGGATGTCGATCTTCTGCATTCGCTGAACTACTCTGCCATTCTGATCTCCCATTTTTTTGCTTTACTGATGAATTTTGGACTCACAAAAATACATATTTTAATCGAAGATGGTAAACAGTATGTTTTCCCATTTTCACCCACACGCTTCCTCCCATCTTTCTCCACATTCTTCAATTAATTGATATATTTCTGCCTTCCCAACTAAAGTTATCAACACCAATAAACACCCATATGTTCTCACGCACAATCATTTATCCAAAAACATTGAGATTTCTCCATTTATAAGGCCTTGCAGACAAAAGCAGTCACGCAAACCCTCATAAAACCCTGTCCATCTTATATTTGTATTTATGTGGGAAAAAAGTACTATTTTTTGGAGCTTAGTGGTAAAAAATGGGATATTTTTGTACTTTTGAATAAAGCTAAGATTCACATGGTAGATTTAGTAGGCAGCGCTTCATGTAAACTTGACGATAAATATCGTCTCACGCTGCCCTCGAAGTTTTTAAAACAAATCGGGGGAGAGCCGGAGATGGATAAGTTTATTGTGAAGCCCAGTCTTGAAATGCCGTGCATCGAACTTTATCCGAAAACGAACTGGGATGAAACAATGAATTGGCTTAAAAAGCTGGACAGGCTGCGCCCCGAAGTGCAAACCTATCTGCTTTACTTTTTGCGTGACCATCAGTTCATGCACCTCGACAAGTCGAACCGTTTGTTGTTGCCCGGAGAGCTTATCTCTTATGCCGGAATCAGCAAAGAGGTGATGCTTACATCGCAGGTTCATATTATCCAGATTTGGGATTATGAAACCTACAGGAAAACAACTAGCAAGATACCAGATAATTTCCAGGACATAACAAATAAAGCACTGGACAGAAAAAATGAATAATACGGATTATCATAAGCCGGTCATGCTTCATGAGAGCATTGAAGGGCTGAAAATAAACCCTGACGGGGTGTATGTTGACGTTACCTTTGGTGGCGGTGGACATTCCCGTGAGATTTTGAAAAACCTCTCACCGAAAGGGAAACTTATCGCTTTTGACCAGGATCCGGATTCATTTGCTAACCAGCTAAATGATGAGCGTTTTACGCTGGTAAAGGGGAATTTCAGATACCTGAAAAACTTTCTTGACTACCATGAAGTAACTCCGGTTGACGGAATCCTGGCCGACCTGGGAGTTTCAAGCTATCAGTTCGACCAGGCCGACAAAGGCTTTTCAATTCGCAGCGAAGGCCCTCTTGATCTTCGTATGAATCCGGAAACTCCCATTAGCGCCGCAGATGTGATAAATGACGCTCCAAAAGAAGAGCTCATCAGGATTTTTAAAACCTATGGGGAAGTAAAAAATGCTCCTTTTCTTGCCAATCAGATAATCACATCGCGACAAGCAAAGAAAATCACCACCACCACTGAATTCATCAAAAGCATTGAAAAGGCAACCCCAAAGCGCAAAGAGAACCAGTTCCTGGCACAGGTATTCCAGGCGCTGCGTATCGAGGTAAACCAGGAAATTGAAGCCTTAAAAGAAATGCTTGAAGCCACACCTCACGTGCTGAAAGCAGGAGGAAGGCTGGTGGTTATCGCCTACCATTCGCTGGAAGACCGACCGGTAAAGAACTTCATTCGTGCCGGAAATTTTGAGGGAAAACAAGAAAAGGATTTTTATGGCAATGTGATCAGCCCATTTAAATCAATAACCAAGAAACCAATAACAGCTTCGCAAGAAGAGCTGAAAGCAAATAACAGGGCCAGGAGCGCCCGCTTACGTGTAGCCGAAAAACTGTAGTTGAATATGAATGAGAAAGGAAATCATAAAGGCATCTGGCAAATCCTGAAAGACTTTGTAACCGGCAAGGTCATTCAGGAACTTGATGTGCAAAAGACCACACAGGTTCTTGTACTCATTGCCTTTTTTGCATTCCTGATCATTGCCAACACGTATCACGGCCAGAAACAGGTCAGGAAAATCGAAAACTTAAAGCAAGACCTGAAAGAGCTTAAATTTCAGTATACGGTCACCAAAGCCGGCTTGATAGAAATAAGAAAACGCTCCTCCTTAGAGAAAGCATTAAAAGACCGGGGGCTGGTTTCATCGAAACGCCCGCCTCAAAAAATTGAGATAAACAAGCGATGAACGAAGAGAAGAAAACCATATTAATACGTGCCACGCTGATTTATGTTGCTACTGCACTGATGGGGCTCTTAATTCTCTATCGTGTGTGGCTTATCCAGTTTCAGGAAGGCGACAAGTGGCGTGAACAGGCCGATAAAATCACCTACAAAACGCAAGAAGTGGAAGCGATGCGTGGCAATATCTTCGCCAGTAATGGCACGCTCCTGGTCACATCGGTGCCCATGTTCGACATTTACATGGATGTGGACAATCCAAACATCAGCGATGCTGATTTTTCTGAAAATGCAGCTCCTTTGGCCTCCGGGCTTTCGTCATTGTTACAAAACCGCTCTTCTTCGTGGTATCTCAGCAAGTTGAGACGTGCACGGCGACAAGGTGCCAGATACATGCTCATCAAGCGTGATGTTACCTACAGCCAGTTAAAGGAGTTACGCAAATTGCCGCTGTTCAGGCGCGGCAGGTATGCCGGAGGATTTATTGTTGAGCCTAAAACCGAACGCATCAAGCCATACCAGAGCCTTGCCTCCCGCACACTCGGGTTTATCAACAAAAAAGCAACCGATGTCGACTCCGTGGGTATCGAAGGGGCTTACGACCAATATCTTCAAGGCAGCAAAGGGAAACGTCTGATGCAACAAATCGCCAACGGCGAGCTCATTCCGGTAAACTATAAAAACCAGATCGAGCCGCAAAACGGATTGGATGTGATATCCACTATTGATGTTAACATTCAGGATGTAGCCGAGTCCTCACTCAAGGAGCAGCTTGTTAAACATGATGCCCTTTTCGGGACGGCCATAGTGATGGAAACAAAAACAGGCTACATTAAAGCTATCGCCAACCTGGGAAAAATCAGCGAAGGAAATTACGGTGAGATCTACAATTACGCCATCGGTCGCCCCGAGGCTCCGGGCTCCACCTTTAAACTCGCCTCCTTTCTGGCCGCACTCGAAGATGGTGTTTTACCTCCGCTTACCGACACCATCGATTGTGGTGACGGGAGAAAAAAGTTTGCTGACAGAACCATGACCGACGCACACAGAGGAGGTTTTGGAAAAATCACGGTCAGGGAAGTATTTGAGAAATCATCAAATATTGGAACATCCACTATTATAACAGAGGCTTACGACGATCCTGATGATTACCTTGAGCGTCTTGACCAGTTTCATCTCAACTCCAAACTCAACCTTGATCTGAAAGGCGAAAAAGACCCGTACATCCGGCAAACGGATAGCAAAAGCTGGTCAGCCGTCTCATTACCTTGGCTTTCGATTGGCTATGAATCAGAGCTTTCGCCGCTTCACATCCTCACCTTTTACAATGCAATCGCTAATGATGGCAAAATGATGAAGCCTCAATTTGTGAGCGCTATCGAAAACTCCGGGCAAATCCAGAAGCGTTTTGAGCCGGTAGTTCTGGAAAAATCTATTGCATCGCAAAAAAATATCGACACGGTTAAAGCTTTG
The DNA here is from genome assembly GCA_041694335.1 of Bacteroidales bacterium. GTDB lineage: Bacteria > Bacteroidota > Bacteroidia > Bacteroidales > JAIPAH01 > JAIPAH01. The sequence goes on from JASMTJ010000206.1 coordinate 6,590, forward strand.
CTGCGGGGCGTGGTGGAGCACGGAACGGCCGCAAACCTTAAAAATACCGTTTACTCTATCGCCGGAAAAACAGGCACCGCCCAAGTGGCCAACCGGAACCTGGGCTACAACAAACAAGATTACAGGGCGTCGTTTGTGGGATACTTCCCCGCTGAATTTCCCCAGTTTACCATCATGGTAATGGTATCGAACCCCACCAAAGGAGTCTATTACGGAAACGTTGTTGCTGGATCGGTATTCCGGGATATCGCCGATAAAATTTACGCCACACACATAGAAATAGAGGAGCAGGAAATTGAGGAAGTACATACCTCACACCCTCCTATCCTTGTGGTTGGAAAAAAACAAGACTTAAATACCATCTACGCACAAATGGGCTATGGCATGAGCAATCCTGAGATTTCTTCGGACTGGGTGGTAAGCATGCAACATGGCGACACGCTGAAATACGGTTACCGCATTTTCGATGATGAAATTATTCCAAACGTCAAAGGGATGAGTGCCAAAGACGCCATTTATGTTTTAGAGAAGCTTGGCTTGAATGTGATTGTGCATGGAAAAGGAAAAGTGAGCCGTCAATCGATACTTGCCGGCACTAAAGCTACAAAAGGAAGAAGAATAGAACTTTATTTATCATAGGATGAAGGACTTGAAAGAGATACTAAAAAGTGCAGACACCACAGAATGGATTGGGGCTGAAAACCTATCGGTGAAGGATATAGTTTTTGACAGCCGCAAAGCAGGTGTTGATTCGCTTTTTGTGGCAGTGAAAGGCACGCAGGTCGACGGACATCAGTTTATCAGGCAATCCCTTGAAACAGGCTGTAAGGCTGTAGTGGCAGAAGCTATTGAAGCAGAGCTTCCCGGGCAATTTCCGGAAGCTGCTTTCATCAAAGTTAACGACAGCCATGATGCTTTAGGAAAAATAGCCTCGGAATTCTATGACAGGCCTTCGGAGAAGCTTCGGCTGACAGGGGTTACCGGAACGAACGGAAAAACAACTGTTGTTACCCTGCTCTTCCGCCTCTTCCAAAAGTTAGGGTATAACAGCGGATTGCTTTCTACTATCGAAAACAAGATCGGTGATAAAAAACTTCCTGCCACGCATACCACGCCTGACCCTGTGTCAATCAACCACTTGCTCAGCCAGATGGTGGAAGAAGGCGTTTCGCATTGCTTTATGGAAGTCAGCTCACATGCTATCCACCAAAAAAGAATATCCGGATTGAATTTTGCCGGTGGAGTTTTCACTAACATCACACAGGATCATCTTGATTATCACGAGACTTTTAAAAATTACATCTACGCCAAAAAGGCTTTCTTCGACAACCTGCCGGCCCGCTCATGGGCGCTAACCAATCTTGATGATAAAAATGGAAAAACCATGCTGCAAAATACGAAAGCTAAAAAGCATGGATTTGCATTAAAAACAACCGCCGATTTTAAAGGAAAGCTCCTCAGCAACAGCATCGAAGGGCTCCAGATGAAAATAAACGGGCAAGAGGTTTGGTTTGGACTTGCCGGCAAATTTAACGCCTACAACATGCTGGCAGTCTTTGGCGCCGCCACTTTGCTGGGCGAGGAGCCGAATGAAACTTTATCCGCTTTAAGCGGACTGAAGGCTGCCGAAGGCCGTTTCGAGATTATCACCGGAAAAGGCGTGAAAGCCATCGTTGATTATGCCCACACTCCGGATGCACTGAAAAATGTATTAGAAACCATTGACACCACCCGCACCCGGAAAGAGCAGGTGATTACGGTTGTGGGCGCCGGCGGCAACCGCGACAAGGGCAAGAGGCCGGAGATGGCTCAAATCGCAGCAAAATTCAGCGATAAGCTCATCCTTACTTCTGATAACCCGCGGTTCGAGGATCCTGAAAAAATCCTTGAAGACATGGTGGCCGGCCTGGATCAAGAACAGAAGAAAAACCTTCTGACGATCTCATCGCGTCGCGAAGCCATCAAAACCGCCTGTATGCTGGCTACAGAGGGAGATATTCTCTTGGTGGCCGGAAAAGGGCACGAAAAATACCAGGAAGTAAAAGGCGAACGCCTCCATTTCGACGACAAAGAACAGTTAAACGAATTTTTAAAATAAGAGAAGAGAATGCTATACTATTTGTTTGATTATCTTGACACTGCATATGATTTCCCCGGAGCCGGAATGTTCCAGTTCATTTCGTTCAGGGCAGCCATGTCGGTGATCTTTTCTTTGCTTATTTCGCTGGTTTTCGGCAAAACACTCATTAACCTGCTCAGAAAAAAGCAAGCAGGAGAAAGCGTTCGCGACCTTGGGCTCGAAGGACAAAAGGAAAAGCAGGGAACTCCGACCATGGGCGGATTGATTATCATCGCAGCCATTATTATTCCTACTTTGCTTTTTGCCAAGCTCAACAATATTTACATCATAGTTATTCTTTTCTCAACAATCTGGCTGGGTGGCATTGGCTTCATCGACGATTACATTAAGGTATTCAGAAAAGACAAAAAAGGCCTTGCCGGGAAGTTTAAAATTATCGGGCAAGTGGTTTTGGGCCTGGTGGTGGGCGCTGTCATGTACTGGCACGAGGATGTGGTTATCCGCGAGCAGTCACCCATAAAAGAATCCGTGGCGCAGATAGCAGATGAAACAGGAGCCTCAAGGGCAGAGAAAGCCAAAATCAGTTTCGGTCAGGATTCCCGCTCCACCAAAACCACCATCCCTTTCGTAAAAAACAATGAGTTCGACTATGCCGTCCTCATCAACTGGTTAGGTAAAGGCGCCGAGAAGTTTGCTTTCCTTATTTTCATACCTATCGTAATTCTCATTATAACAGCCGTTTCTAACGGGGCCAACCTCACCGATGGCATTGATGGGCTGGCTACCGGAACATCCTCCATTATCGGGGCTACCCTGGGATTGCTGGCCTGGGTTTCGGGTAACATCATTTTCTCCGATTACCTCAACATCATGTACATCCCTAATGTGGGGGAGCTCACCATCTACATCAGTGCGTTTGTGGGCGCAGGTATCGGCTTTATGTGGTACAACTCTTTTCCGGCGCAGGTTTTCATGGGCGACACCGGCAGCCTCACCCTGGGTGGAATTATCGCTGTTATCGCCATCATGATCAGGAAAGAACTCCTCATTCCTGTCCTTTGCGGGATTTTTCTTGCCGAAAACCTTTCGGTGATGCTGCAAGTGAGCTACTTCAAATACACCAAAAAAAGAACCGGAGTGGGCAAACGTATCTTTAAAATGTCGCCGCTCCATCATCACTACCAAAAGCTGGGATATGCAGAGCCTAAAATCGTGCTCAGATTCCTGATCATCGGGATTATGCTGGCCGTATTCACCATCGTCACACTAAAAATCAGATAAGAAATCATGCAACACAAAAACATTGTCATACTAGGAGCAGGAGAAAGCGGAACCGGAGCAGCGGTTCTGGCGGCTCGTCGTGGCATGCATGTTTTTGTGTCAGACAGTGGGACTATCGCACCACATTACAAAAGTATCCTGCAAAAGGAAAACATTCTTTTTGAGGAGAACGGCCATACCGAAGAAAAAATCCTGGAATCTGAACTGGTCATCAAAAGCCCGGGAATTCCCGACAAGGTGCCCATTTTACAGAAAATCAAGGAAAAGGAAATCCCGGTTATCGACGAGCTGGAGCTGGCCTCCTGGTTCACCGGGGCAAAAATTATCGCCGTAACAGGCAGCAACGGAAAAACAACCACGGCTTCACTGATAGCGCACATCCTGGAAAAGTCAGGGAAAAATGTTTCCCTTGCCGGGAATATCGGACAAAGTTTTGCCATGGCCGTTGCGAATGAGAATCCGGAGATATTTGTACTGGAGATTTCAAGCTTTCAACTCGATTACCTTTTCTCATTCAAAGCCGATATTGCGGTGCTGACCAATATCACGCCCGATCATCTCGACCGTTACGAAAATCAGTTTCAGAAGTATGTGGATTCAAAATTCAGGATTCTGCAAAACATGTCTTCAGAGGATTACCTGATTTACTGCGCTGATGACAAAACCATAGCGCAAGAGCTCATCAAAAAAAATACAAAAATAAAACGCCTCCCCTTTTCTCTTGAAAAGAAGCTGGAAAGCGGAGCCTATTTAGATAACAAACAACTCATTTTCACCGGAAAAAACGCATTTACTATGACACTTGAAGAACTGGCCCTGCAAGGCAGGCACAACGCCTACAACTCGCTGGCAGCGGGTTTGGCATCGAAACTGGTAGACATCAGAAAAGAAGACATCAAACAATGCCTTTCTGATTTTGAAAACATCGAACACCGTCTTGAGCACGTGGCTACCATCCACGGCATCGACTTCATAAACGATTCGAAAGCCACCAATATCAACAGCACATGGTACGCCCTTGAGTCGGCCAACAAGCCGGTTATCTGGATAGTGGGCGGGCTTGATAAAGGGAACGATTACAGCAAACTTACGGAGCTGGCCGCGCAAAAGGTGAAAGCTATCATTTGCCTCGGTGTGGATAACCAGCGAATTGCTGAGGCCTTTTCGGGTGTGGTTGAAGAAATATATGAAACACAGTCGGTGCAGGATGCTGTTAATTGGAGCTACAGGCTTGCCGACGATGGCGAGATGGTACTTCTCTCGCCGGCCTGCGCCAGCTTCGACCTGTTTAAGAATTATGAAGACCGCGGTAATCAGTTTAAAAAAGCAGTAAAAGGATTATAGAATCATGTTACAACTAAGCAAAATCCGGCTAAAGTTTGAAGGCGACCGTGCCATCTGGGTTATCCTGCTGTTTCTTAGCTTGTTATCCATACTCGCTATTTACAGCTCCACAGGGAACCTTGCTTTCAGACGCTTAGAGGGGAACACCGAGTTTTATCTTATGCGAAGGGTGCTTATCCTCTTTGTCAGTTGGTTTGCTGCATTTATCATCCATAAACTTCCGGTGAAATTTATCAGGATTTTTGCAGTGGTCGCGTTAGTTGTAACTATTCCTTTTCTGATTGTAAATATGGCCATTGGGTCGAGGTGGGCCACCGTCCCTATTGTCGGGGTCTCCATTCAGTTTTCGGAAATCTCGAAAATCATGCTGCTGATTACTACGGCGTGGTTGTTAACCTATTTTAAGCACCGCCTCAGCGAATGGCGTATTTTTCTCATACTTATCATGCCGGCTACGGTGGTTTCGGTACTGATTTTCTTTGGCGACTTCTCCACGGCCGCACTGATATTTTTTGCGAATACCGTGCTGCTCTTCATGGGAAGGGCCAAAATAAAACACCTTGCGGGGATGGTGGCTGTGGTAGCCTTGCTGCTTGTCGGCTTGTATTTTCTTATCAATGCCTTTCCGGAATTTGGTCGCTTCGGAACGTGGAAAAGCCGGATAGAGAGCTATACAAATCCGAAAGCAGATAGCTTTGATGGCAACTACCAGGTAGACCAGTCGAAGATTGCCATTGCCACAGGTGGCCTTTTCGGGAAGCTGCCGGGAAAAAGCACCCAGCGTTATTTCCTTCCGGAAGCGCATAACGATTTTATTTTTGCGATTATCATCGAAGAATATGGCTCCATCATCGGCGGACTGCTATTGGTGATGCTATACATCATTTTTCTGTATCGAACGATTGCTATTTTTATGAAGAGCGAGCGCACTTTTAACCGTTTGGTGGTACTGGGAATCGGATTCACCCTCACGATGCAGGCGATGATAAACATGGGCGTATCCGTTGGTCTGCTTCCGGTCACCGGGCAAACCTTGCCGGGAATCAGCCAGGGCGGAACGTCTGTACTAATGACTTTCATCTCCATAGGAATTATTCAGGCTGTAACTTCACAGGAAGAGCGCCTGCGAAAACAAAGAGAGGAGGAAGCGGATGAACAGGAATAAAAACATCAGGTTGCTTTTCAGCGCCGGCGGAACCGGTGGTCATATTCTACCCGCAGTGGCAGTGGCCGATGCTATCAAAAAACAATGGCCCGACACAGACATTAAGTTTGTGGGTGCCGAAGGCAGAATGGAAATGGAAAAAGTTCCGGCCAGAGGCTATGAAATTGAAGGCTTACCCATCATGGGCATACAGCGCAGTCTGACAACAAAAAACCTATCCTTTCCGGGAAAGCTGCTTAAAAGCCTTCTGAAAGCGAAACGAATTATTAAGCAATTTGAACCGCATGCTGCTGTGGGCTTTGGGGGCTACGCCAGTGGTCCGGTGTTAAAAACTGCGCAGTGGAAGAATATCCCCACATTTATCCAGGAGCAGAATTCCTATCCGGGCATTACTAATCGGTGGCTGGCAAAAAAGGCCAAAGCTATTTTCGTAGCCTATACAGGCATGGAAACATATTTCCCGAAAAGCAAAATCATCATCAGTGGCAATCCTATCCGCGGCGAGTTTTTCAGAATGCCCGAAGAAAGCGCTCCCTCCAAAGAAAAATATGGGTTTGATAAAGAAAAACCAGTGCTATTCTTCATGGGAGGCAGCCAGGGTGCCCGCTCTATCAACCATGCCATCGCAAAAAACATTGACTATTTTTCAGATAGCCATTCTCAAATCATCTGGCAAACAGGAAAGTATTTTATCGAAGAGGCGAAAAAACTGATTGACGCAAAAAACCTCCAGGAGCAAATCAAGCCTTTTGTTTTTATCGACGATATCCATGAAGCCTTTGCTGCTGCTGATATCGTCATAGCGCGTGCCGGGGCCATTTCTATTGCAGAGCTCAGTGCTGCCGGAAAAGCATGCATATTCGTCCCGTTGCCAACTGCTGCTGAGGATCATCAACGAAAAAATGCATTAAAACTATCAGAAAACAATGCAGCTCTGATGATTGAAGATTCACAGGCGGAGAAAGAGCTACCATCAAAAATTGCTGGCTTGCTAGAAAACAAAGAAGCGCTTGATAAAATGTCTGAAAAAATCAAAAGCTTTGCTTATCCGGAGGCATCCGAAAAAATCGCGAATGAAATTATGAGACAGGCAACGGAAAATTTAAACACGGACAGAAAGAAATCATAAAGAAACTGATAATCTGATACAAAAAGATGAATAATACCGGTGACATAAAAAGAGTTTATTTCCTTGGAATCGGGGGAATAGGAATGAGTGCGCTGGCCCGCTATTTTCAGTCGCAGGGAGCGATGGTCAGCGGCTACGACAAAACTCCTTCACCGCTCACCGATAAATTGCAATCTGAAGGTATGGATATCCACTTCGATGACAATCCTTCGAAAATTCCTGCGGATTTGGATTTGGTAGTGATTACTCCCGCCATCCCAGCTGACTTGCTGGAGCTAAAACACCTCTCCAAAACCGAAACACCCATCATGAAACGCTCTGAGGTTCTTGGCTTCATCACCACGCAACACCCTTCCATTGCCGTGGCCGGAACCCACGGAAAAACCTCGGTTACGGCACTCATAGCACACCTCCTGAACCACGGCGATGTGAGCACCACAGCCTTTATCGGAGGCATCTCAAGAAATTTTGACTCTAACTGCATCATTTCCGAGAAGCCTGAGTTTGTTATCGCCGAAGCAGATGAGTTCGACCGTTCGTTTATGAGGTTGTCCCCCGACAAAATTGTCATTACTTCAATTGATGCTGATCACCTGGATATTTATGGCGATAAAAGCACGCTGGTTCAGACTTTTTCAGATTTCAAGAACAAAATAGTGAATGCCGAGAATATTTTTGTTGAGGAAAAGCCTGCCACCGAACTTAACGGAGATTTCAGAACTTACGGGTTAAGTAAGCTGGCAGACATCCGAATCACGAATTACCGTATTCAGGATGGCTTCCAGTTTTTTGACTATGAGTCTGGCCAAACAACAATCAAAGCACTGAAATTTTCTTTGCCCGGCGATTATAACCTGAAAAACGCTGCAGCAGCCATTTCTGTCGCACTGCAATGTGGTGTTTCAGAACAAAAAATCCGCAGTGGGCTCGACATCTTCTTAGGAGTAGAGCGCCGCTTCGACATCCGCTTTCGCGGGAAATCGAACGTCTATATTGATGATTACGCCCATCATCCCGAAGAGCTGAAAGCATGTATCAACGCCATCCGGACGTTGTTTCCTGATAAGAAAATTACAGGTGTTTTTCAGCCGCACCTCTTCAGCCGCACAGCCGACTTTGCCGATGGCTTTGCTTCCAGCCTTGATTTACTGGATGAAGCGGTGCTTTTACCGATTTATCCGGCAAGGGAAAAGCCCATAGAAGGTGTCACTTCCAAACTGATCTTCGATAAAATGAAAAGCACAAATAAATGGCTGATAGAAAAATCGCAGTTAATGGATTTCATTGAAAACAAAAAGCCCGAATTGCTGGTAACGCTGGGAGCCGGAGATATTGACAGGTTTACGGAACCTATCCGCCAGTATTTCGAAAAATCAGAAAATTCAGAAAATAAACCGTAGAAATAACAGATTATACAGTAGCAATATTGAGGAAAAAATAAAATGAAAAAACTGGCTCACATATGGAAAGCATTGATCTGGCTGATAGTAATTGCCGGGATAGGCTTTGGTGTGTGGCATCTGAAAGGAGTGCATGAACAATCGTATTGCAGTGGGCTTGACATCAGGGTTTACGATGATAAGTATGAGTCTTTGACAGATACCACGGCAATCCGGAAAATTATCGAACAAGCAACAGACAGCTTATACTCTACTCAGCTCAAGAACATCCCGCTGAGGAAAATAGAAGAGGCGCTGCACCAAAACCCGGTGATAGAAGAGGTAGATGTGTTTACCAATCTTGATGGAAATTTGAAGGTGAAAGTAAAAACCTACAAGCCATTGGTGCGGATTTTCACCAGCAGAGGAACCTCTTTTTACATTGACCGGGGTGGCGTTTTGCTTCCAACAGTGGAAGGTCACTCGGCTCATGTACTTTTCGCCAGCGGTCACCTCAATTTCTCCATCCCTGACAGTCTGATTTTCAATAATTATCAAATAAAAAATCTGGAGCGCTTTTCAGTGTTGCAAGAGATATTTAATTTAGCAGATCAATTAGATGCTAACACTTTTTTAAGAGCTCAGATTGACCAGATTTATCTGAATTCAGACCAGGAGTTTGAATTAACGCCTAAGATTGGAAATCAGGAAATACTGCTGGGTAATTTGAATATGCTTGATCGTAAGCTCAGAAAACTTGAAGCATTCTACAAGCAGGCGATGCCAGTTAACGGGTGGAATAAATACAAAAGCATTAACCTGAAATACAGGGATCAAGTGGTTTGCTCAAAACTTTAACGCTATGGAAACGAATGACAACGAAATTATTGTAGGCCTTGACATTGGAACAACCAAGGTGGCTGTAATTGTAGGAAGAGAAGATAAGAACGGAAAGATTGAAATACTGGGTCATGGCAAAGCTCCTTCGCTAGGCGTTAAGCGTGGTGTGGTGCACAACATCGGCTCAACTGTGGAAGCCATAAAAACGGCAGTTGAAGAAGCTGAGAAAGCGTCCGGAGTGGAAATTTCCACTGTGAAAGTGGGTATTGCAGGCCAGCACATCAAAAGTCATCAGCACCGCGGAAGCATTATCCGCGAGAACAGCGATGAGGAGATTTCGCATGAGGATGTGGAACAACTGGTCAACAGCATGTATAACATTGGCATGAAGCCGGGCGAAGAAATTATTTCAGTCATCCCTCAGGAATTTACGATTGATGGCGAATCGGGAGTGAAAGAACCTGTGGGCATGATGGGCAGCAGCCTTGAAGCCAATTTCCACATTATCACGGGCATGACGCATGCCGCTAAAAATATCTACAAGTGTGCCACAAAGGCCGGACTGGAAGTGGAAGAGCTGATTCTTGAACCACTGGCCTCTTCGGATGCGGTGCTCTTTGATGAAGAGCTTGAAGCCGGAGTGGCCCTGGTTGATATCGGTGGCGGCACCACCGACATCGCTATCTTCCATGATAAAATCCTGCGCCATACGGCGGTTATACCGTTTGGTGGCGATATTATTACCGAAGATGTGAAAGAAGGATGCTCCATTATCCGCAAGCACGCCGAAGATCTGAAAGTAAAATTTGGCTCGGCACTCGCCAATCAAAACAGCGAGCTCGAAGTGGTCTCCATTCCAGGACTTAAAGGAAGAAAGCCCAAGGAGATTACATTGAAAAACCTGGCACATATTATCCAGGCACGCATGGAAGAAATCCTGGATTACGTAAAGTATGAAATACAGGCTTCGGGTTATGAAAACAAACTTGTGGGAGGAATAGTGTTAACCGGCGGTGGTGCTCAGCTGAAGCATATCCAGCAGATTACTTCTTACATCACCGGCAAGGAAACCAGGATTGGTTATCCGAACGAGCATCTCTCCAACGAAACACCAAAAGATATCAAGCTACCACTCTTTGCAACCGGTGTGGGACTCGTTATTGATGGGGTTCGCGATGCGCGCAAAGCAAGGTTGTTGAAAAAAGATAGTCATGTAAAACAAGAAAACATGACAAAAGAGGAAAAGGAAGTGCAGGAAGAAGTGAAATCTGAAAGGAAGAAAACCTCTGTTTCTCAGTTGTTCCTGCAAAAGATTGTGAAGTTTTTTGAGGAGGAGGAACGCCGCCAGGAGTAATTAACTTCTGCTTGTGGATAAGTTTCCTGATATACGGGCTTTGTTCCCGCATATTCTGTATAATTTTATTAAAACCTTTAATGTAAGGATATGGCTGTGCTAAAATTTAATGATACGAGCAATAACAAGAATAGTATAAAAGTAATCGGCGTAGGCGGAGGTGGCAGCAATGCTGTGGATAACATGTTCCGCGAAGGGATCAAAGATGTTGATTTCATCATCGCCAACACCGATGCCCAGGCACTCGAGCAGAGTGCTGTTCCTGTAAAAATTCAACTGGGAGAGCGAGGCAAAGGCGCGGGCAACCGCCCTGAAGTAGGCCGTGATGCGGCCACCGAGTCTGCCGAAGAGATTGAGAAAATGCTGGAAGACAGCACCGAGATGGTTTTTATTACCGCAGGCATGGGCGGCGGAACCGGCACTGGTGGCGCTCCCGTAATTGCCTCAATTGCAAGACAGTTGGGAATACTGACCGTAGGTATTGTTACCATGCCTTTTGCCTTTGAAGGCCCCCGAAGAAAGCGTCAGGCCGAAAACGGTATCCAGGAAATGAGAAAATATGTTGATACCGTTCTGGTCATCGTCAATGATAAAATTCGTGAGCTGCATCAGGATATGAAGATGTCGGAGGGATTTAAGCGCGCTGACAACATCCTGACCACCGCAGCAAAAGGAATTGCTGAATTGGTAACTCGTCCGGGGTACATTAACGTGGACTTTGAGGATGTTAAGAGTGTAATGAAGGACGGTGGCAAGGCACTGATGAGTTCCGCTATTGCAGAAGGCGAAAATCGCGCCCTCGATTGTGCAGAGTCTGTGTTAACATCACCTTTGCTGGCCGACAATACGATCAAAGGAGCAGAAAACATTCTGCTATACCTTGCTTCATCCAGCGAAAATGAGATGTCGATTAATGAGATGCACGACATTACCAACTTCATTAAAGAAGAGTCCGGAATTGAATCTGACCTTATTTTCGGTACCAGTATCGATGACTCGCTGGGTGATGCCATCAGAATTACGCTTGTAGCCACAGGCTTCGATCACGTGAAGAAAGAAAAAGCCCCGAATGTTATCCGCCATGAGCTGGATACACAAAGCAAGCAAGCGGATGAAGAAGAAAAAAACAACGCAGAAGATACTTTGACCTTGAAGAAGAAACCGGTTGAAGAGGAAGATCCGGAAAGCGATTCGAATGACTTTTCTTCAGAAATTCCTTTTGAGGATGAAACCGAACAAGAAGCCAGTGATGATATCATCAGGCACAGCCTTTTTAACGATGAAGAGCCTAAAACTGAAGACGAAGAAGAATACCGAGGTCCGGAGCTGAAGAAGCCCGACAACAAAGAAGAGCAAAACGAGGAGGACGAAGAGGTGAGTTTCAGTAATGAAGGCTCCAAGTCGAATACTCCGGAAGACGAAATGTTCCCCGGGGAGGTGGGCGACGGGGGTAGCTTTCGCTTCACAACCCGAAAAAAAGAAACGGAAGTCTCTGATAGCGAAACTGATTCGTTCAGCAAGAAAGCGCGGGAACGCATCCAGCGGATCAGCATCGGAAGAAAAATAAAACGCCGATTAACTGAACAAGAGCGTGATGAAATGGAGCGCACGCCAGCCTATCAAAGAAAAAATATTGATGTTGATAACTCGCCCAGCTCCGAAGAGGAAAACAATCCGGAGTACGTAGTAGGAAAAGATCAGAATGACGAGGTTGTGGTGAAGAAAAATAACGGTTACATCCATAAAAATATTGATTAAATGGAACTGGAAAAACGCATTAACGAGGATATAAAACAGGCCATGCTCAAGAAAGACAAAGAACGTCTTTCGGCCTTACGCTCAATAAAATCAGCTTTGCTGCTCGAAAAAACGGGCAAAGACAGAAACACTTCTGAAATTCCTGAATCTGTAGAGATGCAGTTGCTGCAGAAACAGGTGAAGCAACGTATGGAAAGCGCTGAAACGTATGAGCAACAAGGGCGTCAGGAGCTTGCTGAAGAGGAAAGGTTTCAGGCTAATATCATCAAAGAATATCTGCCTCAGCCGCTTAATGAAGAAGAATTAACGGCCGAGATTAAGAAAATTATTGAAGAAACAGGGGCTTCAACAATGAAAGACATGGGACCGGTGATGGGCAAAGCATCGAAAAAACTGGCCGGTAAAGCTGACAACAAAAAGATTTCAACTATAGTGAAAGAGTTACTTTCGACATGATATAGTTTAAATAGCCATTCAATTGATTATGTACAAAAAAACCGGAACTTTAGAAGCTCCGGTTTTTTTATATCATAAAACGTAAGTTTATTCACCCAGCATGTAACGCTTGAAGCTAACAACTTTTACGTCTTTATCCACTTTTTCCATGTATTGCTTCACAGAAGTTTTGGCTTCTTTAATAAACTCCTGGTTTACAAGGGTATTCTCCTTCATAAACTTATTGAGTTTACCTTCAGCAATTTTTTCGATAATATTCTCTGGTTTGCCTTCCTGACGAGCCTGGTCGCGACCAATTTCAAGTTCCCTATCAATCACATCCTGTGGAACATCATTGCGATCAACACCGGCAGGGTTCATAGCTGCAATCTGCATAGCAATGTCGTGTCCGAGTTCATCGATACCTTCTCCAGCTTTGTTGAATGAAACGATTGAACCAAGCTTGTTACCATGGTGGTTGTAGGCAAATACGCGCTCAGCTTCGAGGCTGTCATATCTGTACAGAACCAGTTTCTCACCAGTTTTACCTACCATTTCAGTCACGTTTTCTTCTACAGTGCGGCCATTATCCATCTTACCAGCTTTGAAGGTGTCAAGGTCTTTGGCTTTACTTGTTATAGCAAAATCGATCAGGCTGTTGGCGAAGTCAACAAAGTCCTGGTTTTTAGCAACGAAGTCTGTTTCGCAGTTCAGCATCATGATAGCAGCAAATTTCTGATCATCATCTGTTTTGGCAATGACAATACCTTCGTTAGCTGACTTGTCAGCACGTTTGTTAGCCAGTTTCTGACCTTTTTTGCGCAGATATTCCACAGCTTTGTCGAAATCTCCGTCAGACTCCTGAAGTGCTTTTTTACAGTCCATCATACCAGCACCGGTCATTTGGCGGAGCTTATTTACGTCTTGAGCAGTAATTTTACCCATTGTAATTTCTTTTAAAGTTGAAAAATTATGTTATTTCTTCTTGGAAACAGTCTTTTTTTCTTTGTTTTCAGGTGCTTCAGCCTTTTCATCCTTCACTGGTTCTTCAGTCTTTTCTTCTTTGGCTTCTGCGGCCTTAGCTTCAGCAGCTTTGGCTTCTTCAGCCTGTTTTGCCTTTGCTTCCTGCTCCTTCTTCTTGGCTTCTTTGTCGCGCTTAATCTTCTCATCCTTTTCAGATTTACGCTCCATCAGGCCTTCGTCAATTGCTTTGGTCATCAGTTCCACGATAATGGAAATAGACTTTGAAGCATCGTCGTTAGCAGGAATAGGGAAGTCAACAAGATTTGGATCTGTATTAGTGTCAACCATCGCAAACGTAGGAATATTGAGTTTTCTCGCTTCCTTCACGGCGATGTGTTCTTTGTTGATATCAATAATAAAAAGAGCTGCCGGCAGCCTGTTCAGGTCAGCAATACTACCAAACTGAATTTCAAGCTTACTACGCTCACGCTGAATTTGCAGGCGCTCGCGCTTAGATACGTTATTATACATATCCGGGTTGTTCATCAGCTTGTCGATGGAAGACATTTTTTTCACTGCTTTGCGGATGGTGGCAAAGTTTGTGAGCATTCCACCGGGCCAGCGATAAACCATGTAAGGCATTCCTGTGGGTTTAACTTTCGACTCCACGATGTCTTGAGCCTGTTTTTTTGTAGCCACAAAAAGAACCTTTTTCCCTGACTTAGCAATCTGCTTAAGTGCGTTGGCAGCCTCATCTACTTTGGCTATTGTTTTGTAAAGATCGATTACGTGAATACCGTTACGCTCCATAAAAATATAAGGAGCCATGCTTGGATTCCATTTTCTTTTCAGGTGACCAAAATGTACACCTGCATCCAATAATTCTTCAAATGTTACTCTTGCCATTTTTTCTTTTCTTAAAATGTTTACATTCCGTGATTTTCAACCGAAAGGTAGTTCATTGATGAAATCCTCTCCGGTTTAGATACTAAACATTATCCTTCTTCTAAAATAAAGAACAATAATATTAACGCTTACTGAACTGGAATTGCTTACGAGCCTTCTTGCGACCTGGTTTCTTACGTTCAACCATACGTGCATCACGACGAAGCAGCCCTTTTTCTTTCAGTGCAGGGCGGAACTCCTCATCAATATCGTTGAGGGCACGGGCGATACCTAATCTGAGAGCATCGGCTTGTCCGTATTTTCCACCACCTGTAAGGCGAACTTTAATGTCATATTTTCCGACGGTTTCGGTAATTTCAAAAGGCTCCATGATAAGCTTTCTCGTACTCTCAACAGGAAAATATTCTTCAATTTTCTGGTTGTTGATAGTAAACTCACCCGAGCCCGGCTGCATGTAAACTCGTGCAATAGCCGTCTTTCTACGTCCTACTGAATTGTATGTTTCCATCCTTATTTAATAATTTCGTTTAAATCTATCTTTTTAGGTTTTTGAGCTTCCTGCTTGTGCTCTGAACCAACATAAACAAACATGTTTCTGAACATGTCGCGACCAAGGCGGTTCTTTGGCAGCATACCACGAACAGCATGTTCTATCACACGCTCGGGATATTTGTCATGCATCTCTTTGGCAGTCTGAACTCTCTTACCTCCGGGATAACCGGTATTACGAACATATTCTTTATCTGTCCATTTGTTTCCTGTAAAACGAGCTTTTTCAGCATTGATAATAACAATATTATCACCACAGTCTACGTGTGGAGTAAAGTTCGTTTTGTGCTTCCCTCTTAAAAGGAAAGCCACTTTTGAGGCTAAACGACCAACAGGTTCGTCGGTGGCATCAACCAACAACCACTCTTTGTTGACCGTCTTCTCATTTGCGCTAATAGTCTTGTAACTTACTGTATCCATTGTTCTAATCTTTCTTTTCAATACACCGTTAAAAAATGGGCTGCAAAGGTAAAAGTATATTTTCTAATTAACAAATTTACTGACAATTAAATGTTAATTACTCCAATCACTTTTATTGTGCGCCAAATAGCGTGCAAAATTAAACATTAATTTCACGGAAAATACGTTAAGCACAGATAAAACTAGGAGTTGAACCAGTTAAAAATTTCAATGTAATTTCGCATCAGAAAAATTCAGGAAAACATGTCGATAGAAATTAAGAACGTTTCGAAATTCTACGGAGAGCAAAAAGCACTCGATAACGTATCGCTAAACATTAAATCAGGAGAAATTCTGGGTCTGCTCGGACCCAACGGAGCCGGAAAGTCAACCCTGATGAAAATCATCACTTGCTTTATCCCGCCCACCGAAGGACAGGTAACTGTAAACGGGTTTGACATCTCAGAAAGCAGTTTGGAAGTCAGAAAACAGGTCGGATACCTCCCCGAAAATAACCCGCTCTATACCGACATGTACATCCGCGAGTACCTTGAATTTGTAGCCGGAATCAATAAAATCAGGGCTGATAAGGAAAAGATTGACGACATTATTTCTGTTACAGGATTACTCCCGGAGCAGAACAAAAAAATCGCACAGCTGAGTAAAGGATACCGTCAACGCGTGGGACTGGCGCAGGCCCTCCTGCCCTCTCCCGATGTGCTTATCCTTGATGAGCCTACCTCCGGACTGGATCCGAATCAGCTGGTGGATATAAGGAACCTCATCAAAGAAGCCGGAAAAGAAAAAACGGTGCTGTTATCAACTCATATCATGCAGGAAGTTGAAGCTGTGTGCGATAGGGTAGTAATTATTGATAAAGGAAAAATTGTAGCTGACGACAGCACATCAAACATCACACAATACTACCAGGATGATAACAGTGTTATTACGGTAGAATTTGATGGTAAGATTGAAGCCTCTTTAATCCGGAAAATAAATGGTATTACCCATGTAAAGGAAGCTTCCGATAATCAGTGGGTGATCGAATCAGATTCGAAAGAAGACATCCGCAACAAACTTTTTAAATTGGCGGTAGACCAAAATCTGACTATCCTGTCATTAAATAAAGAAAAAGACAACCTGGAGAAAGTATTTCAGAGGCTAACGAACCAGTAAGGATAACAAGCCCGGCGTTTTAAAAATCAGGACGCTTCGAACAATGTAAGTTGGATTTTCTTACTTTTGCAGATTGTTTCATTTACTCCACATTCTGTGGAATCAAATTTTTTTTATTATGGGATATTTATTCACCTCAGAGTCGGTGTCAGAAGGACATCCTGACAAAATAGCCGACCAGATATCAGACGCCTTGCTTGATGAATTTTTAAGGCACGATCCGAATTCAAAAGTGGCCATAGAAACGATGGTTACCACCGGACTGGTTGTGTTGAGCGGAGAGGTTCGCACGGAAGCCTATGTTGATGTACAGGAAGTGGCCCGCAAAGTCATCAAGCGCATTGGTTACACCAATCCTGAATATATGTTCGACGCAAATTCCTGCGGTATTATCTCTAGTCTTCATGAACAGTCGCCTGACATTTTCCAGGGGGTGGAGCGCAGCGAAGGAGAACAGGGTGCCGGAGACCAGGGCATGATGTTTGGCTATGCCACCTCCGAAACAGCAGAGACCGGGGATTACATGCCTCTGCCTTTGCTGATATCGCACATGCTGATGCAGGAAATATCCCAGATACGCCGCGAAGGCAAAGAAATGACCTACCTCCGCCCGGATGCCAAATCGCAGGTCACGGTGGAATATGATCATGAAACAGATAAACCGCAACGCATCCATACGGTGGTAGTCTCAACACAGCATGATGAGATTGAAAGCCACTCAGAAATTGAAGCGCTGGAACTAATAAAAAGGGATGTTAAAAACATATTGCTCCCGCGCGTAAAAGACCGCCTGCCGGAACACCTCAAAGATCTTTTTGATGAAAACTGTATCCTCCACGTTAATCCAACCGGAAAGTTTGTGATTGGAGGCCCACATGGCGACACCGGACTGACCGGACGTAAGATCATTGTCGACACTTATGGTGGCAAGGGAGCCCATGGCGGAGGTGCTTTCTCAGGAAAAGACTCCTCGAAGGTTGACCGCTCAGCCGCTTATGCAGCACGACATATCGCTAAAAATATGGTGGCCGCAGGAGTGGCTGACGAAATATTGGTTCAGGTGGCATATGCCATCGGAATTGCAGAACCGGTAGGTATTTACGTTCATACTTACGGAAAATCAAAGGTTAGCGAAAGTGATATTGAAATCGCTGAAAAAGTGAAGCAACTTTTCGACCTGAAGCCCAGAGCAATCGTAGAAAGGTTTGGACTGAAAAATCCGGTTTTTGAAGAAACCGCTGCCCACGGCCATATGGGACGCGATCCGGAAACCAAAGATGTTACTGTTTACAACGGAAATGGCGATAAAGAAGGACATCAGAAAAACGTAGAATTCTTTGCATGGGAAAAGCTCGATTACGTTGAAGAAATAAAAAAAGCTTTTAAGCTATAATATTCATAACAACAAAACAAAGAGCTTTCAAAGAGAACAATTTTTCTTTGAAAGCTTTTTTTATGCTGTTTTACGTGAATCCTGAATCAGAAACATATGACAATCTGTTTTCAGGATTATTGATTTTTATGATTTTTATTATCTTGCATGAAATTATATACCTATGTATCAGTATCGCGCTAAGCTTAAACGTGTTGTGGATGGGGATACCATCGATACCGTAATCGATCTTGGTTTCAGGATGACCACCGAACAACGCATCCGGCTCAAAGGAATCAACACCCCCGAAATATGGAGGCAGAAAAAAGACTCTGAAGAGTACAAAAAAGGAATGGCGGCTAAAAACTTTGTGACAGAACGATTTCAGCAAAACAACAACGATTTCACTATTGTCACCGACAAAGAAGCAGGAGTCTACGGTCGTTTTATCGGTACTATTTTCTTTGACGATTCTGAAGAGAGCTTAAACGACGAACTTTTAAGAAAAGGGCATGCTGAAAAATATGATTGATTTTAAAAATACATGCAACCATAAAACTTAACCGGGTGTCAACCCAACAATATAAGTAACTGGCTAACAAACAAATTTATAATATTATGAAAATGAGAAATTTACTTTTATCTGTTATTTTCATTTCTTTCCTTGGGCTGCCTGTTTTATCGCAGGAAGTGGAGAGAGAAATGGTTATTTTGGAAATCGGTACAGGCACGTGGTGCCCTTATTGTCCGGGCTCAGCCATGGGTGCTGATGATTTAGTTGAAAACGGTCACGATGTGGCTGTGATCGAATACCATAACGGCGACTCTTATGTAACCACCTCAGGTACCAACCGCCTGAACTATTACAATATTTCAAATTATCCTACTGCAAAATTTGATGGTGTTGAAACTGTGGCTGGTGGTTCCAGCTCCAATAGCATGTATTCAACCTACCTGCCTTACTACGAAGCGCGCAAAGCAATCCCATCGGCATACACTATCGAAGTAACGGGGACACAGTCGGGATTTATTGATTATGAAATTGAAGTGACCATGGAAAAAGTGGCTGATGACGACAACTCTAACATCAAGCTTCATGCTGCTGTAACAGAGTCGCACATCGAGGAATACTGGCAGGGCATGGATGAGCTGAACTTTGTTGAGCGGCTGATGGCTCCTGGTTCCAGCGGGACAAACATCGATTTCTCTGATGAGAACCCGCAAACCGTTACTTTAAACTTCTCTCTTGATGAGGATTGGGTGGTTGAAAACACCGAACTGGTGGTTTTCCTGCAAAATAACTCAACAAAAGAAGTTCTTCAGGGTAAGAAGTTAAGTTTAACAGAGCTTCCCGGCGCGAATGCCTGCGATATGGCACTCACCGAGCTTTATAACGTTCCTGAAACAAACTGTAACGGCGTCATTACGCCTACCATCGAAGCCACAAATTTCGGAAGCGACGAAATCACCAGCTTTACGGTAGAGTATGAAGTGAACGGAAACCTTTATTCTCATGAATGGGAAGGCACGCTTGCAACCATGGAATCAGTTGTTGTGGACCTTCCGGAAGCCAGTTTCGAGGTGCAGTCAAACAATACCATTACCGCTGAAATTGTACAGCCTAACAACCAGACGGACGATTATGAAGACAACAATATGCAAAGCGACTCATTTGACGAAGCTGTAACAACATCCACAACCGTAGAGCTTCTGCTGCGCACCGACAACAATCCTGAAGAAACAACCTGGGAAATCCTGAACAGTGCAGGTGAAGTTGTTGAGTCAGGTGGTCCTTACGAGAACCCAAATTCTTGGGTGGAAATGTACACTGAGTTCATACTCCCTCCAAACGACTGCTATGAGTTTATCGTTTATGATGAAGCAGGAAATGGATTTGACGATGGAAACGGAATGGCTAAACTGACTTCAAGCGACGATATCGAGATTATTAACGTTAACACCGTTGACTTTGGCTACTCTATCGGTATGCAGTTTTACGGAGCCTCAGGCGTGGCTATTGATGACTTTGTCAGGAAATCATCACTGGATGTTTACCCCAACCCGGCCAGCAGCCAGTTTAACGTGAATTTAAACCTTGTCAGAAATGCACAGGTGCAGGTGAGTCTGTTTGATGCCTACGGTAAGATGGTTTATAGCACTGACAACAAAACCATGGCTCAGGGTGAGAATATTATGAATATCTCAACCAGCCATCTTGAAAGCGGACTGTATCTGTTACGAGTAAAAGTAGACAACCGCGAAATGAAGAAAAGAGTTATTATTAAATAACAAGCAAGTAAATCTGATAAGCAAAGGCCGGAGCAATATGTTCCGGCCTTTTTAATTTTAGAATCTGAATACCAAACCCACGCCATGTTGTGTAGGCGCAAGTTCAAGAGCGACCTCCCGCTCGTCAGAAGACTCGTCCAGGCTTTTATTGTAGATTTTCACCGCTTTCTTGACTTTCTTATTGGCTCCTGTAGCTATGGGGATAGCAATCAGCAATAATCCGGCACCAACGCCGGCAACACCCCACTTAACTTCTTCATGACCTCCAATAGCTTGCCCAAGAGGATAACCGATACAAAAACCACCCAAATATCCAAAGACACTGGCTATTGAAGCATCTGATTTCGCCTTGCTCATCAAAGCTCTTGATTCTTCGTTTTTGAACACCGCAAGCTTTAATTGCTCGTAAGTTAGCTTGATCCCATGTTTATAGTAACTGTTTTCATTGATGGTGATTTTTTGCTCATCATCACCTTCAAAATCCTGGACTTCCTGGGTGAATGCAATATTGGCAAATGTCATTACTAAAATCAAAAATAAGGCTTTTTTCATAGTTAGTGGTTTTTTAGTTAGTGTGTTTCCAAATATATGTAAAATAAGGATATAAAAAAGGCCGGATAAACTTCCGGCCTTTAAAAAGAACTAATTTATAATTTGTACAAATAACTTGTTATCCTCTACTTACATGATAAAAGCTCATTTTAAAACAAGCCCTCCAGATTTTTCTCATCAACAATATTTGGCAAGGTTACCTTCATTCGCGGCTCCCTTTCCATCGCTCTTTTGGCTGCGAAAATAGCGCCCTTATTACGCGCCCAGCTTCTTCGGGTGATCCCATTGTTCACATCCCAGTGCAGCATCATTTTCAGACGTCTGTCCGAATCTTCAGAGCCATCGAGCACCATCCCAAATCCGCCGTTGATCACTTCGCCCCAGCCTACGCCACCGCCATTGTGGATAGAAACCCACGTAGCGCCGCGGAATGAGTCACCAATTACATTCTGGATAGCCATATCCGCAGTAAACTGCGAGCCATCGTAAATATTGGATGTTTCCCGGAAAGGCGAATCCGTACCTGAAACATCATGATGATCGCGTCCCAGAATTACAGGACCTTTCAGCTCACCATCGCGAATCGCCTTGTTGAAAGCCTCAGCAATTTTCGTGCGTCCTTCGGCATCAGCATAAAGAATCCGGGCCTGCGAACCCACCACCATTTTATTGGCTTTAGCCTGGCGTATCCAACGGATATTATCTTCCATCTGCTGTGTTATTTCTTCCGGAGAATCCTTGGCCAATGCTTCCAGCACCTCCGCCGCAATCTGGTCGGTTTTATCCAAATCTTCAGGATCGTTCGATGCACATACCCATCTGAATGGCCCGAATCCATAATCGAAGCACATCGGCCCCATGATATCCTGAACATAGCTGGGGTATCTGAAATCCTTCCCATTCTCAGCCATGATATCCGCCCCGGCACGCGAAGATTCAAGCAGGAATGCATTTCCGTAATCAAAGAAATACATGCCTCTTGATGTAAGCTTATTGATTGCTTCCACCTGGCGCTTCAGCGAAATTCTCACCTTTTCCCTGAACGCGTCAGGATCTTCAGCCATCATTTTATTAGACTCTTCGTAAGTCAAACCAGCAGGATAGTAACCACCGGCCCACGGATTATGCAAGGAAGTCTGATCCGACCCCAACTCTACTTTGATATCTCGTTCTGCAAGACGCTCCCACAGGTCAACAATATTACCCAGGTATGCAATCGAGCGGGGCTTTTTCCTGCTGCGCCATTCTTCAGCCATATCGATGGCCTCATCGGCATCTTCCACAATCTCATCCACCCATCCTTGCTCATGACGTTTCCGTGCCGCCTTCGGATTAATCTCTGCTGTAATGCTCACCACGCCGGCAATATTAGCCGCCTTGGGCTGAGCACCACTCATTCCTCCAAGACCGGCCGTAACAAACAGCTTCCCTTCGAGCCCTTCGCCTGGTTTCGACACCATTCGACCGGCATTCAATACAGTAATCGTAGTTCCGTGCACAAT
>JASMTJ010000207.1:0-2096 GCA_041694335.1 Bacteroidales bacterium
CAGTACTGGTAAAAATGAGCGCTATGATACTTATGAAAAGCGAAGGGCAGGTAGCTAGAATGGGCATTACAGATAATAGCTCTCAGTAGCGTAAATTTTTGCTGGCGCGCAGGGTCATGTCAGAGTGCGTTGGTTTGCTAACACCCAGGGGAGAGGTCAGCACACCTATCGCACTGGCCCGACCTGTAAGGTCGGACACATCGATGGTAGCCCTAGGTGCGCTAGCAATAGTGGGAAGTTTGGTTAAATGCTCTCATGAGCTCAACTCAATCATTTAACATTCCGTGCACCATTCCCATTACGTAATTGTCCGCAGGCGACCCATTAAGTGCTATTCCAGTTTCTCTGAGTTCGTAGTACAAGCCGACGGCAGTATCTATCAATGCTTGTTGAAGCTCGGGATCTGTAACGTAGTCATTTGTTTTAATCAGAATATAAAGTATTGCGCAAAATGGAGTGGGCTTGTGGCCAAATCTCGTGCCGTTAAAGAAGTCGGGATCCGTTTTCCAGCCTTCTAGTACAGTTTTATTAGCAAAAACAGCTGGTTTAGAGACAAGAAAACGGTGAATGCCGGACTCTTCAATAATCTCCTTCAAGATAATCCCAAGGTTGTTTTTATCTTTGGTATCAGAAAAAAAGCCCATAAAATCCCTCTCAACTGTGCTTGTCGATCATCTGGTAGATGAAACCCAAATGGTTACCAATATGCAATATTGAAGTGTTAAGTGGCAACCCCAGAAACTGATCACCGCTTTTAACAGCTAAAATAACGACATACCCGGCCTTCGTGTGCAGGCTCCTGCATGCAAAAACTTTATTAGCTGAGTTGCTCGTTTGAGTCAACGAAGGATTCACGCCACGAAGATCTTCTCGATGGCAAAAATTCCAGTCAGTCAGTTGAGTGCTGGTGCGTCAAAGATTCAGAAGTGGCTGTTTGTGGTTTTAGATAGTGAAGGCGTGGCATGTGATTATCGTAACAAGGTGGCTCGAGCCCTGTTCAGAAACCTATACTTTCTGGACATTTTGTCGGCCAATACGTTTATCAATCTCCTGGCTGTTCAAAAACCTTACATTTCTATTTCTTGACAGGATGTTCAGAAACTTTACTATAGAAATATGAACAGAGTGAGGTTTTATGTCGGGAAAACAAGTTGGATATATTCGAGTTTCAACAGCTAGTCAGAATACTGATCGTCAGCTCGACGGAGTGCAGCTCGATAAAGTGTTTGAGGAAAAAGTTTCGGGGAAAAACGCTGGTTCACGAGAAGTGCTTCAGCGTTGTCTCGATTATCTTCGGGAGCACGATACATTGCATGTGCACAGTATTGACCGACTAGCTAGGAATATGTCGGATCTTCTCTCAATTGTTGATGATTTGGTAGAGCGTGATGTGACGATTAGGTTTCATTCCGAAGCTTTGGCATTTGCACCAAAAAACGAAGATCCCATGGCATCTTTGATGCTTCACATGCTCGGCGCGTTTGCAGAGTTTGAGCGGAAGCTGATCGGTCAGAGACGCAAAGAAGGTCTGGAGGCAGCGAGAAAGCGTGGGAAGCAAATCGGTCGCAGCAAATCACTTTCTGCTGAGGATCTGGAAAACATCCAACAAAAGCTTTCAGGCGGTGCTAGCAAAAGTGATTTGGCGAGAGAGTACGGTGTGTCACGAACTACGTTGTACGCGGCTTTGAGAGGCTTCAAAGGGCCGTAGAGGCCCGGTCACAATTTATCTTGAATGATCCAGGGCCTGTCTGAACCAACTTCTGATGAGGGGCGCCAGTCTAGCGCCCTCTCGGATAGACAATTGATAAGAGTCTGCATCAACTTTGAGGTATTGCGTGAATTATAGAGTTGACGAGGCGCAAATTTCTCCCTCAAATCATTTCTAATCGTGGGTATGCCGTTTATATGTGAGGACTGAAACTGTATATTTCAGACTAACGGCGCCGAATTCATCAATCCTCTCTGAAATCTCTTGCAAGCATAGTTGACGCCACAGATGGCTCAATTGCATCTTTCCCCGAGAACTTTTTTGCGGCTTCATAGCCTTCGTTTCTATATTTTTCTAGAACCTCTGAATAGTCTTTTATCTTGCTGGT
>JASMTJ010000208.1:0-10773 GCA_041694335.1 Bacteroidales bacterium
GATGGTTTAGACCACCAAGTTCAGAACAAATTTCAAATCAAAAAAAATATAAAACCAACCTAACCATTGCCCGACAACAGATAGCTAAAGTTAGCTATAAACTTTACCGGACAGTAGTGAATCATTATAAACATACAGCACTTCCATCCTGAAAAAGTATAAATCATTCCTCAAATCTTATAAAAAGCTGACAGCATGTTTATAGTGGTGTGCATGTCCAAATACTATAAACCAATAAAAAATTGATTATGAAAACATCAGCGATTCTATTATTACTTCCGGCACTTTGGCTTGTAATGGCATGCGAAAAAGATGAGGACACCACCAATAACAGCACGGAGCAAACTCCGGCTTATACTTACAAAATTGTCGACACCGATGTTTCTGACTTTTATGACAACAACGCTGAAATCAGCGCCCCGGTAGAAGGAGCCGCTTTTTTTGGACAGGATGCTAACTACGACGGCTTCCAGCCTTCCTATACGGATAACGGCGATGGCACTGTATCGGATAACGTTACCGAACTGATGTGGTCGCAGGCCGTTAACCTCAACAAAGTAACGCTGGATGAAGCACACTACATTGCCGACACGATGACACTTGCCGGATACAGCGACTGGCGGGTTCCGAATATCAAGGAGCTCTACTCTTTGATTCTCTTTTCAGGATATACCGGCTCGCAAACGGATTACTACAGTATCCCTCTGATAATGCCGTTCCATTCATCGATACGGACTGCTTTGGTTTTGCTTACGGCGATGTGGAGAGCGGAGAGCGCTACATCGACGCGCAATGGCTCAGCTCGACGGTTTACACCAGTAAGGTTTTTGATGGCCAGCCCTGCCTTTTCGGGGTGAATTTTGCCGATGGCCGTATCAAAGGTTACCCTTACGAAGCCAAGACCTTTTACGTTCGTTTTGTCCGTGGCAACGAGAGCTACGGCGAAAATATCCTGGTGGATAACGGCGACGGCACCGTCTCTGACCTGGCCACCGGACTGATGTGGCAGCAAGCGGACGATGGCACCGCACGCAACTGGCAGCAAGCGCTGGCTTATGCCGAAAACCTGGTGCTGGCAGGGCACAGCGACTGGCGGCTGCCCAATGCCAAAGAGCTACAAAGCATTGTCGACTATGGCCGTTGTCCGGTTGCAACAAACTCGCCGGCCATAGATCCTGTTTTTGTGCTGACAGAGATAAAAGACCCCGACGGCAACACCGGACAATACCCTTACTTCTGGTCCTCCACCACCCACCTCGATGGCCCGGAAGACATGATGTACAGCGGAGCAGCCTACATCGCCTTTGGGGAGGCGCAGGGACAAATGTTCGGAACCCTGATGGACGTCCACGGAGCAGGAGCACAGCGCAGCGACCCCAAATCCGGCAATGCAGCCGATTATCCGCAGTATTTCGGACCGCAGGGCGATGTAAGATATGTGTACAATTACGTGCTGGCCGTCAGGAGTATTGAGTAAATGAAAATAGTATAACAATTTCCGAAAATGTTATACACGAACAGGAGCAAGTTTCAGGTTATCCCAGTGTCAAATGAGTGACTTATGCATGGTCTGGAATATAAATCAATAACATTTTCAGCAAATTTTATAACAGGATTTTATCATTCCAATGATTTCTTTGTAAACAAATTGAATTATGAACCAAAACAAAAAATTATGTTACTAATCAGAAGAATTTTAATGCTATCGGCAATAGTTGTGGCTGTGAGCCTGGCAGGGTGTGATAAAAACACATCAGAAAGCATTGATGATAGTACAGAAACCGAAAAGGCTTACCTTTCTACGGATATCTCTGTGGATGAACCTATCGATGATACTGAGATGCTTGGCGCAATGGACAGTGGCGTTCTGGAAGAAAGTGAAATCAGTGCCCTCGAGCATATGCGAATAGAAGAGCTTCTTGCCCGTGATGTTTACCGCGCCTTTTACGACCTTTACAATTATCCTATCTTCAACAACATCTCACGCAGTGAAGAATGGCATGCCAACATCGTTTTGTTTATGCTGGAAAAGTATGACCTCGAAGATCCTGCAGCAGGACATGTTGAGGGTGTTTTCGAAGATCCTGCATTTCAGAACCTTTATGACAGCCTGCTGGCCTTAGGACAGCAGTCGGGTACAGACGCCCTGTTAGTGGGAGCAGCCATTGAAGACCTGGATATTTACGACCTGCAGTCAGCCATTGAAGCTGAGGTGGATAACCCGGATATTATCTGTGCTTTCGAAAACCTGATGAAAGGATCACGAAACCACCTGCGGGCCTTTACGCGTGTCCTGGCTTTTGGCGATGCCACTTATGAGGCACAATATATCTCACCAGAAGAGTATGAGACTATTATTAACTCAGAATTTGAAGTAGGGCCCGCCGATTGCGGCTGTCCGATGCAGGAAGAGCTCGGAGAAGCCGACACGCTTGCACTGGCTGAGGCCAGAGTAGCCGAAATGGTAGCCACCGATGTGATGCTCCATTTCTATCAAACTTACAACTACCAGGTTTTCGAAACCATGCGAAACATTGAGCATTGGCAGGCAAATCTCTTAAAGCTCAAAATCAATTACTATGACCTTCAGGATCCTCTGGGATCGGAGCACACACCCGGAGTTTTTG
Source organism: Bacteroidales bacterium (assembly GCA_041694335.1). Lineage (GTDB taxonomy): Bacteria > Bacteroidota > Bacteroidia > Bacteroidales > JAIPAH01 > JAIPAH01. Next base: position 2,628 of record JASMTJ010000208.1, read on the forward strand.
AGGATGAAAATGCTCAGGTGCTATACGATACACTCATCGAAGAAGGCTCAGCAGATGGTATGGCCGCTGTTAAAGTGGCCCTGAAAATCCAGGAGTCAAGCCTCTTTGGCTACAACAACCTGATAATGAACATTGAAAGCGATCACCTCTACTGTTCATTCCTGAATCTCAACCGCGTATCGAGAAACAATATCCGTACGCTTTACGGAGTGTTACAGGAATCTTGGAATGAGGAGTATACTCCAGAATATATTTCGCAGGAGTATTTTGATGAAATCATTAACACAGAATACGAAATCGGCCCAACAGACTGTGACGAGGAAGGCTGATTAGCGTTGCACGGAACCGGCGGCCTGGAGCTCGGGCTGCCGGCTTTTCCAATCCTGATGATCAGAACATCAGCCATTCGTTCATGAACAGATTTTTAATACTTTTGATATCTACTAATTAAAATACAATATGCTAAAGCATTTCTTTTTATCCGTAACGCTAATCCTGGCTGCAGCTAATATCACAGTCGCTCAGCTGACACTCGAAAACACCTACAGCTATTCAGTCTCTACGGCTTACATTGATGGTGAGGGGTATAAGTTTTATGAAATGGACACCGACAACAACCGGTGTGTGATTTATAACCTCGACCACTCGCTGTACCAGTCCATTGACCTGGAAGTGCCTGACGGGCAACACCTCTATGATCTAAAGTATGTGACCAATCACCTGTTCGATGAAGATGATGGCCTGGAGGTATGCTATACCTATTATGAATACAATGATGAAGAGCAATACTCCACTTACACTACCCGCGTTATCAACGACGATGGCTCAGCCCTCCTCGAAGTCCCCGGAGCGGCCTATGCCACGCTGATGACCACCTCTGAAGAAGGGGACTATCGTTTTGTGGTATACGTCTACGACTATTCCGTCGTTCCGTCCACCGTGGAAACCAATATCTATTCTTTGGCAGGACAAAGCACCGGCTTAAGCGGGCTTCCTCAGCTAAGCGACACCAAAGCCTTTCCCAATCCTGCCAAAGAGCAAATAACCATTGCGTATGATATCCCCGAAAACATCCGCCAGGCTCAGCTCATTGTTTACAATGCCCGCGGGCAGGTGATAATGAAACACCCTGTGGATAACGAAAGCCACCATACTGTGGTGAACACTTCGATGTTCCCTGCCGGAACCTATCTTTACCGGATAGCGCAAGGGCATCACACCTATGTAAAAGATAAATTCATTATTAAGCATTAAAGTCATGAAAATACATCCGAATATAGCGGTAAACGAAAACGGCCTGCTCTTTAACCCGGGCACCGGAGAGTCATTCACCACCAACCCTTTGGGAGCCCGCATTATCGGGCTGCTGAAGGAAGGCAAGAGCGAGGAGCAAGTCAGGGAAGAGCTGTTGAAAGAGTATGATGTGGACACGCACACGCTCGAAAAAGATTTTATCGATTTTATGCAGCTTCTGAAAAAGCACTCTTTAATCAGTAACGATGAGTAAACCAACGATACATATCGCCGTGTCGGGGTTAAACAACATCGACAGTCCGGGGCCGGGCGTTTCGGTTATCCGCGGGTTGCGGGAGGCCACCTCCTTCGATGTCCGCATCATCGGGCTGGCGTATGAGAACCTTGAGCCGGCCATCTACCTCAGCGATGTGGTGGATGTAACCTACCAAATCCCATATCCTCAGGGCGGCATCAGCGAGCTGCTCGAAAGGGTGAAGGAAATCCATCAGCAGGAAAAAATCGATGTAATAATCCCCAACTTCGATGCGGAACTCTATTCATTTATGAAGCTGGAGCCCGTTTTGAAGGACCTGGGAATCCATATGTTCCTGCCCGGGCTGGAGCAGTTCGAGGAGCGGCATAAGATGAACCTCGACCGCTTTGGCGAGAAGTACGGCATAAAAGTTCCGCACAGCAAGGCACTTTATTCTACGCATGAGATTTTTGATATCACCGATGAGTTTGACTTCCCGCTGCTGGTGAAAGGGAAGTGGTACGACGCTTTTATCGCCTACAACAAAGAGCAGGCGATGAACTACTTCAATAAGGTTTCGGCCAAGTGGGGCCTTCCGGTGGTGGTGCAGGAGTTTGTGCATGGCACGGAGTATAATGTCACCGGACTGGGCGACGGCCGCGGCCACACCATTGCCGCTGTGCCCATGCGTAAGCTCTACATCACCGACAAGGGGAAGGCGTGGGCCGGCATCTCGCTCGATGAGCCCAACCTCATTAAGCTGACCAATCATTTCCTGGAAAAGACCGGATGGCGGGGTGGCTTTGAGCTGGAGCTGATGAAAAACCAGGAAGGGGAGTACTACCTCCTGGAGATCAATCCGCGCATCCCGGCCTGGGTCTACCTGGCTGTGGGCGCCGGACAAAACATCCCCGAGGCGCTGGTGAATTTGGCCCTCGGGAATACTGTAAAACCTTACACCGAATACAAGGTGGGGAAAATATTTATCCGCTACTCGTGGGATATGGTAATCGACCGCGAGCAGTTTGAGCAGTTCTCTATGAATGGTAAAATAAATTCCAAATCCCAATATCCAAATTCCAAATAATAAAGAATTTCTTAATTGGAATTTGGAATTTTAAAGGTTGGGATTTTTAATTAAAGTAGCTATGGAAACAAAGAAAAAATACGAACGACCGATTATAAAACGTCTTGAAACAGGCGTTCCGGCTAAGTTTGGCCGCCCTCAGAAACCTGAAATCAAAACAGATATCGATGGTGTTCCGGTGCAACGGCTCATCGAAGAGTATGGCTCACCGCTGGTGGTGATGTCGGAGAAGCAAATACGCGAGAAGTACCGCAGTGCGCACCAGGCCTTTGCCACACGCTATCCGAAAGTGCAGTTTGCCTGGTCGTACAAGACCAACTACCTGAGCGCGGTGTGCAACGTGTATCACCAGGAAGGAAGCTGGGCCGAGGTGGTATCGGGCTTCGAGTATGACAAGGCCGTTGCCATGGGCGTTCCGGCCAGCAAGATTATCTTTAATGGTCCGGATAAGTCGGAAGAAGACCTGAAAAAAGCTGTGGAAAACCGCTCGCCCATCCATATCGACCACTTCGACGAGCTGTATCTGCTGATAAAAATCGCCGATGAGGTGAAGGAGCGCCCGCAGGTGGCTATCCGCGTAAATATGGACACCGGCATTTACCCGATGTGGGACCGCTTCGGCTTTAACTACGAAAACGGGCAGGCCTGGGACGCCCTGAATAAGATTATGCATTCGGGCAAGATGGACCTGATTGGGCTGCACACCCATATCGGCACGTTTATGATGACCGCCAACGCTTACCGCATCGCCGCGCAAAAGCTGTCGGACCTCGCGGAAGGACTCAAGCGCAAATATGATCACAACATCAAGTACATCGACATGGGCGGTGGTTTCTCAAGCACCAACACCCTCAAAGGGTCTTACCTTCCGGGAGCGGATATCGTTCCTTCGATGGATGACTTTGCCGAAGCCATTACCTCGGCCATCATGAATGCGCATTTCAAAACCGATGAGCTTCCGGTGTTGGTTTTGGAAACGGGCCGTGCGCTTATCGATGAGGCCGGATACATCCTGGGAACAGTTCTGGCTAACAAAAGGCTGGCCAGCGGGCAGCGTGCCACCATCACTGATGTGGGCGTCAATCTGCTGTTTACCTCGTTCTGGTATGAGCACAAGGTGAGTCCGGCGCAGGAGGTGTCGCAATACACCGAGCCCTCGAAGATGTATGGGCCGCTGTGTATGAACATCGACGTGATGCGAGAGAATATTGAGCTGCCACTGATGAACCAGGGCGACCATTTCGTGGTGCACCATGCCGGGGCATACAATACCACCCAATGGATGCAATTTATTACCTTGCGCCCGAATGTGGTGATGATTGATGAGCAAGGAAAAGCCCACGTCATCCGCGAAAGCGAGAAACTGGAAACCATCCGGCAAATGGAAAAAGTGCCGGAGCATCTCCGACAGTTTACGCTGTAAACTGAAAGCACCATTAAAGAAATATCAAATTCCAAAAAAGAAATAACAAAAAGAAAGAACTTAAAAATGAAAGTGAATCAGTGATAATCCGTTTAATCTGTTAAATCTGTGTTCTATAAAAAACAGCACACTGATGTTCTTAAACAGTCAGTTACATGTTTTCTATCTTTTGCCGTTGGTTTTAACCAACGGTTTTAAGAGACAACCAAAAGACTATTGGGGCTTCAGCCCCTATATACATGATAGCCAGAGATCGGAAAACGGGGACTAAAGTCCAGGAAAGAGGTTATGAGCTTTATAATTCCGTTGGTTAAAACCAACGGCAAAGGATACTAATAGATTAACTTTTCTTTGGAATTATTAAAGAAATGAAAATACTCAAGAAGGTAAAGACAGCTTTTCCGCAATACATCGAGAGTGTGTTGCAGAGCTACTCGCTGATATTTTTCGGGCGTAACAACCGCTTTTCGCTGTTGCTGCTGCTGGTTACCTTCTTTGATGTGTACACAGGACTGGCCGGGCTGCTGGCGGTGGTGACGGCCAACAGCATCGCCTACCTCACCGGCCTGCACCACTATGGCATCAAGTCGGGAAACTATGGCTTTAACGCCCTGCTGGTGGGCCTGGGGCTGGGCATCCAGTTTCAGCCCTCTGCCGAGCTCTACGTTATCCTGTTCTTCGCCGCCATGCTCACACTCATGCTCTCGGTGGTCTTCGAGGGCCTCTTCACCAAATATGCGGTGCCTTACCTCACCTTCCCCTTCCTTTTGTCCATCTGGATTATCAGCCTGGCCACACGCTATTATGGCAACCTCGAAATCAGCGAGCGCGGCGTCTACTTCCTCAACTACATCCATCAGTGGGGCGGGCTGTCGTGGGTCAGCATCTACGAGTGGTTCTCCGACCTGCCCATCCACGAGTCGCTTATCATCTACTTTAAGTCGCTGGGGGCTATCTTTTTCCAGTATAATATCCTTGCCGGGATACTTATCTCGCTCGGACTGCTTTACATCTCGCGCATCTCGTTTATGTTTTCCTTAACGGGATTTTATGCCGCCTACTACTTCTACCTGTTTATTGGGGCCAATATCAACGAGCTGAACTATAACTACATCGGCTTCAACTACATCCTCACCTCCATCGCCATCGGCGGGTTCTTTGTGGTGGCCTCGCGCTACTCCTTCCTGTGGGTCATCCTGCTTATCCCGCTCATATCGCTGTTTATCACCAGTGGCACGGTGGTGCTCACCCCGCTGCAGCTCCCGGTTTACTCGCTGGCCTTTAACATCGTGGTGGCCATGTTCCTTTACCTGATGATTGTGCGGCAACGCTTCCATTACAAGCCCGCCCTTACGGGGATACAGTTTTTCAGTCCGGAAAAGAACCTTTACTACCAGCGTAACAGCCGCGAGCGCTTTCACCACGGCCGCTACCTCACGCTGGCGCTGCCCTTCCACGGCACCTGGACGGTGTCGCAGGGTTACAACGGCGAATACACCCACCGCAACCAGTATGCGCAGGCCCTCGACTTTGTGATTGAAGATAAAAACGGTAGCCAGTTTGCAGGAACGGGCGACTACCCCGACGACTATTACTGCTACAACAAGCCGGTGACCGCCCCCGCCGCCGGAATGGTTTATGCGGTGGTCGACGGCGTGGAAGACAATACCATTGGGGATATGAACCTCGGCGAAAACTGGGGCAACACCATCATCATCAAGCATCACGAACATTTGTATTCGAAACTAAGCCACTTGAAAAAAGAGTCTATAAAGGTGACGGAAGGGCAGCAGATCGATAAGGGCGATATCATCGCCTCTGTGGGGAACTCGGGACGCTCGCCCTATCCGCACCTTCATTTCCAGATGCAGAGCACCCCATCGATAGGGTCCTCCACGCTTTACTACCCCATCGCGCACTATGTCAGCTATCGCAACCAGGAGCCCACACTGCATTCGTATGCCGTGCCACAGAAAAACGACCGCCTGTCGAATATCGAGCCCAACAAGCTGCTGAGCGATGCGTTCCACTTTATTCCCGGACAAAAGCTGGCCTTTGAGGTAGAGAAAGACAGCGGCGAAAAGGTCATCCACGAATGGGAGGTGGTGACCGACAGCAACAACATCACCTCGCTCTGGTGCAGCGCCACCCGCTCCAGCGCCTACATCCACAACGACGGCGTTATCCATTACTTCACCAACTTCGTGGGCGACAAGGAGAGCCTGCTCTACTACTTCTTCCTGGCCTTTTACAAAGTGCCCCTCGGATTTTACCGCGGCATCAGCATCCACGACCAGGTGCCCCTCAGCGTGATGAAGAAAAACATGCTCACGGTGCTCCAGGATTTTGTGGCGCCCTTCCACCTCTTTATAAAGGTGAACTACAACTTCCGCTTCGAAGCGCTCAACAGCGACTTCACCACCAGCGCCATCAAATCCAACAGCACGGTCACCGTCACCATCGGAAAAAAGAAACTCAAAGAAATACAAATAAATCACGAAACAGATGAAAAGGGAATACAAACAATGACGATAAAGCGGGAAGGGAAATCCATAACAGTGAAAAAAATATCAAATTCCAAAACCCAAATCCCAAAATAAAGATGACCTGTCAGTGCAAATCTGCCTGATCTGTTAAATCAGTGTTCTATAAAATACAGCACACTGATGACAATGACGAAACTGATTTACACTGATTCATTCTTTATTTCAATTCGGATTTGTGAATTGGTTTTTTGGATTTATTATTTGGGATTTGGGATTTGAAATTTGGGATTTAAAAGTTTATGAAACAACTTAGTTTAATGACAGTATTGCTTCTTTCGGTGCTTTCGGTGGCGGGGCAGGGCTCTGCAGACATCGACCGGAAGACGTATGCGCTTTACCAGCAGGGGAAGTGGAAGGAGCTGACAGACTATTACCGCAAGGAGGTCAATCCCGAAAAGGTGGACTTCTATTACCTGCGCATGCGGGTGGGTATTGCCTGGTATGAGCTGGAGAATTACTTTAACGCCATCCCACACTTTCAGAAGGCCATGCATTTTAACAGCAATCCCGTGGTGAAAGAATATCTTTTTTACAGCTACCTTTACACCGGACAACGTAAAAGGGCCAATATGCTCTACCGTTCAATGAAACAAGATCAGAAAAATGAGCTATCCAAACCTGACAACAGCTTTTTTCAGAACCTTTCTTTTGAATATGGCCTGAACATTTCGGATGCCTTCGAAAAAAACGGGGTAATGAATTTTATTGATGAGGATAACATTTATGGTGAAGCCCCTTTTGTGGGAAACACAAGATACTGGAATGTGGGTCTGCACCACCACTTAGGTGATGCAGTTTTTATAAAACACGGCATCAGTAGTTTTAAAATACAGAATAAAATGAAGTTTTGCCTTTCGAATGACAATGAAATGGTGGTTCCTTTTGAAATAGATCAAACCGACTACTATTTTAATCTAATTGCTCAGAGCCGAAATAATAACGTGTTTTCACTATCTTTTCATACCATAGGAGTGGATTACAGGATGCCGGAAATGCAGTTTATTGACAGTATATACATTCTTACAAATACTGAAGTAAGCCTTAACGACTACCTTTTTTATGCTTCGTGGGGTACACACCTCGGTAATGTTTTTGCCTCGGCCGGAGCATCAGCGTCTTCTATCAATGGTGGAAATCAACAACAGTTTGACCTGGAGATGTCATGGATGCCACTCGGAAACTACACTTTTGTTCCTTCGCTTAAGCTTTCCTATTATCAGCAGCAAGAATCTGAATACAGCGAAAAGCAGCAAGAGTGGCTTTTGACTCCCTCAGTTAATTTCTCATTAAGTGAAAATCTCTGGCTGAACGCCAGCTACACGCTGGGGAATATTTATCAATACCACGAGCAAAAAGGCTTTGTGATTTATAACAACCCGGATCACATTTCGCGAAAAGCAGAATCGGTAGTTCAGTATAACCTTTCGGAAAGCCTCGGTTTATCACTGAGCTACCGTTATCTGAAGAGAAAAGGTCAGGCGCTGACTTATATTAACGAAAACACCAGCGAAGAAAAAATATTTAACTTTACAACACACTATATCATAGGAGGTATCGTATGGAAACTTTAGCAAAGAAAACAATCATCATCGCCGCACTGG
>JASMTJ010000209.1:0-4430 GCA_041694335.1 Bacteroidales bacterium
ACATGCCATGTGCCATAATCATCATAATGATCTGTCGACTCAAAATGGAAAGTGTTGTCATCACATAACCAATAAGTATCTTCTTCACCATCACTTTCATATAGCCATTTTCCGGGCAAATAGTCATCGTATTCATCTTCAGCTAACCAATAGCATCCGTCTTGGTCTTCTAAACTTGCCGTAAACTCGTCACCATCCTCATTGTCAATGATCTTATACTCATCTTCATACATGTATTCAAAGGTGTAAACATAAGTTTCACCTGACGAGTAGTTCACTGTTAATTCACTGCCTGACAAAGACCATGTTCCTTCGGCCTCATTTCCGTTATTATAATCGGCATACCACGAACCATCCGTACAATAATACCTTGTGGCATAACTGTCTTTCCATGCACCAGGAAAATATGACGGGTAGTCGCTCACTGCTATTTCAGCAGGTTCATCAGAATCATCCTTGTCATCATCTTCACTGCATGCCGTGAAAGTAATCATCGCTGCAAAGGCTAAAATAGCCATCAAAAAATACTGTTTCTTCATAATACTGGATTTTAATTTGTTTTATTTGATTAATTGATTTTCCGGTTTTACTAACCTTGATATTTTGTCGCTTAATCTCAATTAACTTCAGCATTATAGTTGCGAGCGGTATTGAAAAATGAAATGGTCGCTGAAAAAAAAATTATGTTAGAAGATATTTCGCAAAGGCTCAGAAGAAAGGGCACAAAGTAACAGGTAATTCCAATTATTTCACAATCAACAATACCTGGTAAAAAGATCACTGAAAAAATAAAATTGATCTGTGGTGGGCATTCGGCAAAGCCGGCTAATCGTCACTCTCATCAAAGATGGCATTGGAGCTCACTTTTTCTCCTTTAAACAGAGCTTCAGGATATTCGATATGATGAAGGAACAAACCTCTTGCCGGAGCTGAAAACCCTGCTGAAGAACGTTCCTGCTCCTGGATAACGCGGTGCATATCCAACGCCGAGAGCTTATGCTGGCCGATATCCATCAGAGTTCCTACGATGGCACGAACCATATTTCTGAGAAAACGGTTCGCTTTGATGGTAAACACTAACATATCTTCCTCTTCAGCCCAGTTTGCCTCGTAAAGATCACACAGGTTATTGTTAGTTTGGGTATTTACTTTAGAAAAAGAGGTGAAATCCTTGTAAGAGAAAAGAATACGTGCGGCCTCGTTCATACGGTCAACATCCAGGTTACCGTAAAAAAAATACGAGGTGGCATAATTAAACGGATCTTTTCGCTTGGCTATGTAATACTTATAGGTTCGCGATAGCGCATCGAAGCGAGCATGTGCTTTTGGGTGAACCGAAAAGATATCGTAAACAGCTATTTCGCATGAAAGGTAATTATTGAGTTTGAAAACCAGTTGAGCCAAATCGGCTTCACTGCCAAGATCGTTATTGACCTCAAAATGTGCATAAAATTCAGAGGCATGCACTCCGGTGTCTGTGCGCCCGGCACCTATAAGGTTCACTTTCTCACGAATGAGCATTCCCAGTGCATGATTGAGTGTACCCTGCACCGTATCAGCATTTGGTTGAATTTGCCAGCCGTGATAATGCCGCCCGTTATAGGCCAGCTTCATAAAATAACGCTTCTTGTTCATAATACGAATATCTTATTCACAAATATATCAATTTATTTGAAAATTCCTACTCATAGCATAGATTTTGATTTCGTGCAATTACAGTCTTTAAACTTAATCTAAATAGAAATACAGGATTTGACAAAGTTTTTAAAGTTATTGTTACAGCAATAACAATTAAAATGTTACTTTTGGCGCAACAACTGTTAATACAATAACAATAAAATAACAACAAAGGAGGACGAATGTCAAACACCGATCTTTTAATTAAAAATTTGGTGAAAGAGCACGGCAAAAGCCGTAACAGTCTCATGCCAATACTACAGGGAGTCGTTCAGCAGGAAAGAATGCTATCTGAAGAAGCCATGCTAAAAATTGCAGAAGAACTTGATTTATCTTCAGCAGAAGTTTATGGAACCGCTTCATTCTACACTTTCCTCGATACCGTGCCCCGCGGAAAAAATGTAATCAGAATCTGCAAAACCATCACTTGCCACATGAAAGGCAAAGATGAGATTATCAATGCACTCGAAAAAGAGCTCAATATCAAGGTGGGAGAAACCACTTCTGACAAAAAGTTCACATTGCTCAGTGCCAACTGTTTGGGATGGTGCCACAAAGGGCCCGTCATGCTGGTTAACGACGATGTTTATCCGAGTTTAACAGTAGATAGAGCGCTGGATATCATTCACGAATATGCTCGTGAAAAGAAGTAAGTAAAAACAATTTCGAACGCATTAAAAGTATATTCTGATGGAAACAACGAATTTAAAAAAAGTAGATATAATTTTTGAATGCAAGGACTGCGATCCGATTGACGTCCTTGACAAAACCATAAAACGCAAGCCCGACGATATCATCCTTGACATCATTGATTCAGGACTGAAAGGTCGCGGTGGCGCAGGTTTTCCTACAGGCCTGAAATGGAAGTTCACTAAGAACGAAAACGCCACACCAAAATATGTTATCTGTAACGCTGATGAAGGAGAGCCGGGCACATTTAAAGACCGTGAAATCCTTGACCAGGTGCCTGAAAAAGTCTTTGCCGGGATGGCCATTTGTGGCTACTCTATTGGCGCACAAGAAGGTTTCATATACTTGCGTGGGGAGTATAACTTCCTGTTAAAGACGCTTAACGCGAAGCTTGAGAAATTTAATAAAATGCTTAAAGACAAAAAGGTTGATTTCTCTATCCAGATAAAATCAGGTAGCGGAGCTTACATCTGTGGTGAAGAAAGCGCACTTTTCGAGAGCATGGAAGGAAAACGTGGTGAGCCAAGAAACAAGCCTCCTTATCCTACTGTGGCCGGCTACAACAGCAAGCCTACCGTAATCAACAACGTGGAGACCCTGGTTTACACCACCATGATTTGTAATCTAGGACCTGAAAAATTTAAATCACTCGGAACAGCCGACTCACGCGGCTCAAAAGTATTCTCTGTATCAGGTGATACACCGATTGCAGGAATCTATGAGCTGGAGCTGGGGATGACACTGAAAGACTTTGTGGAAGAGTTTGGCGATGGCGACACCAAAGCTGTGCAGGTGGGTGGTGCTTCAGGCCACTGCATCCCACGTAAAGAACTGGAAGACACCATAATTGGTTTCGAAGGTATTCCTACCGGAGGATCGATGATGATTTTCAACAGTAGTCGTTCAATGTATAATGTGCTTCATGATTACCTGGAGTTCTTTACAGAAGAATCATGCGGACAGTGCACACCATGTCGTGTTGGATGTCAGCAACTTCTTAAAGGTATAGAAGCCGTTAAAAAAGGAGACAGAAAACCAGATTATCTTGAAGACCTGAAAAAACTGGCAGCAAATATGAAGCTGTCGGCCAAATGTGGTCTCGGACAGTCGGTGGCGAATCCTTTTACGACAATCGTAGATAACTTCCGCGAAGAAATCATCTATTAACCAGTTAATTGTCAACCGAAAAAACAGATTATCATGAGTAAAAAATATTTAGTTAACCTAAAGATAAATAACAAGTCTGTATCCGTTGAAGAAGGAACAACCATTCTGGATGCAGCCAAGAAACTGAATTTCAAAATACCTACCCTCTGTAACCACCCCGACCTGAATGTAGCAGGAAACTGCCGCGTTTGTGTGGTTGAGCAGAAAGGCGCCAAGGCTTTGATTGCCGCCTGTGCAGCTCCCGTTTCAGAAGGCATGGAAATCAGCACCAACAGTGCGAAAGTACGTGAGGCAAGAAAACATGTCATTGAGCTGCTGCTCTCTGAGCACAATGCTGATTGCACGAAGTGCTTTAAAAACGGAAACTGCGAGCTGCAGGAACTGGCCAGCGAGTATCGTGTTGGCGACCATGTATTCCTTGATTTAGTGCATGAAGAAGATAAAATTCCCGATATTTCCTCACCCTCCATCCAGAAGGATGACAGCAAATGTATCCGCTGCCAGCGATGCGTTAGAACGTGTGCTGAACTGCAGGCTGTAAGTGCATTAGCTGTGGTTCATAAAGGAGATCACCAACGTATCTCCACTTTTATGAACAAACCCCTCGATGATGTGGTGTGTACTAACTGCGGACAGTGTGTTAACCGCTGCCCTACCGGAGCACTTACCGAGCGCGCCTATATCGACCAGGTATGGGATGCTATCAACGATCCAAATATACATACTGTCGTTCAAACTGCTCCGGCAGTAAGAATTGGACTTGGTGAGGATCTGGGGGTTGAACCGGGAAATCGAGTGACCGGAAAAATGGTAGCTGCTCTCAAAGGAATTGGTTTCGACTCTGTTTTGGATACCGACTTTACGGCCGACCTTACCATTATGGAAGAAGGGACAGA
>JASMTJ010000210.1:0-2928 GCA_041694335.1 Bacteroidales bacterium
ACTGATGTGCCAGACTTCGATACTTTACGCACAATGGGCGTGGCCGCGACTCTTGCCATATACCTACGAGGGCTTCCGGAAATAGAATATGAGCTACTAAGAAAAATTAGCGCTCATTTTTTTGGTATAGCCTCCTCTGAAATCAAGGGCGCGCTAGAGGTTCTGGCAGAAATCGAATATGTCAGGCTTTTGACCAAAAATCATAGAATTCTGTCTGTTATCCCTGAGGTTCCTCGGTTTCAGGACCTTTACGAAGGGGTTGGGGAGCACTTTGATTTCTCCGATCTCAATGAACACGAACAGGGCACACTGCTAATACTTTCAGAATTACAAAAAAAACCGGAAAACCGCGATAAGCTGCTCCATACAACTGGCATGGATAACCCTATGCTGGACAGGTGTATGGAAATAGGTACCACTGGACATTACTTTAAGCAGTTTAGAGCCAGAGGCCGAGATATCATCGCGAGTCCATTTTATTTTGCTGATAACTTGGATGGTCTGGTTGATATATCTAGCAAAGCTGGCGCAGCTGACATTGCATTTGTAGTCGACGTCATAAAGCGAAACCAAGGTTGGCCGTTATCCCTAATTGAACATAACTTAGCGCTTGGCGGTCAGAAGCTCACTACAACACAAAAAACGTTACTTATTAAGTTATGCTCTGAGGGTGTTCTTAAACCACCCTCTATCAAGTTTTCTAATAAAACCGAGTCCTTTATATTTACTCCTCGGCCAGGTGGGACAAGATTGGACTCATCTAACCGTGAAGTATATGAGCGGGCGATGGCGTTGGTTTCTTGTGTCAGAAAAGGTCAACTTCTCGCTGATTCATTTAGAATCCGAAATCCTCTTGCGATCCTGGGCGCATTAAAAGATAGGGGCTATCTTCGCGCTAACTCAGAAGCAGCAAGCCAATATCGGAATCTTGTAGTATTACGTGTAGGAAAGCTGAAGCCGATTTCTAGCGACCAGCACCAGTTCCATCTCATTTCTACTGAAGAAAATAGAGCTGCGCTGAACTTAGCAATCGATTTGCTCAGGACGGGAGAAGTCACGAGTCTGGACGTGAACCAAGAGGCAAGGATCGCTCTATCAAAGGATGAAACTTACATTCAGTCACTTATTAGCTCTGCAGAACTAAAAAAGAGACAGACTGTGGCAACGGATGAAGCGGCTAGAGAGCAATTCGAACAACTTCTAATGGAATATTGATATATGCCTAACCTTGACAAGGACATTTATCAAAAACAATCTGCTATCCGATTTTGTCTCGTTAATGGCATGATTCCTTTTTTGGAGGTGGATGTTCCAAATTTCAGAGAGCTTTCCGACACAGAGACTGTAATTACTGATATTGATGTACTTGGTGTCAGAATAGAGCCATCAGGTCGTCCTAGGCGCACAATATTTGATTGCAAGACTAATCAAAAGACTAGCCCGATAAATCGTGCGTTTTGGGCCTCTGGGTTGATGCAATATTCTAACTGCGATGAGGCATTCGTTCTGTTGAAGCGTAAGGCAAGCGAGGCGCATCGGTTGTCTGCGAAAACAATAGGTGTCCACCTTTTTGATGAACGACAGTTTGCGAATTACGCTGAATCATGTTCAATCGATTACAAACTCGATTATTGCTACTCGACCGACATCAATAATTGGTTAGAACTCTACGCAACAGCTCGTGGCAATAGACATCTTGAGCAATGTCTCGGAATTATGGGAGTGAATGTTCCACTTGAGAGGGATAGCGTCAAAGCTTTGAGGCAATTGATTACAGTATTTCAGAAATCAAGAGGAGAGTTTGATCCTGACAAAGAGAAGCATTTGGCATTTTTCTATTTTGCAGTTTCTTCATTTGCCTTTTTAATGAGTCAGGTCGTTCACGATCTTAGAAATGTGGTAGATTTCGATTCTGATTTATCTACTTTCGAAACGGTTCTAAAATATTATATTTGGGGCGGTCGTGATAGCTTTAGGGTGAGAAATAAACTTAAAACAGCCTTTTCACAAAGATCACAGAGTTTTGAAAGCGAAGAAGCCGAGTTAAATGGTTGGCCAAAATTTCTGGAGTTAACCCGCAACCTTTTGGACTCTCCCAGCGATATTAAAGAATGTATTGATCCCTTAAGGGAACTTGCGATGCGTTCCATTGTTACGAAATCCCCAGATAAAGAAGCATGGATAGAGAAGCAGGTCGAAGGCAATAGGCGTATAAGGCAATTTTCTCTGGCGTTAGCAAGTTATCTTGTAACAGCGGCCAAATTGCCAAAAGATTTCAATACGGTCTTAGAAAAGGACTTTAATGCTCTACGGCCTTAATTGATGGCCGTTTTTTCGTGAATCCACGACTGGAATATCACAATGGCAGGCACGGGACGTCTTTTTCATTACGGCTTCGCCTCCATTACATACTCGCTCACGCTGCGGACGTTAAATGGCAAGGGAGGGAGTTGTGCAAGACCCAAGTGACTGGATAAATCAATTTATTAAAGACGCTGAGGCAGCAGCAGAAAGGTTTAGCACTGACGATTTATACCTAACGATTCATGATGTGCAGAACGCTTTGGTAGAAGTGCTTGCCTTGGACAGTTCGTTGGATTTGCTGTATCGCGATCTTCCAGAAGAAAGCATCGTTTACCTATTGTCGTCTTTTGATTTTTCTAAGTATTACCCTGAAACGCTTTGTGACGTAGAGCTGGAAGAATCTATTGTCCCGGGTGATATCCCAGTTTCTCTCACTGAACAAACCGTTCGTGTCAAGGGAGAAATCTGGAGAATTCATAAGAATGACGCTGATCCATTTCCTTCCAATCCTCATGCCCATAATTACCCAAAGAACTTGGTAGCTCATCTGGGAAATGGTAATTTATACCGAAAACGGAAAGTCCTTGGAAAGCTCAAGAAAAAAGACCTAATCAACCTTCGCGA
>JASMTJ010000211.1:0-5936 GCA_041694335.1 Bacteroidales bacterium
ATGATGCAGCAGAGAAAGTAATCACCAGACCTAAAACAATTTTCGAGAACATTGACATTTTCATAAAATTATAATTTTTGTGTTTGTAATTCAATAAATATAAGGTAATGAAAGGCAAATTGTTCAATAGAGGATGAATTATCTAAATGATAATTAAATACATACAAAAAACCCTTTCTCGAATTCGAAGAAACAAAGATTATATTTCCAGTTTTTGCAATAAATAGCCCCTTTTATTGTCTTGTGATTTTAACACTTCTATATTGCTCAGATACAGTTCTTTTTCAGTTTTATTCCAAAACCCTTGCTTATAGGAAATAAAAGCACTCAAAGCCTTCGCATAAGCCACGCCCCAATAGTCATCTGTATACAGCGCCTCATATGTATCCAGCGCTTTTTGCGCATAAGAATCGCTTTGCGAAAAGGCAGACCTTTTTAAATAATATTCCGACCATGAAAGGTAGAGTTCAGCCAGCCTCCTGTTTTCATCATCATAACCGTCCTCCATCACCCGGGTGCATTTCTCCAGAATCGCCGGAACTTTTTCCAGATCATTATTATCGATGTATGCCTGCGCCAGCAAACGCATCGTTATCGCTACTGAAATATTATTATCCCCATAATTGCTGCGCTCATATGCATACACTTCCTCAAGCAAGTCAACAGCTTGGGCAGGTCTGCTATTCTGAAGATAAGCATTGGCGATATTGTACTTCGTTATCATCACCGAGGAGGAATCAATGGCATTTTGCTTTTGCTTAATCGCTAAAGCTTTATTTAGATAGCTTATGGCCTCATCATTCCTCCCTGCATGAATATATGTCATGCCCAAGTCGTTGTATGACCGAGAAGTATTGTAATGATTTTCTCCATAGTGCCTGGACGCTAATTCCACCGATTTTTGCCCCCAGGCAATGGCCGAATTATAATCCCCGATTTCACCGTAAATATAACTGAGGTACTTCATATCATTAATCAGCTGCAGCGATGAATCGCCGTAAATATGCCTGGTAAGCCTGATACTCTTCTTACAAAGCGACTCTGCTTTCTCATAAGCCCCGGTGTTCAAATAGAGTTCCGTGAGCTTCCCGTAGTCGTTCAACACATATCCATTCTCTTCCCCCAGCTTGTTGGTGTGAATTTGCAAAGACTCCTCCAGGTAATCTTTAGCTTTGTCATACTGCCCCAGCTTCGAATAGATTTCGCCAATCATTGACTTTGCCCCCGCAATCAAAATATCCGCATCATCAACTGTACTCCTCAAATATCGCTGAACAGCCTCATTATAATATCGAAGTGCATCATCATATTCTTTTCTTACTGCGCTGATGCGCCCCTGTGTTTCCAGGTCGTAAGCAAGGTACTCGTTATTTACTGAAGTGTCTGCCGAATCAATAGCTAATGCCTTTTGTATAAAATATTCTGCACTGTCAATCTCATGGTTTTTTATATGGATGGAAGCTAAAGCTGAAAAGGCTCTGGATCTGTAAAAGGAAGTGTTTCTGCCATGGAGCGTGTCCAAAATCTCAAGGGCTTTTCTGTTTACCTCCACGCACTTTTGGTGCATGTCTCTTGAACTGAAAATATCTCCCAGGGCTATCAGCACCTCTGCTTTCGTCTCAGGCTGCCCGGGCAAATCGTTTGCCAGCTGATCATAGGCAATAAGCAACACGCTGTCCATCATCGACGAGGCGCGGTTGTTCTTAAGAAAAGGATCGGCCTGATAAAAAACGTTCTTTAAATAATTTACGGTGGCCCTTGCTCTTTCTGCTTCTGTCCTGGCTTCGGCCGCATTTTGCTCTGCCTTTTCCCGTTCATTTCTTAATTCAAAAATATGGAAGCCGGTGAATGAGATAATCAAGAAAACAAAAAGCATCGTAACCCTCGTTAGTCTTTTGTTTCGCATGATAAACTTCCCGATAAGGTAAAGCCGGCTGGTAGAATAGGTCTCAACAGGATTGCATTTGAGATGGTTCTCAAGCTCATGAATAAGGCCATCCACCGATTGAAAGCGTTCATCGGGGTGTTTTCTTACCGACTTTTTGATGATCGCAAGCAACTCCTTACTTCTTACAGCCTCCTCATCCAATTCAATTTCACTTTCGTGGGATTTAGAGACACCTTGTGGATTCTTGCCTGTCAGAAGCTTATGTATGACCAACCCAAGCTGATAAATATCGCTGGTAATATTAACCGCTTCGTTCTTCTCCATCTCCGGGGTTATATATCCGGGAGTGGCAAAATGCGGAGCCCCCCCCACTTTGACTTCTTCAGAGCCTAAAGAGACAGAAATGCCAAAATCAAGCAGTTTGATAATCCCATTTGTATCTACAAAAATATTCTTTGGCTTGATATCTTTGTGAATCACAAGGTTTTGATGGGCAAAGCTAATGGCCTTACTAATATCAAGAACCAACTTTATTATCTCCTTTTCAGATAATGAATGGCTCTTCACATAATCATCAACAGGCATACCGTCGATATACTCCATAATATAATACGGCCTTCCGTCAGGCGTGATATCCGCATCATAAATCCGCGCAATATTCGGGTGTGAAAGGCTGGCCAGGATTTCCTTTTCCTTCTTGAAAAATTCCTGATGAAAACGATTCAGAGGAGCATCCAGAATTTTCACAGCCACCGTTTGATCGAACTGACCGTCAATACGCTCGGCCTTGTAAACTTGCGACATACCTCCCTTGCCTATACACTTAGCCACTTTAAAAGCACCCACAACGTCACCGCGGGCCAGTAAAAATTTCTCCTCCACAATCTCATCCAGACTTCCTGCCAAAGCAGAAAACCAGTTCTCTGCATCAGCATGGCTTTTCCTGAACTCTGCAATCGTTTCGGCCAGCTCAGGCCGGATTTGCGCAAGCTCAGTTAAAAACTGATTGAGATCCTTGTCGGATTCTTTAAACGACTCAAGGTATTGAAACAGAAGGTCCAGTTTTTCATCATCGTTTAGCATAACTAGTCAAGTAGGATTTGTCGTTGAGATTGTTCGAGGTTTTTTATTTCACGATAGAGCCACATCTTCCCCATGGCCCAGTTTCGTTTTACCGTGGCCGGTGATATCTGAAGCAGATCAGCTGTTTCTTTAATGGTAAGCCCTACAAAAAAGCGGTACTCAATAATCTTCGACACGGTTTCATATTTCTTCTCCATCTTCCTCAAAGCATATTCCAATGCCTCCACGTCGTAAGGCGACTCTGATGGCAGATCGGTATAAGCAGGCTGATGGTCAGGGTTTCTCTTTATTGCCTGCTTTTTTCTCGCACCATCAATAAGTATTTGCCGGATAGCCTTCGCTGCCAGGCTGTAAAAGTGCTGCCTGCTCTTCCAGCTTATTTTTTCTGTATTAATCAGCTTAATATAAGCCTCGTGCACCAGAGCAGTAGTATTCAGCGTTTGCTGATCAGAGTTATGAAACTTTATATTATGAGCCACTTTCTTCAGTTGCCCGTAAACCATGTTAAACAACTTATCATACAACACTTTATCACCTTCCTTATACTCAGTAAGAAGTACAGTGATTTCATCTCTGATATCGTCTCTGTCACCCATTTGTAGTTGCTTTCTTGAATTAAACTGCTAACTAAAGCCGAATAGGTTCAATTGTCTATGTTATGTCGGGGTGTAACAAAAGCAAAAAGAAATAGTTTAAAGCCGCACACTCACCCCCACTCTTATAACCGGATTCTCGTAAGGAGAATTTGCAGAATCATTAAAATTATAAAGCAGAAGCATACTAAATGCAACTTTGGAGCTCAGGGGGGCGCGGTAACCCACTCCTCCAAAATAACTTTCCACGGTTGTATCATCAAAAGCATCACTTTCATTGGCATTAAAGCGCAGATTCAGGTACTCATATTCTCCGTGCAAAAACAAATAATTAAGTAACTGAACTTTTTCACTCTTTAAAAAAAGCTGAGAAAAAGCCCTGCCACCATAATAAGTGGAAGTATACTCGGAGTCAAGAAGTTTGTAACGGTAGTACTTATAGGTTCCCCCAACCCCAACATTCCAGTTTTCAGTGAAAAAATAACCCACCATTGGGGAAATATCCACCAAAGTAACGGTTCCGAATTGCAGCCCAAGGTTTCCTCCAACAAAAAACGCTCCGGATCGGCGGCTTGTTTGGTCACTATTCTGAGCATTTACAGATGAAGCAGAAAAAAAGATGAAAAAAAATACCGCTACTGCGGATAAACGTATAACATTACTTTTCAGGAACATATTATCAATATAGTTAATGAAAGATTGAATTTTCACAAAAATAATCATACTTATCTTTCAAAAACCCCTTTTTATTCCAAAAAAGATTTCTACATTTGCACTCGCTTTTGACAACAACGTTCTTCTACAGCGGAGACACTCTCCAAAAGCTTTGGCCCGCCTGCTTTGCAGAAGGGCGACACCGAGTGCCGCACACGCAAAAATGTTTTGAAAAAAATTTACGAAAGTGTTGTTCTTTCAAATTTTCTTTCTATTTTTGCAAACCCGTTTCGAGCGATGATAAAGTTTCTGACTTTTGTGAAGTGGATTTTGGAAGCGGGACAACGATGAAGTAAACGTTCTTTGAAAATATTGTATTTAGTAGTAACACCTAGAGCCATGATTTCTTTGATAGAATCAACCAGGACTTAAGACACTTAAATTCTTTGTACAATGAAGAGTTTGATCCTGGCTCAGGATGAACGCTAGCGGCAGGCCTAACACATGCAAGTCGAGGGGTAAGGCTCTCTTCGGAGAGTACACGACCGGCGAACGGGTGCGTAACGCGTATGCAACCTGCCTGTATCTGGAACATAGCCCCGAGAAATCGGGATTAATTTTCCATAATATCCTTTAGTGACATCACTTTTGGATTAAAGCTCCGGCGGATACAGATGGGCATGCGTGACATTAGCTTGTTGGTGCGGTAACGGCGCACCAAGGCCAAGATGTCTAGGGGGTCTGAGAGGATGATCCCCCACACTGGTACTGAGACACGGACCAGACTCCTACGGGAGGCAGCAGTGAGGAATATTGCGCAATGGAGGAAACTCTGACGCAGCCATGCCGCGTGAAGGATGACGGCCCTATGGGTTGTAAACTTCTTTTCTGCTTCAAGAAACAGTCGTACGTGTACGGCTTTGACGGTAGAGCAGGAATAAGCATCGGCTAACTCCGTGCCAGCAGCCGCGGTAATACGGAGGATGCAAGCGTTATCCGGATTCATTGGGTATAAAGCGTGCGCAGGCGGGTGGGTAAGTCAGAGGTGAAAGCCCGCAGCTTAACTGTGGAATTGCCTTTGATACTGCTCACCTTGAGTCCAGCTGAGGTAGGCGGAATGTAGTATGTAGCGGTGAAATGCTTAGATATACTACAGAACACCGATTGCGAAGGCAGCTTACCAAACTGGCACTGACGCTCAGGCACGAAAGCGTGGGGAGCGAACAGGATTAGATACCCTGGTAGTCCACGCCGTAAACGTTGATCACTCGTTGTTGGCAATACACCGTCAGCGACCTAGCTAATGCGCTAAGTGATCCACCTGGGGAGTACGATCGCAAGGTTGAAACTCAAAGGAATTGACGGGGGCCCGCACAAGCGGAGGAGCATGTGGTTTAATTCGATGATACGCGAGGAACCTTACCTGGGCTTAAATGTAGTGTGCATTCCCGTGAAAACGGGATTTCCTTCGGGACCCACTACAAGGTGCTGCATGGTTGTCGTCAGCTCGTGCCGTGAGGTGTCGGGTTAAGTCCCATAACGAGCGCAACCCCTATTGTTAGTTACCAGCACGTGAAGGTGGGGACTCTAGCAAGACTGCCGGTGTAAACCGCGAGGAAGGTGGGGATGACGTCAAATCAGCACGGCCCTTATATCCAGGGCTACACACGTGTTACAATGGCCAGTACAAAGAGCAGCCACTTGGTGACAAGGCGCTA
>JASMTJ010000212.1:0-1721 GCA_041694335.1 Bacteroidales bacterium
TACCAGGGAATATGAAGGGGTCGTTTTTGATCAGTATGGAGAGGAACGTGAAATCGATGACCGTTCTGCTTTTATCATGACCGATCAGGTTTTGGTTTATCCCGACACTCTGTGTTGGATTGCCGATTTTACTTATTCGTTTAACGAACCACTTACTGAAAAATATTTCTGGCATCCTGGTTTTGACGAATATCCGGTAGTCGGAGTGACCTGGAAACAAGCTACGGCATTTGCCATCTGGCGTACTCAATTATTAAATAATTATCTGGCCAGTAAAGGTGAGCCCGTGGTAATGAATTACCGCCTTCCCAGTGAAGCAGAATGGGAATATGCAGCACGTGGCGGACTGGATCAGAATAAATATCCATGGGGTGGCTATTATACCCGGAATAATCAGGGATGTTTCCTGGCCAACTTTAAACCATTGCGTGGCCGATATGGAGATGATGGCGGAATGTATACAATGGCAGTGGCCAATTTTGCACCAAATGATTTTGGTTTGTTTGACATGGCTGGCAACGTAGCCGAATGGACTTCAAGTGCGTATGATGAATCCGCTTATGGATTTATGCACGACATCAGTCCTACCTATAAATATAATGCGTTACCGGATGATCCGGAAGTTTTGAAAAGAAAAGTAATCCGTGGAGGGTCGTGGAAAGATATAGGGTACTTTTTGCAGAATGGTGCACGCACTTATGAATATCAGGATTCTGCAAAATCTTATATCGGATTCCGTTGTGTTCGTGATTATATAGGAAGTTAAGTTTTAAAGGTTTGGAAAAGAAAAATTAGTTTCTATGGGTCTTTCAGAATTTGTCCAGAGTCCTGCCTATAAAAAGTTTATGGCCAAAGTATACGGATGGGGTGCCTCATTAGTATTGTTGGGTGCCTTGTTCAAGATTCAGCATTATCCAATGGCAGGCCTTATGCTGAATATTGGAATGGGAACGGAAGTTATTATCTTCTTCCTTTCGGCATTCGAACCTCCACATGAAATGCCGGATTGGAGTATCGTATATCCGGAGTTGGTAGGGTTGGAGCCCAAAGAGGACCGTCGTCGTGGTGGCGGAGGTTCCGGGGGAAGTGATCTTGCAGCTCTGATCGAAAGTGGTGCGCTGGAACCGGAAGTGGTTGAAAAATTGGGAGAAGGAATCCGGAAATTAACGGCAACAACCGGGCAATTATCAGACCTGAGCGATGCTTCATTAGCCACTGAAAGTTATCTTCAAAGTATGAAGATGGCTTCCGAATCGGTCAATAAATTATCCAATTCTCAATCTAAAAGCATTCGCGAGATTGATAATTTGAGTCAAAGTTACAGTACAGCAGCCCAACAAGTAGCTGAAGGGGGAAAGCAGCTTGCCGAGCATATGACAGCAGCAGGAAACACTATTGTCAGGGATATTGAAGAATCGGGTAAAGAGCTGGTTTCATCCTACAGAAACTTTAGCCAAACCATTAATGAAAATGCAGGTCAGGTTACCGGGAATGCTGAAAATTATAATCAGCAGCTTGTTGAGGCCAATAAACAATTAACTGCTATAAACTCGGTTTATGAAATGCAGTTGAAAAGCTTCTCTGCTCAGATGGAAGCATCAAAAAACGTTACAGAAAAATTGGGAGCCATTCATGAGCAATTCGATAAATCGGTCGATGATGCAAAGGCCTATAAAGAAGAATTGAGCAAATTGAACCAGTCCGTTTCAGAATTAAATACC
>JASMTJ010000213.1:0-3345 GCA_041694335.1 Bacteroidales bacterium
TAGAGGTCTCTGGACCAAAGCTAATGATGTTTTAGTCTCGCATGACTCTGAATTCGGCGTACAGGCCACGAAGAAGTGCGACGTTGAAACCGGCGAGGATCAAAAAGGCGAATGAGTAAGTTCTGTTTGGTTCTTTGTGGTAAGTATGATTTTTCCGTTGATCTTGTAATCCAAGAGTTAGAGAAAAAAGGTATTGATTATATCCGACTGAACAAGGAGGAGCTATCTGACTATTTTATAAATATTGACGCCGTGAAGAAGGTTTTAACGGTTAGTGGGCACGGAATTAATAGAGAAGTATCGAATGTAACCTCAGTATGGTTCAGGCAGCCAGTTTTTATAAGAAATGCTCCTGCGCACGCGCTTGGTTTAGAAGAACAGCTTTCTAGGTCTCAGTGGGCAGCATTTTTAAGAGGCCTCATTGTATTCGAAGACGCTATATGGATGAATTGGCCATCCAGTACTTATTCTGCTGAGTCAAAACCATATCAGTTGATGTTGGCCTCAAAAATAGGTTTCAAAGTGCCCGAAACAATGATTGGTAATGACTCAAAGATTTTCGAAAAATTTGATGCCGAGATAATCGTAAAGTCCCTAGATACTGTACTGTTACGGGAGGGTGAAGACTGTTTATTTACATACACATCAAGTATTACTAGCAAGGAATTGAACGAAAACAATACAAAGCTAGCTCCACTAACAGTACAGCAATACGTCTACCCGAAAATTGACATTAGGGTTACTGTTATAGGAGAAATAGTACATGCAGTGAGAATAACATCGGCTGGAAGTGGTATCGATGAAGACTGGAGGCTACTTAGAAAAGAAGAAATTGAGTATACGGATATCAAATTGCCGCCTGTTATTGTTGAGTATTGTAGAAAGATCGTCAGCGAAATGGGTTTGAAATTTGGGGCGATTGACCTCATAGAAAGCAACGGAAATTACTATTTCATCGAAATTAATCCTACCGGCGAGTGGGGTTGGCTTTCGACTGAGAAGCGGCCAATTGAAAAAGATATTGCGGACATGTTGGCTGGATAGATTTTATGCGCTTTGTTGATATAATCAAGGAGATATTGCCATTCCTTTATCTAAAAGGAATATATGATAGAAAAATACAGGATACAGGCAAGGTATTAGATGATAGATATTCCTATTACTTTGAGGTTGAAAGCGAAATTGTATCCAGTCGTCTAAAAGAAGAGCATCAGCGGTCACAAAATATAGATGATAAAACCTCGAAATTCACATTGGGGTTGAGTGTTTGCTTAACCGTCCTGGGCGTTGCCGCAACAGTGGTAGCAAAACTGCTACCTGATCATGAGTTGAAGCCGCTCGTTGTTATTTTTCTTAGCATGTGTTCACTGTATATGTTGGTCGGGGGCGTTGTCTCGTTGGGAGCATTTAAACTAATGCCCACACATGGTTATGGAACTCTTTACGAATATCGAAAAGCTAATAATGGCTCATCTGAAATAGTTAAGGCGTTAATTGGTCAAGAGAATATAAATTTGATTAAACAAGTTAGAAATCAGGTTGCCTACCTGTGCATTAGGAATGGATTCATAATGCTTTTGGTTTCGTTGCTCCTTCTCTCAACTATATTAACTCATAATGCCTATTTGAATATCTATCAGGTAAAAAAAGAGTCAGGATCTATTTCAAATGACAAAGGGTTTGGCGTGGTAATACAATGTAACAATGCGCGTCACACGGATGTCCTTTACGCCGCTTCGCTCTGTAAAGGCCACCGGCGCGTTCAGCGTTATACCGATAGGGACGAAGTAATTGAGTAAAAGTCAGCTAGAACTTAGCGATGGCACGTTGCGTCAGCGCAGAAATCTGTTGCTGGTGACGATGCTTCTAATATTCATGCAGCATGGCCAAGTTGAATTTGGCTCAGACGTGAAAATACTTGGGGCATCAGCGTCTATAGGGAATCCAGATTTTTTGCTGCACTTTCTGTTTATTGTTCAAACCTATTTTCTATGGCGTTTTTATCAATATTTTAACGCAGATTCCGCATACTCAGAACTCAGGAACCAATACCGATACACTTTGACAGACAGACTTGATAGTTCAACTTTACAGCAAATTTTCAAGCATTTGCCAGAGGGTAAAAGCACACTTTCGGGTAGCTATTCCTACACTAAGTTGGAAAGCCTTGATTCCAGCTATTTTCAGGTAGAAGTGGAAGTGCCAAATACCGACTTTCAAAATGAAAAATTTTCAGTTCGAGTTCCAAAGTCTCCAATAGAGCGACAGCGTATTTCTGTCCTGATTGGTTTTTTGTTTAGAGGTCGAATCCTCTCAGATTTTTTTCTTCCTTACCTGCTGGTGGGGTATTCGACGCTCGTGTATTTGGTATAACCAGTAGCTTCAGCCGACCGTGGACTTCCCCCAGTTCAGTGGACACGCATCGATAACTCCGCACGAGGAGAAAAACGATGCCGAAAATGCGGGCGTTAGTCTAAATTACCATCTCAAAGGAATCTTTAATGGAAAGTCGTGTTCCCCTACCGACGGACAATATTTTTAAGTTTTATGCTTTATTTGGTCTATTGTTGGCCGTCTTTGGTGTCGGCTCGGTTATATATGTAAACAAATCAACTAATGATTTGGCCTTTGAGATTGCTGTTGAATACGAAACCTTAAAAGCAAATCCGGAGCGCTCGGTATCCCAGGAAGCACGATTTCAAGTGCTGGACAAGAAACTAGAGATTGCTGTTCAGGATAAGGGCACATTTATTTGGTGCTTGTCGTTCTTGATCGCTGCCGGGGTCTATATGATGGGGTATGGATTCTGGAAATGGCATACTGAAGTCCAGCCTATTCAAGATGAGATAGCTCGGTTAACCCTCAAGAAATTGTCGCATGAGATGGATGAACGGACTAACTAGTCACGGAAGGCGGATGTGGACCCCAGAAATAAGGAAGTGCGATGACGCAATTTGTTAATGAGCTCGATCAGCCTATCGGGGAGCCGCTGCCCCACTGGGAAGAACCAGCGCATCCTTCATCTGAGCCTATGGATGGTCGCTTCTGTCGCTTGGAGTCTCTTTCTCCAGATCGCCATGCCGAAGAGCTTTATGCTGCGATCGCGCTAGAGCAAGATGGAAAGAGCTGGACCTATCTTCCATATGGCCCTTTTAGTTCCTTTGAGGACTATAAGAAGTGGCTAACGGCGATGAGCCGGAAAGATGATCCGTTGTTTTTCGCGATCATTCAGAAATCAGATGGGCGAGCCGTTGGCGTTGCTAGCTATCTTCGGATTATGCCAGCGAGCGGCTCTGTTGAAGTTGGTCATCTCCATTTCTCCGAGCAACTCAAACGAAGTCCTGT
>JASMTJ010000214.1:0-9166 GCA_041694335.1 Bacteroidales bacterium
CCATAATTTAGCTTCACCGTCTCATACCAATCATTAATGCCCGGATGTTCAGAAAACTGATCGTTACCGGTGGCTTTAGCAGGAAACTCTTGAAAGCTGCGATCGGGGAACTTACTTGTGATTTCTTCAGGAAGCTGCAGCTCCTTTCCGGGGATGTAGTAGAAATTGTTGTTGCGATTGAAAGCCTTGGAAGTGTCATCATCCTCACCAAAATCCTTCACTCCCGAGGGTTTGGCATCTGAATGATATTCGCGCGCCAGGTGGTTGGGCACAAAATCAATGATGACTTTCATTCCCTGTTGATGAGTTCTGTCAACAAGGCTTTCAAACTCTTTTATCCGGTGAACCGGATTATCCGCTAAATCAGGATTGACATCGTAGTAATCTTTAATAGCATAAGGCGATCCGGCTTTACCCTTAATCACCATCGGATTTCCATCAGCAATTCCTTTCTCAGGATAACCTTCAACCAGCGCGTGCTCAATAATTCCGGTATACCAGACATGCGTAATACCCAACTTTTGGATTTCAGAGAGTGCTTTTTCGTTGATATCAGAAAATTTCCCGCAGCCGTTTTCTTCACGGCCGCCATCAAAAGTCATTACTTGTTTTGTATTCCCGAAAAGGCGGGTAAATATCTGGTATATCGTTATTTTTTCTTTTGGCATAGGTGTTTAGATTTTTTAATCGAAATTTAAAAAGTAGGTATAGTTGAGAGTAGGTCAGGTTGTTTATTCTTTCACCCAATTTTCAACTTTGAGTCTAGGAACCCGATTGAATTCTCTTTCATTATTTGTAACAAGAGTGATGTTATTGCTTATCGCATGAGACGCAATAAGAAGATCCATTGCTCCAATAGGAGTTCCTTTCTTTTCCAGAAAATAACGAATCTTACCATAGATACTAGCTGCATTATAGTCAAAATCAAGAATCTCTAATGGGACCAGAAACTTTTGAAGAGCTTCCGCATTTTGTTCAGGTTTTGAACTTTTTGTAACTCCATATTCTAACTCAGCAACAGTGATCGAAGAAATGCATATCTGACCTAAATCAAAACCCTCAAACTTATTAATAACACTGAGTGGCTGTTGCTTTATTATATATATACAAATATTAGTGTCGAGTAAATACTTCATTTATCAAAAAGTTGGCGTTCATCTTGTTTTGGCTGATCTCTTTCAATTAAAAAGTCATCGGTAAAAGAATCCAAACTTTCTTTCAGGTTACCCCAGGGATTATTAGATGGTATAATATATAGGGCGTTTCCAACCTTCTTTAAATATACTTCACCGCCATCAAATTCCATTTGTTTTGGAATTTTAATAGTTTGGTTACCTTTAATCTTTTCTATTTTAATTGTCTTTGATTCCATTACGACCTCCTTTGATACAAATTTAATTCATAATACTTAGAAGTGCACATTTTAATTAATTTTGAGAAACATGATTAAAAATTACACAGAATATATCACAATTAATATGGATGTAAGATTTAACCAACCTTGCATTAAAGGGACAAGAATATCTGTATCTGATGTTTTAAGCTGGTATGCTAATGGGATGACTATGGAAGACATCTTTAAAGAACACCCTGAATTGAAAAGAGAACAGATTGAAGCTTGCTTTGCCTATGCCGCTGATAAAGAGTGACAAAACCCTTTATAATCATCCTTTCTTCAAAACCATAGCCATCCTGTTTGGAATGTATAGCTTCAGCTTTTGATTCCCGTCAAGCTCCTTTGTTTCGTAGGTCATTTTCTCGTCAACACGGTTAAAACCTCCGAATTTATTGGCATCAGAATTTAACACGACTTTGTATTTTCCTTTTGGAACAGGAATTTCATAATCTTCGAACGACTTGTTCGGATTAAAGTTAAAGATGAAAACATACCCTTCGCGGATAAAGGCCAGCACCTGGTCTTCCTCATGCTCGTAGAGGCTTTCTGCCCAGGAATCTTTCAGCTTGATTTTCTTGAACAGTGCAATCATCGCCTTGTCAAACTTATCGAGCTCTTCGTAGCGCAGCTGGTCGTTATCCACCAGGCTCCACTGCCGGCGGGCATACTTGTGCGACCAGTCGTTACCTTCTCTCGGAAAATCAATCCACTCGGGATGTCCGAATTCATTTCCCATAAAGTTGAGGTAGCCTCCGCCGGAAAGGGCGATGGTAATGAGCCGGATCATTTTGTGAAGGGCGATTCCCCGATCGACCACCAGGCTTTGGCTCTCCTTGTCCATGTGCCAGTACATTTCCTTGTCGATCAGGCGGAAGATGATGGTTTTGTCACCCACCAGCGCCTGGTCGTGCGACTCGGCATAACTCACCGTCCGCTCTTCCGGACGCTTATTCGAGAGCTCCCACATGATGTTTCCCACACTCCACTGCTCGTCGGTTTTTTCCTTAATCATCTTAATCCAGTAATCGGGAACGCCCATTGCCAGGCGATAATCGAAACCCAGGCCACCTCGCTCCACCGGAGCGGCCAGTCCGGGATAACCACTCATATCTTCGGCCACACTGATTGCTTCCGGCTCAAATTCATGAAGCAGCTTGTTGGCCAGCATCAGGTAGGTCAGGGCATCTTCATCCTGACCGCCATCGAAGTAATTGTCGTAACTTCCAAAATCGCGCTCCAGACCGTGGTCATAATATAGCATGCTTGTCACGCCATCAAAGCGGTATCCGTCGAAATGAAATTCTTCTATCCAGTATTTGATGTTCGAAAGCAGAAAGTGCACGACTTCGTTCTTTCCGTAATTGAAGCAAAGCGAGTCCCAGGCTGTATGCTCGCGGCGTTCTCCGTCATGGAAATACTGGTATGGCGATCCGTCGAAAAGACCCAGCCCTTCATTCACATTTTTCACTGAATGCGAATGCACCAGGTCCATGATTACCATCAAGCCCATGTTATGAGCCTCGTCGATAAGCTGCTTCAGGTCGTAAGGAGTGCCGAAGCGTGAGGAAACGGCGAAGAAATTCGAGACATGATATCCAAAGGAGCCGTAATAGGGATGCTCCTGAATAGCCATTAGCTGGATGGTGTTGTATCCTGCCTTTTTAATGCGCGGCAGGATTTCCTTCCTGAACTCATCAAAAGAGCCTACGGCTTCTTTTTCTGAGGCCATTCCTACATGAGCTTCATAAACGAGCAGGTTTTCAGGGCGTTTCCTTTTTTTATCGTGTTTCCAGTTAAAAGTATTTTTTGGCGCCCATACCTGTGCACTGAATATTTTCGTTTTGTCATCCTGAACCACCCGTTTAGCATAGGCCGGAAGCCTTTCGCCCTGGCCGCCATCCCAGTGCATCATCAGTTTATACAGGTCTTCATGTTTAAAAGTCTTGGCGGGAAATTCTTTTTCCCAAACACCGTGGTCCTTTTTCTCTAAGCGGTATTCATCCTTTTCCTGCCAGTCTGAGAATGAACCCACCAAAAAGATATTCGTGGCATTGGGTGCCCACTCTCTGAAAACCCAACCTTTGCTGGTGCGGTGCATTCCGAAAAAATGATGTCCGTTGGCGAAATCAGCAAGCGAAGCATCTTTAAGAAGGTCATTCTCCTTTTGTGATGCTGCCTGCATTCTTTTGATAATGGTCTGCTTATAAGGATCGAGCCAGGGATCAATTTCCCAGATAGCTTTTTGTTTTGACATAATTTCTTTTTTCAGGATTTATACAAATCGGTTTAATATGCTTTTTACGCTGCCCCAGTATCCGCCGCCAAACAGGTTTACATGCACCATCAGCGGATACAGGTTATAAATATCCAGTCGCTCCTCCCACCCCGATTCCATGGGGTAAGCTTCGTTATAGGCTCTGTAAAAATCAGCATCAAACTTCCCGAAAAGGGTAGACATCGCGATATCGACTTCACGGTGGCCGTAATAGGCTGCCGGGTCAATCAGGTAGGCTTTGCCGTTGATGGCAGCAATGTAATTCCCCGACCACAAATCACCATGCACAATTGCCGGAGGCTCCGGTGGAAAATAAACGGAAAGCTTTGGATACAATTTATCAAAAAGCTGTGCATCACTTTTACTAATCGATCCTTCATCGCGGGCAAGCTTTACCTGCCTTTCGAGCCGCTCATCAATAAAGAAGTCGCTCCAGATCTCATGGGGCGTGTTGTTCTGGTAAAGGCTGCCCATGTAATTATCATGATCCAGACCAAAGTAATCATTGCTTTTTTGATGCATCTCTGCCAGGTCCTTACCGAACTTCTCCCAGAAATCACCGTCAGCCCTTCCCGGAGCGATATACTCAAGCAGAAGGTAGGCATGGCTTCCGGCAGTGGCATACTGCACCACCTCCGGAACCTTTACAGTACGGGCGCCATACATCAGCGAGAGACCTCGGGCTTCTTTCTCAAACATGCCCGGAAAACGGGCAGCATCATTATATTTCAGGAAATAAGAACCCTCATCAGTTTCCAATAGGTAAGTGTCATTGATAGAGCCGCCTCCCAAAGGCCTTTGATTTTGGATTTTAACGGTTTTGTCGTGAAGCTCACGCAAGTAAGACTCAATACTGCTTGTTAACGATTCTGGAATCATAACTTAAATTTATATCTACCAAAGATAAGGTATGTTATTTAGAATTTGTCTGATAATGGTAATTAATTCTACCACAAACGTATCCGTAAGTATTAAACCTTTTTTTGGTATTTATAGACAACCAACCAACTATTTCGGAATAAATATTGTTTCGATAGAGAAAAACTAAACTTATTTCCGCGCCGTTTTCCGGGATTTAAAATCCTACGGGAAGCCCGAGAGTTATTAATTGGTACATTAGCGGAGATAAACTAACGCAAAAATCACGTCATGAAATCATTACTTCTCATCGTACTATCGGCAATTCTTTCTCTTTTGCCCGGAAAGGTTTCTGAAGAACCAACAAATCATCAGCAGTTTGAAAAAGAATGGAAGAAGGTAGAGGCCTATCGCGATAAAGGATTGCCACGTTCGGCGTTGGACGTGGTAGATAAAATATACAAACAGGCGAAGAAAGAGAACAACACCCCGCAGTTTTTAAAAGCCGTGATTTACCAGCAGGCTTTACGGTCGGAATTCGAAGTGGATTTCAACGTGAAAGCTATCAGCGATATCCATAAAGAGATGGCCTCCACAGAGAATCCGGTGCAAAAAAGCATCCTGCATTCGGTGTTGGGTGAGCTTTACTGGAACTACTACCGGCAAAATCGTTTTCAGATTGCCGATCGCAGCCAGGTCGACGTTGATGAAGAAAACCTCAGAACCTGGGATATCAAAACGATTTTACAGCACGCCCGCAAACACTACCTCCTTTCGCTCGAAAGCAGAGAAAAGATGGCAGAAAAAAGCCTGAAGGAGTTGAATAGTATTCTGAATGAACATGAAAACACAGTGGAGTTGCGTCCCACCGCCTTCGATTTTGTGGCCTACCGCGCGCTGGAGTTTATCCAGAGTGGCGACTACCTGCTCACAGAAGCCAACCTCGAAATAGCTTACAGCGATCAGAAATATTTTGCTGCAGTAAAGAACTATCTCAAGCTTGATTTTGCTGAAGACGAATCGTCTGTGCAGGCACTGAGAATCTATCAAATGCTGCTCAAAACGCATCATGATAACCCTTCTGCGCTGGCCGAAGCCAACCTGAACCGCCTGGACTATGTAAAAAACAAAGCCACATTTTTCAACAAAGATGCCCTTTACATCGATGCACTTCAAAAGTTTTCAGACGAAATAAAGGACACTCCTGAATGGAGCCTGACGCAGTATTATCTCGCGAAGTATACTTTTAATAAAAGGTTTTCTGAGGCGGATGCCACTCTGGAGGATAAAGAGAATTTCGCCGGAAAAGCCCTGCAGCTCTGTAATCAGGCCATCAAGGCTTATCCGAAATCTTATGGAGCTGTGCGCGCCGAAAAGCTAAAAAGCAGTATCCTGAATAAGCACCTTTCTGTTCGCACTGAAAATGCGGTGCTTCCCGGAAAGCCATTCCCTGTGCAGATTAGCTACAAAAATTTTGGTGATCTTTTTGTCAACGTCTATCGCATCAATTTTGACGGGCCCTGGAACCGTCAGCGAATGGACCGCCGCGAGAAGCTTGATTTCCTGCTAAAGCAGCAACCCGTACAAAGTTTTTCTAAAAAACTGACGGCCGAAAAGCGACACATCCAAACAAGCACTGAAATGGCAATGCCGGAGTTGGAGCCGGGATTTTACGTGGTGCTCATGAGTTCGGCTGATGATTTTGTGCCGATCAACGAAGCTGCCGCTTTCGCGGAAATCTGGGTCACCAACATTTCGTTTTTAAGCTGGGAACGAGGTAATGATAAGCTGGAGTTAACCCTGCTCGACAGGGAAGACGGCAAGGAAATCAAGCGTGCAGAAGTAAGGCCGGTGACACGCAAGTACGATTACAAAAAAAGGGAATATGAATACACCTCCGAAGGTGTGTTTGAATCGGACCGCGATGGCAAGGTGGTTCTCAAAGATGAGGATATCAGTTCCGGCACTTTTTACCTTGATATCCGCGATGATGACGACCGCTATATCTCTTCGTCGAACTTTTACCTCCGCGACTCAAAAAGGCGTGATAAGACCGATACAAAAATCTATCTCTTTACCGACCGCGTGCTCTATCGTCCCGGACAAACAGTACAGTTCAAGGGGGTTGTGCTGAACAAAAATAAAGAGGGAAGTGAGATTGTGAACAGTTATAAAACCGAAGTTGAGCTTCGCGATGTGAACAACAAAGTGGTGTCTGATGAAACCTTTACCAGCAATGAATTTGGAACCTTCAGCGGTTCTTTTGTGTTGCCCGCCGAGACGCTAAATGGCCAGTTTTCTTTACGTACCAAAGACGGGAGCACTTCTTTTGCTGTGGAGGAATACCGCCGTCCGCGCTTTGCGATTTCTTCCGAGCCACTCGAAGGCACCTACAAGCTCAACGAAACGGTTTATTTCAAAGGCAAAGCCGAAGCACTGGCCGGCTATCCCGTTGCAGGTGCTGAAGTGGAATACAAGGTAACACGGCAGCCCGAGTTTCCTTTCTATCGCGGAATCTATTTTCAACCGGGACCGGAAATCACACTGGAGGCCGGCACCACAACCACCAACGAAGAAGGCGTCTTTGAGATTCCTTTTGTGACCGAGCCTGATGCCACGATCCCACGTTCGCAGAAGCCGGTGTTCAACTATCATATCGAAATAAAAGTGACGGACAGAAACGGCGAGACGCACGAAAAAAGCGCCAATCTGGTGGCGGGATACGACTCGTTTATTCCGAAAATTAAAGTGGCGGATGAGGTGAATAAACGCAAAACCCTCAGCATTGAACCGCAGGTGCACAACCTTTCAGGAGAAAAGGTGTTGGCTGAAGGAGTACTCAAAATTGAAAAGCTAAAGGACTTCGATCGCCTGATGAAGTCGCGCTACTGGGCAAAACCCGATCAATCGCTTTACCCGAAAGAGGAGTTTACTGACCTGTTCCCGCATTTGCCTTTCGGCGATGAGGACCAGATCAGCAAGCTTCCGGTGGAAAAGGAAATGCTGAGCACGGGTTTTTACACCGCCGATAGCCTGGTGACCCGCGATATTTCGGAGTGGGAGCCGGGGGCTTACAAAATTACTTTCGAGGTGTCTAAAAACCGCGAAACCCACAAAGCCGAGAAGTGGATTACCATTTTCGATCCGGAAGGGAAGGATATTCCGTTGAAGCAGTTCAGCTTCTTCAAGGTGATGAAGCATGAAGCCCTTCCGGGAGAGAAGGTCAGGGTGCTGATTGGTTCGGCGGCACGGCGTGTGGAGGTGCACCTCAGGGCTGAGCAGAATGGAAAAGTGTTTTTTGAGGACATCCTGAAGATTAAGGATGAGCAGGAAGTGGTCGAAATACCGGTAACGGAAAAACAACGCGGAAACTTTAGCGTACATGCCTCCTTTGTGATTGAAAACCGCGCGTATAGTTTTTCTGAAACTATTAAGGTTCCTTACAACAACAAGCAGCTTAACCTCAGGCTGGAAGTAAACAAAACGCCGCTAATGCCGGGAGGAAAAGAAGAGTGGACGCTTCACCTGTCAGGTCCGGGAAGCAAAGCGCAGGCAACAGAAATCCTTGCCGGGATGTACGATGCTTCGCTGGATGAAATCAAAGCGATGACCCCATGGTCGCTGAGCGGACTGTTCCCGGAATATTATGGCGCTCAAGGCTGGAACAACAACCGGGAGTTTTCACAATCAGGAAGCATGAACTTTTATGTGGATCAAAGAAAGACACCCAAAGTGGAGCCAAGAACTTACCCCTCGCTAAACTGGTTTGGATACCGCTACATGAACGTAAATATGCGCGGGATATATGCGGAAAAATCAGGAGAAAGAGCTATTACGATGGATGTACAGGTGCCAGAAACGAAACAGGATGGTGCTCCCCCGCCTGCACCGGAAACGGCTGATGAATTGAATATAGTTGAAGACGATGCCCTTACTGAAAAGAAAATGCCGGCAGAAAAACCTCTTCGGACCAACTTCGATGAAACCGCTTTCTTTTACCCGCAGTTGATGAGCAAGGGCGATTCGGTAACCATAAAATTTACCTTGCCGGAATCTTTGACAGAATGGAAATTTATGGTGCTGGCCCACACCAAAGACCTGAAGACCGGAAAGCTGGTAAAGAAATTCCGCGCCCGTAAGGAGCTGATGGTGGTGCCAAATCCGCCACGCTTTACGCGCGAAAACGACCACTTTAAGTTTGCTGCAAAGGTGGTGAACCTAAGTGAGGAAGATCAGGAGGTGACGGTGGAACTTCAGCTTTTCGATGCCCGTAAAAATACGATGGTGACTGAAACCCTCGGACTGAAAAACAATCAGCGCAAGCTGACCATCCCATCCGGCGAAAGCCGCAATGTGAGCTTCCCGGTGGAGATGACCATAAAAGCAGGACTGCTCAAATACCGCATCACGGCAGCCACTGCCTCCTTCTCGGATGGGCAGGAGGACTACCTGCCGGTGCTGACCAACCGCAAGCTGTTGACCGAAACCAAGGCTTTCTCGATGAACAGTCCGAGATCAAAGACCGTGGAAGTGCCTTCGTTCGAAGCCGGCAACAGCGAGCGCCTGACGGTGGAATATACCGCCAATGCAGCGTGGTATGCCGTGCAGGCCCTGCCATTCCTCGAAGATAAGAACGC
>JASMTJ010000215.1:0-12344 GCA_041694335.1 Bacteroidales bacterium
CATCAGCAAAGTGAAAATCACAACAAATGCCAGATAAGGATAAAAGACCTGGTAAAGGAAAAAGCGTTGCAGGCGGTTTTCATCGAACTTCACAAAATAGATGTTTGCACTCAAAACCAATGCTTTGCCATACATTATCCCCATCAGCAAATACATCATCATCATCGAGATGATCATGATCAAGCGAAAAGTTTGTCCTACATACAGCCATGCCAGTGCGTGGTAAACACCTTCTTTCAGGATGTTCCCGAAGAAAATTTCGCCTATCAGCAAGGTAAAGGCAATGAAGCTGGCCCAGATAAAGTAAAGCTTTAAATATCCCTTGTAAGGAATAGCTTTTAAATAGATTACATACATCACCAACCCCAGAAAAATATAACTTATAACCCTCGATGAAAACACCGCAATCACACTGTCGTACCACCAGTCTTCTTCCTGGGCGGCAAATTGCAACCCGTGTTTATAAAGTACCGAAGGGATATCGAACATAAGTCCTGTTCCTCCCATGGCAAATCGTGAAAGCAGGAAAACGGAAATAAATCCAATGGTGATGTAACTAAAGCTGTTGATGAAATAGTAAAAGTTGATACTCCTCTGCATGTGCAACCTATTTGTTTACAATGTTTTGTATCGGACGAAACTTTTTTCGGATAATAGTCCACTGTTCCGGATTTTCATCAAACAGCCGCAAGATGCGGTCGCGGTGCTTGCTTAGCTGGTCGGAAATGGCTGCTGCCGATTTGGGTTTCGAGAGCGAGCGGGCCAGGTTTTCGCTGGTCAGCTTCACACTTCTCGAAGAAAGAAGGCGCGCCGCCTGCTCCAT
Source organism: Bacteroidales bacterium (assembly GCA_041694335.1). GTDB lineage: Bacteria > Bacteroidota > Bacteroidia > Bacteroidales > JAIPAH01 > JAIPAH01. Next base: position 824 of record JASMTJ010000215.1, read on the forward strand.
TTCGTCAAGAATAAATCTTGTTTTCGCGTAGCGCTCTTCCCTGATGCCTGTGGGAGCGTTTTCCTCTGACTCCTTCCCGGGTTTCTCCACATGTGTATTCACATGCGATGATTCTATCGGAACTTCTCCCATGCCCATGCTCATGGTAACGGCAAACTGTGCAGCCTGCAAAATAATCTTCCTGATATCGCTGATGTCTCCCTCGTAGTTGACCAGCTTATCCATCGCTTCGGCCGACAGTCGCAAAGATACACCAAGTTCTTCAGAAATCTCCTTTAAGTTTTTGAGACAAAGTCCGGCAATGCTTTTCTGATAACGCTTGCGGGTATTTTCAAGGTCTAGCTTAAGCTCTTTATTTTCATGGATGGCATTCTGAATGTTGTTATTCAGCACCTTCAGCATGTCTTTGTTGTAGTTGTGCTCGTTAATCTGGGTTTTCACAGCATTGTAGAGCATTGTTGAAATGATGGTTTTATGCTCTGTGGTAAGGCTGCGGTTATCGGTGCTTACGCCGAAATTACTGGTGTCGGCATTGAAATAATAAAACAGCAAATCGTACTTCCCGTCAGTTTCATTTTTATAGCGAAGAAGTAAAACGGTGTTCTCCAGCTCCCTGAACATTTCTATTTTAGGGGAAGCTGATTTTTTCTGAATTTCGAATGGAATATCGTCCTTCGAATACCATCCGATTGCTCCGGTTTTTTCCCTGAATTCCCCGAAAGCCAGAGGCACCTCATTGCCTGTGATATCCTCAAGGTTTACACCATCACTTTGCCGGTGGGCTATTAATGCGCGTTGCTGATCCCTCATCTCATCATAAAACACTGCCAGCACCTTCTCAATACTGGGCAGCATATCGTGGGCGCGTTTGACCACGTTCTGCATCGGAGAACCCAGAAAGGAAAAAATACCAGACATCTTGTTAATGATTTAATGAAACGATCTGATTCTGTTGATAAAACTATACTTTTTAAGCGTCTAAAGCAACATTTTAAGCACAAAAATTAAGTGCAAACTTAAGAAATTAAGAATATTAAGCAGCGATTTTAAGATTAAGATTTAGCTTAAATTGAATTTATTATTGCTTAAAACGCTTTATTCACAATGCTTTTGGATACTATTTTTGCTTTGTGATACAATACAGGAAACATTTATTAAGCAATAAAAAACTTTAGCACTATGGAAATGATCAGGTACAACCAACGTAATACAACGACCCGCAAAAATCGTTTTTATAATGCCGAAATAAAAATTGTCTCGAAGCCAGTCACCCATCCGGAGCCAGAACACCCTTCCACTGCTAAGCTACTTGGGATGGCTCTGAAGAAAATTTTCAGACTGAAGTCAGTGACCATTCTTTTCAACTACTTTCTGCGAAAAGCAGGATTTGACAGCCAGTTTAACCGCCTTGAAGAGCAAACTATTAAAAAGCTGGACAGCTTCTTCAATCAATAACATCAATTCGTTAAGACATCCAAGATTATAAAAGATTTTAGACGCTTATGAATTAGCCTCCTATTTTTCTATTTTTACATCGGATTAGAGGATGTCCAAAAAGCCTCCGATGTTGCTTTTCAGCAACTTTTTACCCCTTACCCTAAAGGGTGAAGTTACTGAAAAGCATAACTCCCTTTAGGGTAAGGGGTAATGAATGATTTTCAGAATACCTTTAATGAAGGCTTTTTTGACAGGCTCGGAAATGACAAACATTTATGAGAAAACTTACTTTTACAGGAATACTGTTTTTGCTTTTTGCGATGGCTGCTCACGGCCAGTTGTCGAGTGTTTTTCAGGCTGAGCACGAGAAAAACGAAGGCGTATTATTGGTTTGGGACTATTCGCCTGCCCGTGATTCGATAGTTGCAAATATTGCCGGAGCGGTGCAAAACAGTGCCAAGGCCTGGATTATCTATTATCCGGGCACAGCTCCTTACGACACCACACAAATCAGGCAGTACCTCCTTGATCACGGCGTAGGTTACCATAATGTTCATTTCCTTCCGGCCTGGACCGAAACCCTTTGGATTCGTGATTTCGGGCCTTTTACAGGCTACGGCGATTTTGGCAACGACGGCATGGAGCGCTATATGCTGGACGCCGGATACAGTGCTTATGGCCGACCTAAAGACGACTCTATCCCCTCGCAGATAGCCAATTACTGGGGCATGCCTTCGGTTGAGCTGCCGCTTGAACTGGAAGGGGGAAATATCCTGCTCGACGGACTGAAATATGGGTTTGCCAGCACCCGGCTCTTGGATCAGAATCCTGATTATGATGAGGAAGAGCTTACCGATATCCTTGAAGATTACTTTAACCACCAGGAATTTATCTTGCTTGAAGAGCTTACGCAGACAGGCGGAGGTATTTGGGGGCATGTAGACATGTATATTAAGGTTATTGACTCTGAGACGCTGATGGTTTCGAAATACCCTGAAACCGTACCTGACTTTGAGTTGATTGAATCGCAGGTGGAGTACCTCTCTCAGCTCAACACTTATTTTGAAGAACCTTTTGAGATCTTACGTATCCCGGCGCCGCCCAACGCCGATGGCACCTGGCCCGATGAGCAGGATGATGAAATGCGTACTTACACCAATTCACTGACTATGAATGATGTGGTGGTGGTACCCTCTTACGGCCTCCCTTACTACGATTCGGTAGCCGAAGCCGTTTACCGGGAAGCGATGCCCGGCTACACCATCGAAATGGTTGACTCGCAAAACCTGACACCCTTATATGGTGCCGTTCACTGCATTACCAAAGAAATTCCTCAGGAAGAGATGCTTCGGATTATTCACCGGAAGGTGGTGGATATGCAGCCTTATGATGAAGATATGCTGATTTATTCGCAATGTTATAACGAAACGGAGGTTGACAGCCTTTTTCTTTATTACAGGAAAAATAGCGAGACTGAGTACACAAAAACAGAGATTTACCAGGTTTGTCCGCAAAACTATGGGGTAATTCCCAACTGCGCACCTACCGATACCATCTCCTATTACATTGAAGCTAAAACCGCTACAGCTTCCACCAAGCATCCTTTGTCAGCTCCAACCGGTAATCATACTTTCTGGTTTGATCCGTCGACAGACATTAATGGTCTTGAAAAAGAAGCCTTTAGTGTGTATCCCAATCCTGCAAGGAAATCATTTTTTGTAAAAAGCCCGGACGAAAAATATTCCCTGATTGAGTTGCGCACACTCGATGGGCGCCTGGTGATGAGCCAGAAGATCCATGGCAATCAGCTCATTGAAAGAAACCCGCAAATTCATCCCGGAATTTACATTCTCAGCCGCATTTCAAACAGCGGCAAACGAAACGCTGTAAAATTGGTTCTGCAATAGCCTATGCCCGTTTTTGTGCTATCGGATGAGAATGTCTTCCCGCCACCCAATCTCGCTGCAGAAGAAGGGTTGCTGGCCATTGGAGGAGACTTATCCACTGAAAGGTTGCTCAATGCTTACAGCAATGGAATTTTCCCGTGGTACAGCGAAGGCGAGCCCATCATGTGGTGGTCGCCAACCCCGCGGATGGTGGTTCTTCCGAAAAACTACAAACCCTCTAAAAACCTGCGCCGGACTATAAAGAAGAAGGTCTTTGAGGTTCGTTTCGATTCCGCTTTCGCGGATGTCGTTAAAGCATGCGCCCACGTTCCCCGCAATGATCAGGATGGCACCTGGATTACACCGGAAATGCAGGAGGCATACATCAAGTTACACCAGGAAGGGTATGCCCATTCTGTTGAAACTTACCAGGATGAAAAGCTGGTTGGAGGATTGTATGGTGTTTCACTCGGAAAAGCTTTCTTTGGTGAATCGATGTTTCATAAAGTGACTGATGCCTCGAAAGTTGCCTACCATTTCCTGGTGCAGTTTGCCCTTCACCATCAATTTGAATTGATTGATGCACAGCAAGACACACCACACCTCAGGCGTCTTGGAGGCAGCTTGCTGAAACGCGATGAATTTTTATCTTTGCTGGACCAAGCCCTGCAGCATCCCACACTGAAAGGGCCCTGGAAATCAGGTTACATTAACGAAATAAGTTTATGAGTTTAGAAATAGAAGGCACATTAGTAAAAGTTTTACCCGAAAAATCGGGTGAAGGAAAAAACGGCAGATGGCTGAAGCAGGATTTTATTATTGAAACCAACGACAAATTCCCAAAACAGGTATGCATTTCTTTATGGAATGATAAAGCCAAGATGCTGGAGAATTTCAAAGAAGGTGATGCGGTCAATGCCTCCATTAACATCGAAAGTCGCGAATTTCGCGAAAAATGGTATACCGATGTAAAAGCATGGAAGCTGGAAGCGGCCGGTGGTGGCGCTGCACCTTCCGGACCGGATATACCGTTACCGGGAGATGAAGCCCCTTCAGCACCGGTGAACGACGCTCCTCCACCACCACAGGATGATGATCTGCCATTTTAGTAGTGGATTAAAATAGAATCCCGGGTTAGAGTAATTGCTTTAATCCGGGATTTTTTTTAGTTTATGACCTTTCTATCAATACTATCAGCTTTGGCATATTTCAACAGGAGTTCCTCTGCCTGGTCGAGCCAGGGGTGAAGGTCTTTATCCAGAAATGAGACAATAATAAAGAGTATTGACCGGGTTTTGGGCGTGATTTTGGTGCGTTCACTGTCACTGGTAGGACTTCCAAAAGGCCCTTCTTCATCGGCAAAGACCGGAAGCTTGTTCAGGTTCAGATCATACTTGCCTATACCATGATAGGTTTCGCCATCTTCTGCAATACGAAATTGAATATCGCCCTTAACCTTCTCAGCATCATACAAACAGATGCCACAACCAGAACGAATTGACACCAGGTTATTGATATCAACAATGTTGTTGATAAAGTAGAGACCTTTACCCTGAACGATTCTGCGGTGCAATGCTTCAGAACTGACCCTGTAGCGGGCAGGCTTTTTACCCAAAGCCTTGTATGCCTCACGTGTGGCTTGCACCTGGGGCAACTTTGCAATATCTTCAATCTCCTCACTGGAAGCTATTTCTTCAGCTTCCTTGTTAAGTAATCCGACAAGTTCATCAGAACTATCTGATACAACCACATTTGCAGATAGTATCCCAAGTTGTAACTCACCAACTGTTTCGGAAAGTTTCTTATTGATTTTGATTGTTTTCATATTTCCATTAACCTGCTATTCTTCTTTAAGTTTAAATGCAAGCAGTTTTTGATGAGTCCCATTTTCATAAACAACAAGATGATGTAATTTATTCAAATCAAGACTCTTTTGCTTAGCATCAGGAAGGTTGAATGCTATATCAATTTTAAATGCCTCTTCTGCGTTTATATCGGAAGCATGAATAGTACTAATCAATAATTCGGTTTGGTTATCCATACTTATAATCTTAAAATCCTTATTAGTGTTCTCAGAATTGAATTCATTTATGGTGATTGTAACTATATCAGTTTTTTTGAATACAAAGAATGGGGTCTTGTTCTCTACTTGAACTTCAAAAGGTGATTTATCCCCATTTAGTACAAAGTTATATTCTTCGAAAACCTGACTGTAAGAACATTGTAACAAGCTGAAAAGCAAAAGTGATGTTAAGATTCTTTTCATGGGTATTCGTTTTGGTCTGATAGATATTGAACTGGTTTTAAAATATATTAACGAATGATTTGAATTTATAGTGTAATTCTCTCGTCTAAATCTCATATCAATCGTGAACAAAGTGCTGATATATTTCTATTGCAACACCCTGCCAACGAAGTGAAAAAGTGGAAACAACGAAATCTATGAGTTAGGTTGTCAGGGCTTTGCGTAGGGTAAACGTTCCAGTAAACCAGACGTATGGTAAGTATCAAGTCCTGTAACCGATACCGAATTCAAATAGTCGAAATTAATAGACCCTGCCTCATCTAAAATGCTGTCATTAAGAATAATCTCAACCACCTCCCCGATGATTAGCTTGGTGTTATTGGCTTTGATATCATGCACCTCCTTTAGCCTGAGTCCGATTTTTACGGGTGATTCGGCTACATAGGGTGCATCAATTTGTTTACCGTAAAACTCCTTCAATCCGGTAGCCATAAATTCAGAAACATCTTTAGGATAGCGTGCCGAAGTTTGGTGAGCCTGGCGGTAGAAATCTTCCGTTACATGATTGATAGTGAAACACTCTTTATCGATAATGTTCTCATAGGTATGGCGTTCCACGCTAACAGGCCGCATGTTAAATCCCATCAATGGCGGATTGGCTCCAATGTGGTGCACCGAGGCAAAGATTGCCAGATTAGTGATCCCGTCTGAACTCATCGAGCCAATCAGATTTGCCGGTTTAGGTCCGGGCAACTGATTCACCAGGTTTCGTCTGAAACTTTTATCCAGCGCTCTGATTTCGGAAGCATTGAAAGTTCTCATGGTTTCTCATTCTTAGAGCGAATAAGCCTGACAGTGAGGCTGACATATCCGCTCGTTGTTTTACATTTTTGAGATAGAAGAAAGCCCACCGTCCACATGCATTATCTGTCCGGAAATCCACGAACTTTCGCCGTAAAGGAGGAATTCAGCCATAGCTGCAATATCTTCGGGCTTTCCATATCGGGCAAGAGGGTGGCGTGCATTTGCATTTTCCTGTTTGCTTTCGGTATTCAGCAGTTGTTCACCGAGTGGTGTTTCCGTGAGTGATGGTGCGATAGCATTGACCCTTACTTTCGGAGCCAGTTCAGCTGCTAAAGACCGCACCAGACCTTCCACAGCTCCTTTTGCAGCAGCCACGGAAGCATGAAAAGGCATACCAGTTTGAACAGCCACTGTGCTGAACGCAATCACAGAGGCATTGCCATTCTTCTTCAGATTAGAAAGATAAGCTTGCAGCGCTGAAACAAAACCAATCAGGTTTATTTCCAGGTCCTGCCTGAAAACTTCGGGCTTGAGCCCTCTGAAAGGTTTAAGGTTAATCGTTCCGGGAAAATAAACCAATCCGTCGAGGGGTTCCTTGATTTTCGGAAACTCAAATCCAGAATCGGTGATATCTCCCGTAACATGTTCAAGGTTTTCATGCTCCTCCAACGTTCCTTTCGATCTGCTGATCAGGGTGACGCTGTGTCCGTTTGCAAGTGTTCTTTTAGTGAGCTCCGCACCAATTCCTGTGCTTCCGCCTATAAAAATATAATGCATATCGTTTTTGTCTTTTGATTTAAGATGAAACGAGATGCAACTATTTTTGTTTAATTTATAAGAGTGTTTTATTAAACATATCAGATAGTAAAAACAAGAAACATCAGAAATGAGGTGATGAGGCCAAACATAAAGATGAAGTAAGCTATTCTCAGCTTACTGAATTTTTTATCAAGGATAAGTCCAAGTTCATACTGGTCTCTGATCATCGTACTGTAAAGGTAATCGTAGTCACGCATCATGGATTTAACGCCCCATTCATAGGTTTCATAATCCATGTTATGAAAATTACCGAAAAACATAAGATTGGCCCTTTTGTCTTTCACATCCCTTTCATGGAATTTCCCGGGTGATAGGTGTGGCAATGTGGCCATGGCTGCAAAAATAATGGTTAAAAGGTTTGTTATCACCATCGCTATCAAAGGATAAATCATGTTAGAAATACTATGCACCTCCCTCACTACATAAGTAATCATCACCGATAAGATGATGGCATTCACTGAAATCAGGATGTTTGACTTATTGTCGGCAATAGCACTCAGGTTAATTTGGTTTCGGGCGGTAGCCCTGAACATGGTTTCTATACCCCGATCTGTACCGCCGGTTTTTGATAATGCGTCCTCTAGCTTGGATATTTTCTTGTCAGCTTTTTTCGAAATCAGGTTGCTGATTTCATTTTTGACCTTTTCGATATTTTGCTTTTTCCGCGGAGTGAGCACCTCTTTTCCATAGCGGGTATAATAGCGGTGCGAAGCCATAAATTCGAGGGTGTTGAAAAGGTAGTTTTCTTTGTTCATCTTTTCATCGTATGCCGCTTTCCACTCTTTACGCAGCGAAAGAGACTGCTCTAAAAAGGCCCCGGTGGAGAGGTGGTACAAATCAGCGTCTTTCATCACCATCTGGTATCTGGTCTGAGGTATTGCATCTTTCTTGGTGCTCTCAATGCACTGCACCACAACATCGATATCCTTTTCGGGAAGCTGCTGACTCTTGAGAAACTGTTCAGCTATCCTGACAGAACTATCTTCATGACCTTCCCTCTTAAAGAAATACCCTGTATCATGAAACCAGGCCGCAAGTTTAATAAGGGCTTTTTCGTGCTGATTCAGGCCACATTTCTCAGCAATCAAATCCACAGCACTAACCACATTCTCCGTGTGATCGATGTTGTGAAAATGCATGGCCTCTGTGTTCTGCTTCTCAAAGAAGTCCTTCACATAATCCTCAGCCGCTTTTAAAACCTCCTTGTCCATAAATCCTGTCAGAATTGAAAATCGAACTTAAGCCTGAAAATATCATACTCATCAGACATTGCGTATTGAGCCGTAATTAAAGCCAAGCCGAAAGGCGAGAACCAAACGCCTCCCCCATAGCCATTATGCCACTGCGAAGAGTTTTCTTCTTCCACCCAAACCCGTCCGATATCGTGAAAGCCAAAAATACCAATTTGTCCCGACAAATAAAAGGAGTGAATATTTGCAAGCTTTAATCTTAGGTCCGTATTCTGATATGCTGCAGCATCGCCATAAAACCGGGTGACAGGATATCCGCGGAGATTATGCTTTCCGCCGAGGGCCGCAGCATGGATAAAGTCATACTGACCGTTGTTGAGCTCGCCACCAAAACGAAGCGCCAAAACAGATCTCGGATTAACCTTCCGGCTCAGGAACAAGCTTAAATCGGAAGAAATTTTGTTAAAGATTTCGCTGTGTTTGTTCGCTCCCAAATACCAGTGGCCGGCTAAATTCCAGTGCACTCCGGCCGTAGGAAATAAATGATGATTCCGGCTGTCGAAAGAAATCTGACCTTGCAATCCGGCGTATGACTTTCTATCAAGTATGTTTTCAGCAAGCCCATTATTCTGGAAATCAGTGATGAACCTCCCCTGATTATTCTCTATTTCTGAGGTTTGATAAAAAACACCAATAGAAAGCGCCGTTTTATCCATTTGCAGCCTTACAGAAGGGTTTATGCTTATTTCTTCACGCCTTACATAGTTATACGGTTTGTTTTTCTCAAAATCAAATTCATCGAGTTTTGTATCGTTGCCAAAGCCAAAATAATTGCTGGTGTAGTTTGGCCCAAACAGTTTGCCATCAACAACGAAATCCCACCGCCCAAAAAGTTCAGTAAATTCACTCTGGTAATCAACATTGAATGCATCAGTCTTTGCAGCATAATTGGCCACCATTTTATGCTGCGCTTTGAAAGGCTCCTTTCTGAACCCATGCCTGGTAATGCGGAACCCTCCGCCGGCGAACACACCATCTTCGGCATTGTGTCCGAAAAAGGCCGCCGGAGATATGACGTCATATTTGAAATCCTTTCTGTTGTAAGAATGTACTTCTTCGCTTTCAATGTTGACTATCCTGGCTTCTTCACCAGCGAAAAACACTTTAGCATCCTCTACATTGTCATAGATAACTGTTTTCTTGCCCCAGCCACTCACAAAAGACTCATCCCTGATGATATCCTCTTCCTCTCCCGCAATAATTCTTACTTTGATACCCTTCTTTCCTGAACCGGTCAGGCGGTAATGATCCTCATCATCAATCCCGAAAAGGCGTATCTCTTTAGTGATATCCGGATAAAAAACCCTGGAGTAGATTAATTTTGCTCTCCTGTCATGGCCTTTGATATCGTATACTTTTACGTCCGTTTTACCATCAATATGGCGGGTAACTTCAAAGAACTCATCATCTTCGCTACCAAATACATCCACCTCTTCTGCCAGCACTTTGTAGTAATCTATGGCAAGCTTTTTCAGGTGTTTCCGGCGTGTAAGCAGGTAGCTTCGTAAATCATCCGCTTTTATGCGATAAACAGGATCGGGCATGGATTTCAGGGCTTTTTCAATCCTTTCATCAGTCAGCTGGTTTTGGAGCTCATTCGCAACATTTGTGAAGTCTTCCAGCGTCATTTCATTGAGGAATGTCCGATCAAAATGCCTTCCGTTGAAATTGAGTCCTCTGACATCCGGGTTTTCATCATTGATTCCTTGCAGCCTCCAAACGGCCCACTGCCTCTTGGCGATGGCAGGAACCAGGCCCTGGTTAACAAACAGGGCGTTATCGCGATCCCTGGGCACAGGACGGTAAATGGTCTTTTCATCCTCCTCAATGGGAGCCCAGCGCCATTGGTCATCATGCCGGTCCCAATCATTGATAAACATATCAAACAGCCTGTTTTTCAACACAAAAGGCTGATCCACATCAAGTTCGTTATCTTCGAGTAAGTCTTCAACAGCGCTGTTTGTGCTTTTTAGGTTATCAGAATTCCCGAAAAAATCAGCGTTACTCCAGTCTTCATCCGGGCGTTCTTCAAAAAGAAACAGCTTCCCGGCAAGGTCTTCCCGGTATATTCCCAAGTCGGGATCATCAGGAACATAGACAATTTCGGGGTTCGTGTGATAAAGTCCGATTTGTTCCTCCAATGAAGCCGCCACAAGCGCTCCATAAGGGATGGTAGCCGAGATATTGTCCTGAACCAGGTCGGCGGCGAATGTCTCCTGAAGGCTCTCCGGCACCGTTTTGTCAGCATATTTATCCAGTGATCGCAAGTTGTATTGACGCTTATCTTCAGCCTCAAGGCGTACAGAGAGCGTTTGCATCCCTCCTCCCCGCTTCACAATTTCAAGGCCTCCTTTTTCCTTTGAGATATCGAAAACCCTTACCGTAACCGGTTCAGACCATACATCGCGGTAATTCTCTCCCAACATCAACCGCTTGAACTTTCCGGCAGCATAGCGTTGGCTGGGCGCCATGGTTATGCTATCCGGAAACATTTGGTCCTCAGAAGAGCCATTGTCCGATTCTTCATCAGCTTTGCGATACGTAAAAAGCTTTTTGGAATACATGACCTCCGATTCGCCACTTTCATCCACAGCTTTAAAATTCACCCACACTTCACCGTTATTGAGATAATCGAGGCGTGCATACCCCAGGCTCGCGACACCAAAATCAGCATCATCATTATGAACAATCTCAGAGGTTTTGCTGGCCGATCCGCTGATGATAAGGTGCAGATCTCCCTTTTGTGCAAACTGAAGATTATGCTCGTGACCAGCAGCAAAAACCACATCCGGGAATTCATCAAGAACCTCTTTTAGAGACTTTACATACTGCTTGTATCTTGGGTGAGGTAAATCCTGAATATGTCCGAAATACTTTCTTCCGGCTGTGTAAATAAACCCCGGCAAGGGAATCAACAGGTTTTCATTCAGGACAGTTAAAGGAAAAATATTCAACCACGGATTGAAGCGCCCGCCGTGGGTTCCTATGCTGTGCAAAGGGTGATGGGCGGCCAACACAATACTTTTGTCTTTGTTTCTTCTCAGTATATCGCGTAGCTGCAAAAACACATCCTCCTCATC
>JASMTJ010000216.1:0-1036 GCA_041694335.1 Bacteroidales bacterium
CCACCCCCCCCCCCCCCCCCCCCCGCCCCGTTACATAGGACGGGGGGCCAGAGCATTTATCCTGGAGCTAGGCGACGCACTCGAGCCGTGAAGGTGTTTTGTAAGGAAGGTCGCAAATCATACGCTTTCATGGTTTCTGTGAGTTTTGTTCTTGTTGTGGGTATGTAGAAACGAAATTGGCAAAATGGTGCTGAGATAGTCGGGCATTAATTTTTTAGCTAGAAACTGAACGGAGGGAAGTCCAAAAGCTTTAGCATCTCCTGGAATCTTTTGTTGGCCGGCGTGTATATGTACGTCGTTCACACTGGAATAAATAGTTAGCTTTGTGGAAATGATACCTGTACCCCCCATGATGCTGGGATGTCCGAGCGGGATCCACACCACCACTATGAGCCTGATCCTATATCTTGATATGGTTCAGAGTGCTGGCTTTCTGTATTTTCGCATGGTCCATGGCCTCTATAAATGCTTTCGAAGTCCACATTGCTTCCCTTCAATTCCGGAAAGGGGATCTCTCCGCTGGGGCCGCGCTTAAATGCAGCCAAGAAGTCATTAACAATTGCTGTTGCCACCGCATAGGCTCCCCACAGGAAAGCTATTAGCGCTGCTATGGCCCAACTGACTGATAGTGTTTTTGCGATTCCGAAATATATTTCTATCTGCCCGGCAACAAATAAAATCGGAAAAAAGTTAAGCTCTTTTTAACGTTCATTGTTGTCATCATTTTTTCTCCAGTCCCTTTATGGTTATAAGTGTACTAAATGATGAAAAATGCAACTGTGTCATCGTATGATTTCCATGCCAAAATGGGGAGGGTCGAAATCAGGCTAACCGGTAATGAAAGCCTGAATCGTTGATCTTGTGAAATATATTGGTGAATTAAAAATAACCTGAATCAGTGACTTCGCTCGCCAATATACCCGTCAAGCCCACCTCTGCGCCAACAAGAGGCGATAACTGGGTGAGATTCTGACTTTGAGGTCAGGAAGCAAAGAGCGGGAGCAACCGATGGTCCGATATTGGTTGATAAATGACC
>JASMTJ010000217.1:0-7727 GCA_041694335.1 Bacteroidales bacterium
TCATTCAACCTACCTACTATTTACTATCTACTAACTACTTTCTACTACTTACTCTTCTCCCCCTAATCTCTACGCCCTGAGCCAGCGTTGCCAGCTGAACATAAACACATAAACACCTGGGCACTGAAATACATATTAAACGTACCAACGTAATAACTTATCAAACGTAGGAATTTTCTCCCGTCTCCGTGTTAACAAACCATTAGGAGCAAACTCTCAAACCTTCTGCTTTGTCAATTGGTTATTGTGACGTATCTTGCAAAAAAATAAATAATAAAACTTATGGCAAACAATCAATCTTACGAAGTTGACATTGAGCAATTATTGCGAAAGCATTACAAGAAGATAATTGCGGTGTTGGTAGGTGTGCTGCTGGTGGCAGACTCCTTTTTCCAAATCGAGCCTGAAGAAGCCGGTGTGGTCACCCGTTTTGGTGAGCATGTACGCACCGTCGGTTCCGGCCTGAAAACCAAAATCCCTTATCTCGAAACCGTTTATAAGGTCCCCGTCGAACGCCAGAAGAAACAGGAATTCGGATTCCGCACCCAGGAGCCCGGCGTGCGCACGCGCTATGCCCGTGGCAGCAGCGCCAAAGACGAGTCGCTGATGCTTACCGGCGACCTGAACCTGGCCGATGTGGAGTGGGTTGTGCAGTATCGTGTCGACAATCCTTACAACTACCTTTTTAAGGTCAGAAATGCCGACAACACCCTGCGCGCTATCTCCGAAGCTGTGATGCGTGAGGTGGTGGGTGACCGCACCGTGAACGAAGTACTGACGGTTGGTCGTGCTGAAGTGGCCTCGAAAGTGAAGGAGCTGATTCAGAAGACCTGCCGCGAGTATTCGCTGGGCGTACAAATTGCCCAGGTGGTGCTTCAGGATGTGAACCCTCCCGAGCCCGTCAAAGCCGCCTTTAACGCGGTAAACGAGGCGCAGCAAGAAAAGGAAACGCTCATCAACCAGGCAAAATCAGCCTACAACAAAGTGATTCCGAAAGCCCGCGGACAGGCGGAAGAGACTATTCAGAAAGCTGAAGGTTATGCTACCAAGCGTGTAAACAACGCCGAAGGTGATGTGGCACGTTTTAATGCTGTTTACAAAGAGTATCGTCGTGCGCCCGAAGTAACCAAGCGCAGGATTTACCTCGAAGCCATGCAGGATGTGATTCCAAAACTCGGAGATAAAGTGATTACCTCCGGCGACGACAGTAACATGATTCCGCTGTTGAACATGCAACTGAAAAAGAATAAGTAGCAAACCTTAAAAACTGAAGACAATGAAACAAAATAAATTAATATTTACCATCATCGGCATTCTTGCAGGTATCTTAATACTATCGCAGGGATTGTTTATCGTAAAGGAAACCGAACAGGTGGTTATCACCCAGTTTGGTAAACCTGTGGGGGATCCTGTTATGGAACCCGGACTAAAGTTTAAAATTCCTTTTGTACAAACCGCCAATTTTTTCGAGAAGCGTTTTCTGGAGTGGGACGGCGATCCGAACCAGGTTCCTACCAAAGACAAAAAATTCATCTTTGTGGATACGTATGCTCGCTGGCAGATTACCGATCCGCTGCAGTTTTACAAGCGTCTGACTAACGAGCGTGGTGCACAAAGCCGTCTGGATGATTTGCTTGACGGCGAAACCCGCGACAATGTGGCCAACCACGACCTGGTGGAGCTGGTAAGAAACTCTAACCGCCAGGCCATACAAACAGGACGTATCAGCGAATTGATCGACGATACCTTGTCGGATATCAACGTAGGACGCGTGGCGATTCAGAATAAAGTGCAGCAGGCAGCCAACCAGCAAGCCAAAGACCTGGGCATCGAAATCCTGGATTTCCGCTTTAAGCGCATCAATTATGTTGAAGATGTAAGGAAGCGCGTTTATGAGCGGATGCGCAGTGAGCGTTATCGCATTGCGGATAAATTCCGTTCTGAAGGCCAGGGAGAAGCCTCACGGATTAACGGACAGAAAGAGCGCGAGCTGAATGAAATCCAGTCGGAAGCCTTCCGTAAGGCTGAAATCATCAAAGGTGAAGCAGACGCAAAAGCAGCCGCAATCTATGCAGATACCTACAACCAATCGAGCCAGTCGCGTGATTTCTATGAATTTACAAAAACGCTTGAAATATACCGTAAAACAATGGATACGACCACAACGGTTATCTTTTCAAACGACAGTGAGCTGTTTAAATTCCTGAAGGATATGAATTAAGAGGTTCTCTGAAAAATATCAACCCGCATGTGCTTTGTTGCATGCGGGTTTTTTGATATTAAAACGTCCGTTGGATATAAAAAACAGACGGTATTAACACATCCAGATCCCTCCCGTTGATGCCCTCACTCCGCTCTGCATCTGTGTTACCAAAGACAACTTTACGTTACGCATTGATTATATATTTTTTAACGCTCTTAACAATCCCCGAAGACAAAACTTTATAAAATTGCCGTTACAAATGAAGTCAATAGGTCTCAATATTGTACTTTTGGCTTGACCCAAAAGTACCAATTCCGAGGTGTCGGAACAAGGCTAACGAGGGCATGTCGGCAAAAGCTACGCAGGGAATTATCCACGCCATTCGAGCCGTTCACTGGTGGATTAGTAGTGCTCTTAAGTGCTAGGCTTTGTAAGTTTTTCATCAACATTCTGCCGGTTCACTCGCGAATGGCTACCACACAGGCCTACCCAATAATTCCCTGCTTGTTTTGCGGGACATACCCTCGTAGGCCGAGAGTAAAAATACATTGTTATAAAAAAAGTGGTAGGCATTTCAGTTTCCTGATAACATGCAAAGAAATTCAGTTCATGGTTGTAATTATGTGATATGCAGAATTTTTTTGATCTAATGCTTCGGGATGACTGTTTTTAGAATAGTAACAAGGAAAAAGGGTGTACCGACACTGCGTTATAAAATATGTGCGTCGGTGCGCCTATTTTCACACGTGAACGATCAATTCACTGTTTTTCAGGAGGAGCCGATGTAGGAGGCGACTGCGGAACCTAGTGGTTTAAAACACAATAAATCCTTATGTCGGACTCTCGTTGTTTATATTTAATCAAATGTGAATTCCATCAAAACACCTCTAGCCCAACCCAAACGGATTAATCATTCCCCGGCCTCTGGCCAGTGAGTAAACCGAAAGAAAAACAAACGAAAGGATAAAATTCACCAGCGAAACGATGATGGCATATACATACACCCCGAAAAACATCCCGATAAAGCTTCCGGCGTAGAAAATGTAGCTACTGATGTCATGACCAATAAGCAGCGCAACAGTATTAACAAGAACCAGGAGAATCACCAGTGTTATCAGTCCCTTCATCATTCCTTTCAGGTCGGCCGGACTCAGCTCCATGTGTGATGCGATGCTGAGCGAGATGTACACAAATATCCAGAAGGAAATCTCGCTGAAGTTATCCGGGTTAAAAATCTGCTTAATCATCGCTTCCGCGGAAGCGTAGATAGCACTCCACTGCGAGGTCACATCCATAATATTGCTAATGCGTAACCCTGATGAGCTGATGATATCGGCGACAGGCTGCTGATTGGGCAGCAGGAAATACATGACCGCATACAGCACTGCCGCGCCAAAAATCACCGGTCCGGCTCCGATAAAGAGATTCCCGATGCGCTGATAATAGCTGTTTGGGTTGTAGGAATGCATGACATAGCCCATCGAGCCGTCCATTGAATTGGGCTGGTAGAGCTTAATGGCTGTAATCCGGTGAAAAAACACGATGCAAAAGAATGCATGTCCGAGTTCATGCACCGGCGTGCCCAACCATCCGGTAAGGAAAACATCCAACTTGTGCGCCGAAGCTTCAGCAAAGGAGTTCCGGGTAAAACGTGCTAACAGGTAAAGGATTAATCCGGCTACGAAAAAAATTCCTAAAAGGCTGACCAGCTGACTGAAAGTAGTCATCGCCAACAATTTGAGAAAGTCAAGAATACTGTGAAAAGTATCCATAGGCTAAAAATATGGTGAAACTATGGTTTTAATTTGTTCCAGCAAATCATGACGCATTTTTAGCATTCTGTACACATCACCTTCTTTCTTCTTCTCTGCCTTGAGCAATTTCAGCATCACAAGCCACTCGCGCCACCAATGCGTCCACTTATACACAAAAAATCCGGTTAAAGGTAGTGAAATTCCGGCAATGACCAGCGCCAGACTGTTGAGTCCGGCCAAGGCTCCGGCAAGCAGCAGTAAACCATAAAACAAGCCAATAGAAATCACACCTGCCCCAAATTTGTAGGTGCTGTTAAAATGCTTGTCGTTGGCCATGGCCACCGCTTTTTTTGTCGCCAGGTATGGGATAATGTGGGTCAGATATCCTGCCAAAGCCAAGGGAGATGACAAAACCAGCGACAGCAGGCGCCCCACCTTTGTTACTTTTTTCCTGCAAAAGTGCTCCACTTCATCGTTCGCAAATCCAAGGCGCTGCAGTTCGTTAAAATACTCATCCAGCTCCAGCCTGAGCTGATGAAACGCCTCCGGTTTGCTCTCCAGCACGTGGTTCATCAGGTAAATAACCTTTTGCTTTGCCAGGAACATGTTCTTCTCATGGCCATAGTCGAAACCTAAATCAGGAAGCAGGTGATGCGAATAAAAAGACAACAGGCGCTCAAAGGTATGATAATACTCATAGTTTTTGATGTTGATCATCATCGGGATGATTTGCTTGGCCACCTTGCTCTTCACCACGTTAAAGGCCTTTTGCGGATTGCTCTCATAAAGCTCTTTAAAACCATCGAGGGCCACCGGCTTTCCGAAACGTACATGCAAAGAATGTCTGAACCTGGAGTAATCGGAATAATAAATCCCTACGGGCACGATAGAAACCGGTTTCTTAAACTCCGTTTTCTCCATCGCCTTAAACCCGATTCTTACGAAGCCTTTACGCAAAGCCTGCAAGCGCCGGTGATCGGCATGTCCGGCTTCCGGGAACATGGCAAGCGGTTTGCCCGTGGTAAGCATTTGAGCAGCGCTGTCGAAGACATCATCGTTCTTTTTCATGCTGTCTTTTCCATCCTTGCGACGATAAATCGGGATAATGCGCAAAGCTTTCAGGAAAAAACTAAACAGAGGGTTTTCAAAAATATCTGCCCGCGCCATAAAATACGGACTGCGCCCACTGGCAGCAGTGATCGCCATGGCATCCATCATGGCATTCTGGTGGTTCGATGTGAAAATCACGCCTCCTTCAGGGATATTCTCTTTTCCTTCTACAACAATGTTTTTATAGTAAAGCCGGTGCAGCGGTAATAAAACTATCTTTAATATTCTGTATATCATTCTTCTTATATTGTTGTCACTACTTAGACAGTGGAACGAAACGTCCCGTTTTTCAAAAACAGTGCAAAAATAGTCAATTTTAGTGGCGGCAAACAGGGATGGTCTCAGGAAAACTTTAAGGGGTTACCCAATGACAAGGTTCATACGCCCATTCTGTAAAAAGGCTTTTGCTCCTATAAGTTTTTGACTTGATTGCGCTTTCAATATCGCCGAAGGTGATGAACTGCATTAACCCTGTATGAAATGCAGGGCTGTTGACTGTGATAATACTCTTACAATCCTGAAAAGGATTGAACCTGGCCTGCTCAATAAAAAGTTCAACCCCTCACAGGGTTGTTGAGCGATGGGCTGCTCTTATTTCCACGGGTTTCGCCCGTGGTTTATACCGTTTATCCACTTCGTGGATTTTTCATTTTTTTTCTGACTGCAATGATTCTCGATTAATGATTAAAAACTTTGATTTTCACGATAACACTTACTAACTTTACTGCTGTAAAGCTAAAGGTATGTTCAGCCACCTTAAAAAACAAAACCATGAGAACTCTTTTCATTTTATTGCTTACCCAACTTTTTCTGACACCTCAGGCTCAAAACAATTATGAACTAACCGTTCCCGGCAAGGAATGGCGTGTTCTCAGCTATGGCTTGTATGTATATGCCGTAGCAAACGTTTCGGATAATATCACAGAAACCATTGGTGAACCTGAATACATCGACGGAGTGAAATATTTTCCTGTGTACCGGGTAGCTGACAGCGGCAGTGTGCAATATCACCCCGGATATCTGCGTGAAGATACATCGACCGGGAAAGTGCATTTCTACGACCATCACGAGAATGAAGAAGGGCTGTTATATGATTTTGGAATAGAGGAAGGCGAATCCGTCACCATCAATAATTGCTTCACGGATCTAGGTCCGGCCACGATGCAGTGCACACAAATCGACTCTACCTTCATAGATAGTGAATACAAGAAGGTCTTTCATTTCGGAAACATCACCTGGATAGAGGGGATTGGCAGCCTTTACGGATTGCTTTACAGCGAAATTTCCTGTTATCCCGGTGGTGGTAATGAGTTGCTTTGCTGCACTGACAACGGAATTCAGCTTTTTCAAAATGAGGTTTACAATGCTTGCCAAGTAACAGAATTTCTCCCTGAAATCACCACTGAAGAATATGACACGGCCCACTTAGGAACCTATTACGAGTTTCAGCTTCATCACACCATCGTGCCGACGGGCGATTCCATTCGATGGGAGGCCATTAGCCTTCCGGAAGGTTTAGCACTTGATGCCGTAACAGGAGTGATAAGCGGAATGCCATCGGAAGCGGGCCCGCAGTCTTGCATTGTAGTGGTTAAGAACAACCGCATCAACCACCGGACGGATTACATTGCTGAAGATCTTTTTGTGGATGAGGCTACCGAAATCAGCACAACAGCGGATGAGAACTGGTTAAGGGTTTTCCCGAATCCTGCCACGGAAATGTTTACCATTGAACGCACGAACAGTAAAAAGGCCCTCTTCATGCTGTATAATCAGAACGGAGAACTACTTCTGCGTAAAACGTTGCATCAGCGAGCTGAAAAGATTGATTGTACAGATATCCCGAAAGGATTTTATTTCATCACTCTTACACAGGATAAACAAGTACGGACTACAAAGATTACTCTACTGTAATTGATTAATTTTCTCTTTCAGGATAAGAAAGAAAACCATATAAGGCATATAAGTCTGGAGACGCTTATTTTTTAAATGCCTTATATGGTTCAGTTAAGGTTTCTCAAATCTTCCTTGAGGGCTTTAGATTCCTTTCCACATCAGTTTTCAAATTCCTTTCTACTCTTTTTATATGTGCCAAGGCTATACCAATCTATTTTTCTGGAAAAATACATTATTATACCAAGAATAATGAAGAGTCCGATATTTCCGAATAGCAGTGCATAATCTTGAAGTTGAAGGATAAAGAAAATAAAACTATAGAGCAACACTAAAATACCTGAAATAATTGCTGATATGCCTGTGCTTTTTGTTACGGCCCAGGTATACATAGTAATAAGAGCAGTGGTAGCAAAGGCCGATATCAGATATGCAAAGTTGAATGAAGAGTGCTCAGAAATAGCCACCAGCAAAGAAAAGAAAACTATCAAGGCAATTCCTATAAGTCCATATTGAATAGGGTGAAGGTATTGTTTTTTCATAATCTCCACAAAAAAGAATGCAATGAAGGTTAAGGCAATAACAAGCAATGCATATTTTATGGCTCTAATCGACTTTAAATAGTTATCAACAGGAAGAAGTAATTTAACTCCAAAAGTGCTTTTGCTCAAACTGTAATCATTTCCTTTCCAAACCTGCGGGAAACTTCTGTTTAGATGAAGTACATTCCATTCAGCGGAGAATCCATCCTCACTCACCTCCCTTTT
>JASMTJ010000218.1:0-40895 GCA_041694335.1 Bacteroidales bacterium
TGACAAAGCTCTACTGCCATTTTTTTAAACTCTTTGTCATACTTCTTTCTTCGTACACTCATAATGCAAATCTAGTTCTTTAGGCTTAACTAAATGTCCGGGCAAATGTAGCAACTCCAGAATATCCTTTCGGACGAAAACGGGAGACTTTTAAAGATAAGAGAAGCAACAGGTCTTAATCCTTCTTTTAGTGGAATATCCTTTCGGACAGAAAACTACAATCCTTATGAAAAGGCGGCAGGTGTCTTAATCCTTCTTTTAGTGGAATATCCTTTCGGACATAAATTTAGCTTGTGTTTTAAAAGGCGAAAGTAACGGTCTTAATCCTTCTTTTAGTGGAATATCCTTTCGGACAAACGTTCTCAAAAATCACAATTGAATTTAAACCAGGTCTTAATCCTTCTTTTAGTGGAATATCCTCTCGGACAAGCCAGTGACAGTATGCATAAGATTAAAGAAATTTTGTCTTAATCCTTCTTTTAGTGGAATATCCTCTCGGACAAAAAACAACAGGCCGTTACGGCGAAAAAAATCACTGTCTTAATCCTTCTTTTAGTGGAATATCCTTTCGTACTCTATAATAAGTTGCATAAGCACTGCATTTAATAAAGACAACGATTCGATGAGATATATACCTGCTTAGCAGCTCTTGAAAGTGCTGTATACATCCAGCGGTATTGAAAATGCTTTGGTTGATAAAACATTGACTTTTCAATAACCACATAAATGTTTTTCCACTCACCGCCCTGCGATTTGTGAACGGTGGCTGCATAACCAAATTTTATACGCAGAGCGTTGAGGTATGGATCGTCCTTCATAAAGTCGAAAAACTCATCGGTATTTTT
Organism: Bacteroidales bacterium; assembly: GCA_041694335.1. GTDB lineage: Bacteria > Bacteroidota > Bacteroidia > Bacteroidales > JAIPAH01 > JAIPAH01. The sequence goes on from JASMTJ010000218.1 coordinate 846, forward strand.
CTTAATGTCTCTCTGCTTTGCCCTGATGGCAAAGTCACGCATAATCTCATTTTCCTCCTCTGTCGATAAATATGGTTCTTTTCTATCCAGAAAATCCACCAAAAATTTGGCCTTTATACGACGGTCACTCCTGTCTCCGGGCACCTTCAACGTTATGTCGCCATAGCGAAACCCAAAATGCTTTTCAAAAGGTCCGTCAATATCATCAACAATCACCTGGTCGCCATTAAAGAGGTTGTATTTATAGTTGTTTTGATACACCATCATCAAATCGCCCGGCTTAATATTGTTAATGCCCTTGTAATAATGCCTTCTTATTTGTGTATTCAAATCAAATGCGGCTGCATTGCTGAAGGTTAGCATCACCTGGTTTTCTTTTCCTACGGTATGAAGCCTTTCAGCAAAATGTTTGGCCATATCGTGTGGATGCTGAAACATGTGTACATTTTTATAGCCAGTGATCTTAATTGATAGATAGGGGAACTGATTTACGCTGATGATGTCGCGCAGTTTACGAGTGCTTTCTCCAATAAAATCCTTTTCCTCATAACGCATCACCTGGCTTAGCCTGGCAACCACAGGCTGTTTTCCGAATTTTTCGGAAATATAGGTTTCGTTTAGCGCAGCCGAAAAATCTGTATTAACCGGGGGAAGCTGGGCAGGGTCGCCAACAAAGATTACTTTTCGTGTACCCGTAAAATGAAGCAGATCGGTCAGCAAACGGCCAGAGCCAAAATCGAGTAGCCTGTTCTTTACGGGCTTGTTCGAAAGCATCGACGACTCATCGATCGCAGTGATGGTGTCCAAATTGTCTTTATTGGTTTTTAATGCGAATTGCAATCGGCGTTCACCCCCTTTCTTTTCCCCAAAAGTTTGTGTTCTCAGAACATAAATATGACTGTGAATCGTTTCTGTAACCGAGTCGGTTTTTTTCGCCAGAATCTTGCCGGCCCTGCCGGTGGTTGCAAGAAAGTTGACCTTTCGTTTCCCCGACAAGTAGTCTTTTAATGCTTTGAGCAAGGTAGTCTTTCCTGTGCCGGCATGCCCTTTCAGGATAAAGATATTATTGGTGGTATCATCATTTGCGATAAAAGCTTCCAAAGCTTCACAAGCAGCTTCCTGCTCGGGATTTATATCAAAAGGAAAATAATCTTTGATGTGTTTCATACTTTAGTATTCTCTAAAACGTACAAATTCAAACTGTTGCTGGCTTTGGCCGTTACCCAGGTCTTTTTTGATACGGCGGGTGGTGGAGGCAACGCAGGTGAAGTTTAATATCTCCACATGTTCTATCAGGTTGTGTACAAACGTATGCTCGCCTTGCACATGAATAGCAAAATTCTTTTTTTCAGCTTCCGGCAAGTCAGCATGGATATGCGAAATCTTTATAAAATAGTCGGCGGCCAAATCAAAAACTTCTTTTTTGCCCACTGTAGGGTCGACTTCCGGAAACGGGATATCTTTTATTTCGCCATATTGTTCATGGGCTGCAGCCAGTTGTTTTTGGCTCCAGCTTGCGCTGGGATGGTTGGTAAGGTTGATGAGCATGGGTGTTATAGTTTTAATAATTCTTGTGTTGATTTATTGGAAAGTATGTCGCTCTTGCTTATTATTTTAATTCTGTTAAGTTCAGCACGTTCGAGATGATTTTTCAGCTTATCAAAAACTTCTCCGTTTTTATCTCTTACCGGAGCAGTTGTAAATAATGATGTGTTGGCAAACAACCCGAATTTATTCCTCAGTGCATCAGATTTATAGACAATCTCAGGGAGAAGATTTTTTCGCTTTTGTTTAATTTCCTTGACGCCATTCTTTTCTTCTTCAATAGGTATCATTTGATAAAAAGAAGTTTTACATTCAATAATGAAAAGTTTATTCTGATAAACGAAAATTACATCAAGTTCATTGAGCACATCATTCTTTGTAATTTTATAGCCTGTGCCTATAAATTCATCAGGAAGACTCAAGTCTGTTTTGACTTTGAAATATACAAATTCTTCAAACCAGTCGCTTGTTAAATATTTCACATCGTTTTTTGATAGCTTGTCTTTATTTTCAGGATGGTAATCCATTCTATCTAATAAACTTTGAAGACCTTCAATACTGTCAATTATTACATTTTTTCCCCTGCGTTTTTGAAGTTGTTTGATGATGCCTATGTAGCTTTCTTTGCTCTCACTGGTAAAGAAATTCAACATTTTTTTAGCTTCCTGGTAGGTTTTAAATGGCTCGCTTTTTTGATACGAAAAACCATGCGCTTTTAGATATTCAGTTAATGTTATTTCGCAATTCAATTGAAAACTTCGGTTTCCTCTATTTGGGAAAACCTTAACGTATGATTTGTTGTGGCCTGTAAGATAGTAAATTGTGGCTCCAATGCTTCTAAAATATTCATTTACAATGAGTGACATCAACTTGGTTCCCCCGGTAATATTCAAAATGATTTCATCATCACCGAAATCATATTGTTTTAGATTGTTTTCAATTTCGATAGGTTCAAAAGCATCAACACTAATTTCCTCATATTTATTTAGGTCTGCAGCTTCTGTTAGCCATTTTAGCTGAGATTTTTTTTGTTTTGTACAAATAAATACATATTGATTTATTTGATTTCTAAACTCTTTAATGAGCTCAAGGTTCGGAATCGTTTGGTCACTGATTAAAGATACTAATGTTTTTTTCATACAATTAACTTTTTGTTATTATCGATATTTTCGCTCCTAAGGAGCTTAAACTTTTTCTCACATTATTTTTTTACCATAATATCGCACCTGTGGTGCTTGCATCATTTTTCTTCATGACCGTGAATGCCGCAGGCATGAAATTATGGTAGTCTGATAGTTAAAATTGCTTTTCCGAAAAGCTCCATTGGAGCGAAGTTGTTTCTTCCTATACGTGAAATCATTTTAATTCGTCAAACCAATTCTGCGCTTTTTTTTTGCCAACCCATTTCGCTACCAACTTCCAGTTACCTTTATTTACTTTCTTCCAGTCTTTGGGTTTTTGCTTTTTCATCTTTTGGATAAATGTTTTCAGATGGGGAAGCTGTTCTTCGGGAATTTGTTGGTTATTTAGGCCAAAATATTGCTCGATGTACTTTCTGCCTTCATCGTAATCAGCAATATCATTTAATGGCTGTAATCCCTTTTGTAGAATGGTTTGTTGTTCTTTTTCCTGTTCAGCCTTGTTGGCTTCCTGCCGCTTTTTCAGTTCTTCAGCCTGTCGCTGCCGCTCCTCTTCAAGTGCTTTTTGGCGCTCCATTTCCCGTAAGTGTTCCTCATAAGCTTCCCGGGCTTGTTCGATAGCTTCTCTATTCCCTGCCACGCGGGTATCATCGGGATTGATTTCAGCGGCTTCATCGACTTTTGCCAGCGCTTCTTCAAATTGCTTTTTGGCAGACCAATCATCCGCTTCATCTAGAAGCTTTTGAATTTTCTGTGCTTTAAGCCGCTCTTCTTCACGGTGTTTGGCTTCTATTTCTCTTTGACGGCGTTCTTCTTTGCGTTTCTGCCTTTCCTCTTCCTCGCGGGCTTTGATTTCCGCTTCAGTCACTTTCCGGAGTTTGATAAAACCCATGGGCAAAAACTGTCCGTCTTTTATGGCAATTTTGCGGGATTTGGCGGATTCCTGCCCGTTTAACATTCCTCTCGAAATGGTTCTCGACCCTTTTCTGGTCTGAATTGTATTCGTCAGTTTATCAATACTATGTGATTCCAGCTTCCAATCACCGGTAATGCTATGAAATCCACTACCAGCAGCTAAGCGCATGATGCAATAGCTGTTATCTTCCGGGATTTTGTTTTTCAGAATCATAAGGCTTTCCAGAATCTTTTCGGTATGCTCGGCCTGGTTGTATTTTTCAAAAAATTCGATTTCTTTTTCCAGGTAGGAGCGAGTGTGATCATTTATAATGTGAAATAAATTTTCAATGGAGCCTGTAGAGATTTTTGTTTTGGGTTCCACCAATTGCTCCAGGGAAGATATATCATCTAATTTTTGATGCTTTCTTTTTGGGGCTCTTATTTTTTCTGCATTTTTCTTCTGCCTGAAGTAAAATCTGCCGGGCTTGAGATTTTTCCATGTAGTTTTTGCCAGGCTCAGGGTAAGCATTCCCTTTTGTTCTGGATCGAGAACTTCATAAACCGTATTAAAACCCGTAGGATCAAAATTGGGTTTGGTGTTATTTTTATGGGCATGTTTCCACCCGCTCTCAAACCTGTCATTGTTTTTGGTGAGATTGAAAACTTTACTATTGATGAGTGTAGTGTCGTCAAAACTTACATCTGTTACTTTGAAGAACCGTCCGAACTCATCGCCCTCCGTCGAAGAGCCCATGATTTTATTGTTAATTTGAAAATTTTTATTGAGCTCTTTTGGTGGTTTAAGATGATGAATAATAATAGAACGTAAAGCTCCTTTCAACGAACTGCCGGGGATTACAGGCTTATTTTCCAGACCTGCCCGTATAAAGGCTCTGATCTCGCTGGTTGTTGTTGCATCACATTCCATCATTTTTGAAGCATAGTCTTTTACCGGACCCGGTAAAATCTTTTTCAAAGTAGTTTTATGTGGCGTTGTCAATGCACTGGAAAACTCATCTATGCCAATTGCGTCAATCACTTTTTTGTGATCCAGCAGATAGACCTTTCCCTTGTCAAAAACAAAGTCTGCATTTTCGAGCCAGTCTTTTTCAGCACCGGCGCCTACGTGCACAGGTGTTAGAATTTCGGCTTCAAGCGTATACGTTGTGTTGATATTTTCCTGTTCCATAAACAATATTTAAAGGGTATTTGAAGAATGTTTAAAAGGTATAAAAATGGCCTCTCCATTTCGCCAGATGTTATGGATATTTTTCAAACCTTCCGGTAGTTTGGAAGGATTGGGTTTCAAATTGGCGATGCGTCCTGCGGTTTTGACAGCCGCATTCTCATTTTTGAAGATGCTACCTTCCTCTAACATGTAAATCCGGTTTTTACGAATGGTGTTGTAAGGCGGAGTAGAAACCCAGCCGCCGCGTTTTTTAAAACTGTATGCGCTCGATTCATCAAGTTGCTCTTCCAGTTTTTCTTTATCCGCGGGCAGGTACATAGATAGACTCATCATGTAATTGGCATCATCCGGAACATCCAATTGGAGGGTGTCTTTTTGGTATTCGAAAAAGCCGTTGCCCACATTACGATCAGTGCCAATGCCTTCGTATTGCAACAAATCCAGAGCCTTTTCCAAAAGTTTTGTGTCGCCTTCAGCCAGAAAGAATAGTCCGGAATGGTCGCTGAAAAACAGGCGCTCCATATAAAACGGTTCGGCATCTTCTTTTCCGTCGCGCGAAACGGTAACTCGCGGGAAAACCTGTTTGCTAATAAAGCTTTGCGGGATATCCATTTGGGTCAGAAAGCTTCCCACAATGTATTGCGGTTGATCCTTCGTTTCCGGCATGTTTTTTTGATAATCTTCCTGAAGTGATTCTCCGCGGAGGTGTTTCTCAAAAAAATCCTGGTCCAGCCATTGGATTTTTTTGATTTGTTTATGCCGCTCCAGCAGGGCTTCATCCAATACTTCCTGCATTTTTGATTTCGGAAAAAAGTAAACCGGAGCTTGATCCTGGTCTCTCTGAAAAAAAGGAAACAAACTACTGATAGTGAAGCCCAGGTGTCCCTGAAAATCCTCAGGGGGATTCCATCCAATTTTAAACAACGCTGCCGTAAGGGCGGCGTACAAGCTGTCGGAATGAACCATACTCAAGCTTTCGGCATAATCTTCCCGTTCATTGCCCAGGTGCAAAGGAGCAGTAAAATGCAGCCGGAATAATGTGAAATTATGCTTCATCGTTCAAAAGTTTTTGTAGGTCTACAAGTTCTGGGTTGTTAATTTTTTCCCAGTCGAAAGATACTTTACCATATCCACGAGATCCGCTGCCACCGAGATAATCCAGCTCAAGAGCTTTCAATCCTTCTTTCAAAAGCTTGAGCAGGTCATTACCTTCTTCGTCTTCGTCCCAGACATTGATAATAAATTGCACATCGAATTTTACTCCTGCCGGCACGCGTTCTGATTGACGTATTCCTCCTCCTGTGGTTACTCCGGTTACTCGGTCAATTGTGTTTTCGTACTTATTTTCGGTATATGGCATATCTAAAAAGTCAGCGCTTTGCTCAAGTAGTGAAAGAGAATCATTTGTCATATAAGAATCTCTCACAATCAACTTTGATATTTTTTTGTCTTTTGCGAACCCGAAAAATGAATTGATGTCTTGGTTTCCACCAATAGTAGCAGAGCCTTTTATTTGTTCGAGCAAACTCCTGATTTTTCCTTTTAGCGAACTACCCGGCACAAAGGGTTTTCCATTTTGGGTTCCAATTTTTATTACTGGATTATCAATGCCACCGATTTCCACATTGTCACTGCTGCCACCTATGTGCATGCCTGTTTCCACGGTCATTACCGTGTTGATGATTAGCTTCTTTTTTAGCTTATTGTTTTCCATAGCAATGTTATTTTTCGTTTGATAATTCTAAATCACTTACTTCTGCAGCTTTATGATACGCTACTATTGCTTCAAAAATTTTTATGAAATTCTTGAATCTTTGTTCTGAGGCTACTTTTTCCATTGCACCAGACATTACATGAAAAAAATCATGAATTTTTCCTTCCTTGTTTTTGGCTTTTGCAACGGAGTAAGCTAACTGTGGCCTTAAAAACGCAAAATCATTTGCATCGTAGCCTTTAGTTTGTTGTCTTTTTACGGCGCCAAAGAATTTTCTGAGCTGATTAGTCGTTAACTCAGTACCTCTTTTGCCATTTCTTTCACTTGCAAGATGTTTCCCGAAACCTTCAGCCCAATCGATAAAGATCTGGTCCAGGTTACCATCAAGCCATTCTGTTTTAATGGAATTTTTGTTGTAGTTCATATTTTGAATTTTTAGTTAATCTTTTATTTCATTCTCAATCCATTTCAAATTTTTACTGATTTGTTCGGGCGTAGGTAATAGCTTCTCCCACTTTTCCGGTAGTTGGCTGTGCATGCTGTATGATGCTACGCCCATCGGTTGATTGCTCTCTTTCAGCGCGTATTCCACCACCGTCCGGTTTTTGGTTTTACACACGATAATTCCAATGGCCGGATTTTCGTGTGCCAGCTTTTGGGTATCATTTAAAACCGATAGATAAAACTGCATCTTGCCGGCATATTCGGGGAGAAAATCACCTACCTTTAATTCTATAGCTACCAAACTTTGTAGGCGCCGATGATACAAAAGCAGGTCAATAAAGTACTCCTGCCCATCAACGGCCAAACGGTATTGGTTCCCCATAAAACTAAAATCGCCGCCCATCTCGATTAAAAAACTTCGGATATTTTGCAAAATGGCCTGCTCCAGTTCGTGTTCCGAATGCTTTTCCGTAAGCTCCAGGAAGCCAAACCAAAGTGATAATCGTCTTTCAGGGCCACCACAGCTTGTTGTCTGTATTTGTCAGGCAGTTGCGTATCAAAATTATTCTGGCTGGTCATCGCATGAGCGTAAGCATTGCCTTCAATCTGATGCTTCAGCACACTTTTAGTCCAGCCATATTTTCTTGTCATGCGAATGTAAAACTCACGTTGAAGCATGTCTGCGCATTTTTCCATAATGAGCACATTATGCGACCAGCCAATTTCTCGCACCATTGGTGCGAGGTTTTCTGCCTTGTGGTAGGTCAAGTAGAAATTCCGCATCCGCCACAAGTTCGCTTGCGAAAAACCGCGTATTCCGGGAAACTCCTTTTGCAATTCCTTCGAAAGTTTTTCCACGATGGATTTCCCCCAGCCTTCAACTTCCTGCTTTTCTTTAATAGACCGGCCAATATCCCAGTACAGGGAAATCAATTCCTGGTTAACTTTCTTTAAAGCCTGGTATTGCGCTTTACGAATACGGTCTTTAATATCTGCAACAAATTGTTGATATGGAATAGATTCAGGCTTCATGCTTTTCTTCTTTGTCCTTATCCTTTAATTCCATCTCGGCCCAGCGGGCGGCCAGTGCAGCCAATTCGTAATAGCGATACTCATCTTTTGAACTTTGAAATAATTTCTCCTGTAGCTCATCCATGATAAACCGATAAACCTCACTGCCTTTGTCATATTTTTCCACATACCGTTTCAAATAATACGATGTATGCCAGATAAAGCTATAATCGGGTTTTTGTGTCGGACTTTTAAGATGCTGATCTTTGATTTCGTTATACAAAATCAACTTGTGCAGTATGGCTTTTGAAAGCGGTTTATTTTTAAGAGTCGTGTATTCAACTAATTTGTTTTTCAGTTTCTTGACTGTTTCAAACTCTTCATTCCAACCAATGGTTTCGCCGAAGAACGTCATGGCGTTCTTGCTTTCCCTGGCTTTCGATGCACTTTCGGCATCGCCCGCCATTTGAGCTGCTTTGGCTATGGGAAATTTTTCATACACAAAAGCTGTACCTCCCGAGATGCCAATATCTTTTCTTTTAGTAAAAATAGCAAATTCATTTCGAACGATTTCAGCAAACTCAACGGTTTTGTCCCAACGGCCTACCACGAAAAGGTCATCACCGCCCGAATAAAGTATGTTTAACCAATCCCTGAATTGATATAGGGTATTCCCGTTTTTATCTTTTTCAGGAATATCTTTTTTTTCGAGCTCTACTTTCGAATCCCGGATGGTGTTCAGGTAGCCACTGAAAAACAACTCAAGCTGAAACGAAAGCGTGGCATAAGTGCTCAAACTCAGATGTTCGGGCTTAAGGCTTTTGATAAATAACTTCCCAAGATTGTCGATATCCATTCGAAGTATGCCAAGTAAAGTATTGTTGCCTGAATTGGTTTTAGCCAATTGATCGAAGGTCTTTTCTTTCTTTTCTTTTGAAGCATGTACTTTTACCTGATCTTGTTCATCTCTGTGATAGGCCTGTTCATTTCCCCCATAAAAATCGAAGCTATAACTCACTCCCTGCCCCTTTAAAGGTGCATCCAAAAAATTAAGCTTATTGATCGTGCTGACTTTGGAAACATCGGCTGAGGATATTTTATTACGAAATTCAGCTTCGTCTTTTGTTAACTCTTCTTTGTCAAAGAGATAATAATTTGTGGAAAGAACGGTGATTTTGGCTTTGGCTCTGTTGCTTAAGTATTTATCATCTTCCGGTTTACCTTTAAAACTAATGAGATAATCAGCATCTTTAAGCGTGTTGCCTAATTTGGTTTGACTTTTTACAGATGGGGTTACAATTGTTCCATCATCGAGAGCCTCATGGGGGGCGTTAATCTCTTCTCCGGTTACGGCACATATCTTTATTCTCTTATCACCTTCAGTGTTTCCACCTGCTTTCAAATCAGGATGATTTTCATCAAAATATTCCTCATAATGATGGATGAGACGGGTTTTGAATTTTTGATTTTTCTGCTGGCCGAGCATATCCGAAAGGAGTTTCCACACATCGGAAATGTTGCTTTCTTTTTCCTCAGCTTCTTCAATCTCCACCCAGCTTTTCCATTGGTTGTTTTCTCTTTTGTAATGATAAGCAAAGCCCACAGATGCCAGGTTTACGGCAAGTTTGCCTTTGTGTTCTTCCCAGAGCTCATTTTCTACGGTTTCCTTGATCCCTCCTTTTTCGTAAATTTGATTTTGTACTTCAGGTGTATTAGGCAGGAGAAGAAATGCCTTCCCCCCGGATGCGTATAGCGTATGGCAGGCTTTAGCGCCAATAGAATTATCTTTGAATTTTTGTAAAATGGCATCCATCAAAAGTTGCAGGTAAAAAGACCTGCCTTTGAGACTTTGGGCTGCTTTTTTGCTGGCCACATCATAAATAAAACTTTGTACCCCTGAGATATCGATGCCCACCATCATTAGTGGATAATAGCCTTCTGCAAGATAATCGTACTGCTTTGAATAATCGAAAGCCTCCTTAAAAGATTCATTATTAGATGCCAGATACAGGCTATCGGCTATGGCTGCGGTCGTTTTCAGGTGGTCAAACAAACTCACATTGGCCATATCCATGGTGTTTGACGGAATACTCCAGGTATATTTCTTTAGAAGATAGAAAAGGCTCTCTTCAAAACCCTGAAACCCGTCGGTAGGCAGCGCGGCAAATTCCTCTTCAAACCCTTGCCACAACTCCTGATATTGCGGTTTCAGACTTTTTACATTCTCCTGCCTCATGCTTTCCGGGAAGATGTTTTCTTTGTCAATGTTCAGGGGTTTTAAAGCATAGGCGACATTGGGATTTGTAGCTGTTTTATCATTTACCTTAAGGCTATTGAAAACAGAAAACAGGGGTACGCTCCTGAAATCCTTGAATTTAAGATTGTGATGATTCAATTCCTCTTTATCATCTTCTCCGGAATTTGTGCGGTCCATCCCAGCGCTCCACCAATCGGCCATTTGAACGATTTTTTGCAGGTTGCTATGTGGATTATGATGATTAGACGCCATGTTGGTCAGGTTATCTTCATGGAGCTTGTCTGGCTTCCAGGGATTTGTTTTGAAAAGCTGTTTGCCGTGTTCTTTTATATTCTCTATGGTTTGATTTTTCTCCAGAAACTGGTTTGTCCATAGAACATGTTTATGCGTTCTTCGCTGGCTTTTTGGATCTTTAGGACAGATATAGTCTTCCATTCTTTTTGATTGTTCCGACAAATTACTGTCGTAGTCATATGTATTTCCACTGCTTCGCTGGTAAAATTTCCCGATGTCATGCAGCAGGGCTGCAAGATAGATTTTGTTGCGTTGTTTATCCTGATTATCCATAATAGATTATTTAATTCTTTTTCATTGTGACAACACCATATCCGTGACTTACCCCTTTTCCCAATCCTATATGATTTGGAAGAAATACGTTGCTTGTAAAGTCGAGATGAAATCCCAGCAGTTTATTTCCCTTCAGGTTTACACTGCTTACGTTTCGAACTTTGTCAATTTCCGTTACGATTTGTTTATCAACAGTCCAGTTTATTCCTTTAGCCAGGGTTAGTATGTTGCCGGTTAGTATTCTCCCCAGATATTCTTTTTTCTCCTTATCAGTCACTTTCTCATTATATACACTTACGTTCTTCTGGTTTAAAGCTATCCAATTGTGTATACTGTAGTGATATTTCTTATCCCAAACCTGCATCGTGAAGGTATTGAGGTTCATGTTTTCAATAGACATATCCAACCTTCTTCCGCTTATATTAATATCCCACTCTTTCGATTGAAAAAAATGGTGTATTTCATCAACGCCTTCATCAATACAAAGCAACACAGGATGCTGTCTTAATGATTTGTATTGAATTAGTGGGTAACGGTAATTATATCCGTTTTGATCATGGTTGTGAAATAGAATACTTTTCTTTCCGGCTTTTTCGGCAACAGCTCCTCTGAATGCAGGAATTTCATAACTTTTTATCAGGGCATTGAATGAAATCTTCAAAAGGCGAATCTTCTTCATAAAGAAATTATTAGTTCATTTGCTTTTTGGGTTGGTAAAAGATTAGTGATGATAGCCTGTTTATTTATTAAAAATATTAAGGCTTTATATCTTTACCAAGAACATTCAAAGATAAAATGAATTAATTTAACAAACCGGGCTTTTGATCATTCGCTGGGATTTTCATGATATTCGTTGGGATTTTGAGGATATTCGTTAAATATTCGACTTATTGAGCATGACTCGATGCATTTCGCATATAATAAAGCTAAGTCTGTTTTACCTTATGGCTTTTTCTGCAAAACCACTTATAATAAGGGTGTTGAAGCTAATGTCTGAAATATTTTTGAAATATCATGCGCAGGTCAAAAAACTTTTCCTATTTTTGCAGCCGCTTTATGATAAGCAATGGAAGTATGTAAAAAGTAGACCTTACTTAGACATACATAAGTGACAACGTTAAACTTGTCACCAATCTTAGAAATGAGGTGGTTAGTAGTTAGTTTCATGGGTAAAAGGGAGGTTTACGCCTCCCTTTTTTTTATGGCCTGAACCAGGCGTGCCTGCTTCAAAAGGCACCGCATAAAAAAACCGGAACATGTTAATGTCCCGGTTTCTAACGGAATGGTTTGTTCCTATTCTTTCTCAGGAAAACTGTAAGCTATCCCAAATCCAAAAGCTTCTTTGAACTGCACTCTTGGGGCCAGGTTTCCGGCGTCATTGGCGATTTTGGTGTCGTGGTCGTAAATCAGGTGCGTGCGGATTTGCGTGGTAAAATACTTATTGACCTTCATATTAATGGCCATTTCCCAGTTCACATCAATATTCTCCGGATTGTTGTTGTAGGCACTGAAAAAGTCGGCCTTGGTGGAGAAGTTGATATTTTTCATGATGTCGCGGTTATACTTGACTTTCACCATGGCACCATATTCATGAAAGGCACTGTTGCCCGGCGATACGCCAAACGCTCCGGCATCAGACAGGGAGTCGTTGTTAACGATGGTGGTTTTGCCTGAGAGCGGTGACAAAAACACCGACAGATGGTCGTTGGGCTGGTGGTCCATACCTACCGACAAGGTCATATAGGCCGGCGCCATGAAGTCGGAGATGAGCGTCCGGGGCTCGGTATCATAGTTATAACCTTCGGTAAACTGCGTGCGGAAGTTAAACAGCATGCTGTAATTCCACATCTTACCGGCATCATAACCCAGCTTACTCTCAAAATTAATCTGGTCGTTTGATTTCTTCAGGTCATCATCCTGAATCTTTACTAATCCGTAAGCAAGGTCGAGCGTATTGGCCCAGGAAGTTTTATTCTTCTTGTAGTTGGCGAAGAAGTTAAACTGTCCGTCGGCAGAGTAAGAGTTTTCGCCACCGGCCGCCCAGTTGCTCAGGGCTACCTGCGAGAAGGTTATGGTTCCGCTGGTTCCTGATTTCCAGGTAGTGTCTTTTTCGTTTTGTGCACTCAGTCCCAGGCTGAATAACACAAGTGTTGCGATTGCTGTGATCTGTTTCATTTTGCGGTTATCTCAGTTTTCTGTTATCGGTTGTCCGTTATCAGTTTCTTTGTTAATTGGATTTTTCTGTATTGTACAGATGAACATCGGTTTGCGGGAATGGGATGGAAACGCCATTCTTATCAAACTCTTTCTTCACCCTTTCGTGGATATCCCAGAAATAAGGCCAGTAGTTTTCGGCCTTCACCCATACGCGCACGGCGATATTGACCGAGCTGTTGGCAAGCTCTTTGACTGCAATAAGTGCTTCAGGTTCTTTCAGGATACGCTCGTCATTCTTGATGATGTTCCAGAGAATTTCTTTGGCTTTGTCGATGTCATCGCCGTAACCAATCCCAAATTCCAGGTCGACCCGGCGTGTGGCTTCAGCCGAGAAGTTGATGATGGAGTTATTGGCGACAGAGCCATTGGGCAAGATAATGGTTTTATTATCAATAGTTTTTAGAATGGTATTGAAAATCTGTATTTCATTCACGGTTCCGCTGTGGCCTCCTGCCGTAATGTAGTCGCCCACCTTGAAAGGTTTCAGGATAAGGATAATCACTCCCCCGGCAAAGTTTTGCAGTGTTCCCGATAAGGCCATACCAACAGCAAGGCCGGCGGCACCAAGAATGGCGATGAAGGAGGTCATCTGAATACCCACCATCGACATCACCGTAATAACCAGCAGGATTTTTAGCGTAACGTTAAAAAGGCTTTTGAGGAATGGGCGCAACGAAGGGTTGAGGTCGCGTTTTTCCATGAGTTTTGAGAAGGACCGGGTGAGAATGGAAATAATCCAAAGTCCGGCAATAAGAATTACAATTCCTGTAATCAGATTAATTCCGTTCTCGATGAGCCATGAGTAGACTTGGTCAAGATACTTTTCTGCATTTTCCATGATTTGCTTTTTTATTAAAAGTTAAACTAGGCTGTTAACGTTTTGCAATGTTATAATGTTTGGAGAAGTCTTTTAATACCGCCCGGATGAAGTGTTCTTTTGCTGGTTTTTTAATCACCAGTACCATCCCTGCTTCATTGCAGAGCTCTTCGCATTGAACAGTATTTAAAGTGGTATGCCCGATAATGACCGGCTGCGGATGATTGTTGGCCAATATTCTGCGGGTTGCTTCGATGCCATCAAGCACCGGCATCTCCACATCCATAAAAACCAAATCGTAATTTGTGGAGGAAAACATGGCCAGGGCTTCCCATCCGTTGTTGGCAATATCAGGACGGTATCCGAGTTGCTTCAGATGGGCGCTGAGCGTGAGCTGATGAATCTTTTCATCATCAACAATCAGGATTTTGGTGTTCTCCGGTTTCCCGGGCGAAAAATAATCTGCCAGACGCCGTCGCCTGTAGTCTAACAGTTTTTCCTGAAATTTTTTGAAACGCTCCAATTTTAAGTAATTTTGATGGTTTCTTACTTAGCGCAACTAAGATATGAAAAGAATCATGTAATTGTGAATGGAACAGGAGTTAAGTATCAACAATAATAATTAAAAACTTATAAAACAACGAATTATGAAATTAAAAAATGTATTGATTTTCGCTTTGGCTTTAGGCTTTGCTTTTCCTGCTGTGGCGCAGGATGATGTGCTGACAGCCGAGAAATTATGGAAGCTGGGCCGGTTAGGAGGTGTTTCGGTTTCGCCCAATGGCGATAAAGCGGTGTATGGGGTCTCGAATTATGACCTGGAGGAAAATGCAGGTTCGCGCGACCTTTTTCTTCTTGACCTCGAATCATCGGAGACAAAAAAAATCACCGCTTTTAGCGGATCTGAATACAATGCGGTATGGCGCCCGGATGGAAAAAGAATCGGTTTTATCGCCACAGAAGGAGGCTCCTCGCAGCTTTGGGAAATGAACCCGGATGGGACTGACAAAAAGCAGGTTTCTTTTATTGAGGGAGGGATTACCGGCTTTTCATATGCCCCGGATATGAGCAAGGTGCTTTACACCAAAGAGGTGAAACTGGATGAGACGGCTAACGATGTTCACCCTGACTTACCGCAGGCTGAAGCGCGCATCATTGATGACCTGATGTATCGCCACTGGGATCACTGGCATGACTTCAAGTACAGCCATATTTTTATTGCCGACTACAATGATGGAAAAGTTGCAGAGGGTGTGGATATCATGAAAGGTGAGCGCTACGACGCACCAACACAACCCTGGGGAGGCATGGAAGAAATAGCTTGGAGTCCTGACAGTAAGACCATTGCTTATACCTGCAAGAAGCTCACGGGAAAAGAATACAGCGAAAGCACCAATTCAGAAATTTACCTCTACGACTTAAACAGTGGCACCACCAAAACACTGACCGCAGAAGGGTTTGAAGGGTATGACAAAGCACCGGTTTTTTCTCCTGATGGGTCGAAACTGCTATTCTGGAGCATGGAAACCCCCGGTTTTGAAGCTGATAAGCAACGCATCATGCTCTACGATTTCAATCAGGATTCTTTCACTGATCTTAGCGAAGGCTTTGACCAGAGCAGTTCGTCGTTTGTATGGGCTCCGGACGGAGAGAGCTTTTATTTTATCAGCGGTATCCATGCCACCTACCAGGTTTACAATTATGATCTGAAAAAAGACCAGATTGAGCAGCTTACCAAAGGGGCGCATAATTATACATCTATAGCCCTTGCCGGGAAAGATATCATAGGAACAAAGATGTCGATGTCGATGCCGACAGAAATCTTTAAGGTTGATAAGAAGGGAAATGAAACTCAGCTGACTTATACCAACAAACCCATGCTTGATAAGCTGACGATGGGTGAGGTGGAAGAGCGCTGGATAGAAACCACCGATGGCAAGCAAATGCTGACGTGGGTGATTTATCCGCCACATTTCGATCCGGATAAAGAATACCCTGCTTTGCTTTATGCGCAGGGTGGTCCGCAGAGTGCCGTAAGCCAGTTTTTCTCTTACCGGTGGAATTTCCAGATGATGGCGGCACATGGCTACATCGTAGTGGCGCCCAACCGTCGCGGCCTTCCAACCTTTGGTCAGGAGTGGAACGACCAGATTAGTAAAGATTACGGTGGACAGAATATGGAGGATTACTTTTCGGCCATTGATGCAGTGAGCAAAGAAAAATATGTGGATGAAGATCGCTTGGGCGCTGTTGGTGCCAGCTATGGTGGCTTCTCGGTATTCTGGATGGCCGGTAACCACGATGATCGTTTCAGCGCGTTTATCTCACACTGCGGGATGTTTAACTTCGAAAGCTGGTACGGTTCTACTGAAGAATACTGGTTCCCGAATCATGATATCGGAGGGCCTTATTGGGAAGAGCCCAAACCCGAAAGCTACAAATTCTCACCACACCGTTATGTGCAAAACTGGGATACGCCTATCCTGATTATTGCCGGCGGAAGAGACTTTAGGATTCCTTATACACAGAGTATGGAAGCATTCCAGGCGGCCCAGCTACAGGATATCCCCAGTAAGTTTCTTTACTTCCCGGATGAAACCCATTTTGTGCTGCAACCACAAAATGCAGTGCTGTGGCAAAGAGAGTTCTTTAAGTGGCTCGACAAGTGGCTGAAATAGAGGGCTTTCAATGATTACAGACAAAAAAAGCAGGACTGAATGTCAGCCCTGCTTTTTTTTTGCTTCATTAAAATCCTACATACCCAGGATTTCGTAGTTCAATTTTCTTGGATTGATACACATAACAGGAATCTGTGAAGTGTTGAAAATGATTTCCTCGTCGTAGCTTCCGAAAAGGAATGAACGGAAACTGCTGTCAGGGTTGGTCATAATCATAATCATATCCGAGTTGTTGGCGGTAGAGTAATCAATCACCTGTTGGGTAAAGTTTCCACCTTTTTCGGCTGTTTCGATGGTGTGCTTCACATCATTTTTACCCAGGTATTCGGCGATACGCTTGGCTGCATCTGCCACTTCTTTAGAGGCTCCGCCAATCTGGTAAACATGGATTGTAGCTCCAAATTCTTTCGCCATAAAAACGGCCCACTTTGTTTTTTCCCATGGTCCGGCTTCGTTGGTGATGGGCAGCACCACCTGCTTAAACCCTTTTTCAAAAGCACGTTTCTGCACCACAATTACCGGGTTTGGTGAGTTGGTAATTACTTTTTTTGCAAAGCTACCGGTAAGTTTTTGCATGCCTTCTTTTCCATGCGTACCCAGAAATACAAGCTTAGCACCCGTATTTTTCGTTTCATCACCAATGGTGGTGAAAATGTCACCTTCTTTGGCCATGGTTTCGGTATCCACACCAAAATCGGCTTTCACTTTTTTGGCTTTGTCTTCGAGCAGTGTATTGATATGATCTTCTGGTTTCCCCTCTTTTCTGAGAAAATCCCTTGTATTTTTGTCGATGACATGCAACAAAACCATTTTATAGTCTAAAAACTTCGCTGTTTGTGCAGCATGGTGAATCGCATTGTCGCACACCTCTGAGAAGTCTGTTGGAACGAGAATTACATCTTTCATAACATTGTTTTTTAAATCAGATTTTGGTTCGGAAAGATACAAAAATCTTTCAAAACAGTTGGTGGTAAATACATAAAGAAATTAGTCATTTACTTTAATCAGGTCTTCGGCAAAGCCCCACCGGATAATTGTTTCTTCTATTTTCCTGAAAGAGATGGGTTTTGAAACAAAATCGACCATACCGGCATTGAATGCTTTTTGTTGTGTTTTGCGGAGGGTGTTGGCCGAAATAGCAATCATTTTGATATTTTCACCGTAAAGAACATTATCGCGGATGTAGCGCGCCACCTTAAATCCATCCATCACCGGCATCTGGATATCCAAAAAGATGATATCATATTTCTTGTTGCGCGCTTTTTCTATGCCTTCCTTGCCACTCATGGCCATATCAGCCTTATAACCCAGTTTTTTTAGCAGCATCATCAGCAGATCCTGGTTCGTTTTATCGTCTTCAACCGCTAAGATATTCAGCGGGACTTTCGCCGCCAGTTTGGTGTCAAGCTTATGTGGTTCGCGCTTGATTTTTTGTTGTGTGATATTCTTCAGCAGCTTTTCGAACAGGGTGGTGGCGTTTTCCGTCGAATAAATCTCATCAATAAAAATATCTGACACAGGCATCAGCGACTGCTTTGTTTTGAGAAGCAGCACGGGTAACTCTTCCTTGCCGGGAAGGGATTTGATTTTTTTTGCCAGGCTTTTCGCTGATGTATCAGGAAGCTGATCGGAAATAATAACAAAATTAAGATGAACCTCACGAATTGTCTTCAGGATGGCATCTTTTTCCGATTGTGCAATAAAGGTTTTGATACCCCAGGTGCTCAGCGTTTTTTTGAGCTGTTGCTGATAGGCGATGTTTCCGGTGGCTATCAGTGCGTTCAGCCCGTTAAATTCCGGAATAATTGTTTTACGCACAGCATTGGTGTTTTCATCAAGCTGCTTCACCGGAAAAGCGATATGCAGGCGTGTGATATTTTCGCCCTTTTGAACGGTGAAGGTGCCTCCCGATATTTCTGTGATACGCTTGGCAAAGATAAACTTGAAGAAGCTGTTGTCGTTATTGACCGCCTCCATCCATGTTTTGGAGTTTGTGTCTGTCAGCAACTGGATGTGCTGGTTATTCAGCACTGCCGGGCTGTGGGTCACCTTTATCTCCAACATCTGCGTTTCGGGATTAAACCCACTGACTTCTATCGTAATTTTCTTTTTGCCAGATTCAAGCGCGGGTTCGCCAAACGACAGCAACAGCGCCTGCTCAAACCTCTTGTTTTCGCCACTAAACATAATCTGAACGCTTTCAGGAATCAGTGGCACGACTTCTACATTCTTATTGTTGAAAGCATGCGCATAAAAATGATTTATAACCTCATAAATACTTTTTTCGAGGTTAAAATCCTCATCTTGTAGCGGCTTTTCTTCCTGATCAATCTGAACGAAATCAAGAATCTCATTGTAGATGTTTACCAACGAAACACCGTTGTTTCTTATCCTTTCGGTGAGTTGCTGCTGATCTTTGTCAAGCTTGGTATCTTTCAAGAAGTTGGTTAACCCGATGATGCTGTTCATCGGAGTCAGAATCTTATGAGTGAGCACAGCAAGAAAATCATGGAAAGAAATATTCTCACCAATGATGTTTTCCTGTTTCTTCTTAAGATAACTCAGCTCAGTTTCGAGCTCATTAATCCGCTTTTGAAGGTTTTCTTTTTGCTTTAGTTCACTCATTGCTCCAGATTACTTTTCAAAGATATGAATATCCACAGATAAATCAAGAAAAACAATTCGCAAGAGAAAACAAATACCAGCTGCGCTCCGCTCTGCATCATGATGCCGGTTGTTTTAAGAGCCCAAACAAAAAACTATTGATCATTTATTTTATCTTTCAGAAACATTGCGGTGTGGGTGTTTTTGGTGGCCAGCTCTTCGGGAGTACCCTCAAAAACCAGCTCCCCTCCATTTTTTCCGCCATCCGGCCCAAGGTCAAGCACCCAGTCGGCACTTTTTATAATCTCCGGATTGTGCTCGATAACGATTACGCTGTGCCCTTTTTCAACTAAAGCGTTAAACGAAGTCAGCAATTTTTTAATGTCATGAAAATGCAATCCTGTTGTGGGCTCATCGAAAATAAACAAGACCGGCTTTTCCTTGTCTCCCTTCGACAGGAATGAAGCCAGCTTGATGCGCTGGGCTTCGCCACCTGAGAGGGTGTTGGCCGATTGTCCCATTTGAACGTAGCCCATTCCCACATCCGATAAAGGCTGAAGCTTTTGCAGCACTTTCTTTTCGGTGGTGTTGGGTTTCTTTTCACTTTTCAGGAAATCAATGGCATCATCAATCGTCATCTCAAGGATGTCATTAATCGACTTGTCGCGATATTTTATCTCCAACACCTCATTTTTAAAGCGTGTACCTTTACATTCATCGCAGGTCAGGTAAATGTCGGCCATAAACTGCATTTCAATTTTTACTACGCCCTCACCTTCGCATTCCTCACAGCGTCCGCCGGGTATGTTAAAAGAGAAGTATCCTGGTTTATACCCTCTGAGTTTGGCCAGCTTTTGATCTGCAAAGAGGTTACGGATATCATCAAAGGCTTTGACGTAGGTGGCCGGGTTAGATCTCGACGATTTCCCGATAGGGTTTTGATCGACCATTTCTACATGACTGATACGATCATATTCTCCTGACAGCCGGTTGAACTGTCCGGTTTTTTCTCCATATCCGCCATACATTTTTTTCAGTGCCGGATAAAGGATTCCCTTCACCAAAGAAGTTTTTCCTGAGCCACTTACTCCGGTTACCACTGTAATCGTATTCAGCGGGAACCTGGCGTCGATGTTCTTCAGGTTGTTGTGGCGTGCGCCCGAAAGGGTGATGTGGTTGTTCCATTTGCGCCGGGAGGCAGGCAGTTCAATACTGCGCGTTCCGTTAAGGTATTGCCCTGTCAGGCTATCCGGATGCTTTTCCATCTCTTTTCTTGTGCCCTGGAAAACCAGTTCTCCGCCATGTGTTCCGGCCCTGGGCCCAATATCGATGACCTCGTCGGCAGCATTGATAATCTCTTCCTCATGCTCCACCACAATAACAGTGTTGCCAATATCACGGAGCTTTTTAAGCACTTTCAGCAGGCGGTGTGTGTCGCGTGGGTGCAGCCCGATACTGGGTTCGTCAAGGATGTACATCGAGCCAACCAGGTTGCTGCCCAGCGATGTGGCCAGATTTATACGTTGCGACTCTCCCCCCGAAAGAGTGTTCGACAAACGGTTCAGCGTAAGGTAACTTAAACCCACATCATTGAGATATTGCAAACGGTTGGTGATTTCGGTGAGCAAGCGCGAGGCTACCTCCAAATCGTGCCGATCGAGTTCAATGGTCTTAAAGAAATCGAAAAGTTCATCCACCGGCATAATCAGCAGATCGTTTATCGACTTCCCTGCTACTTTCACATAATAAGTGTCTTTTCTGAGGCGGCTGCCTTTACACGAGGGGCAGGTTGTTTTGCCGCGATAGCGCGAAAGCATCACCCGGTACTGTATCTTATATGCCTTGCTCTCGAGGTATTTGAAAAACTGATTAAGTCCTTTAAAATGCTCATTGCCATTCCATAGAATCTCTTTTTCATGATCAGAAAGGTCATAATAGGGGCGGTGCACCGGAAAATTAAACTGGTCGGCGTTTCTGATTAGTGCATGCTTCCACTCACTCATCTTTTCACCCTTCCAGCAGGCGATGGCATCTTCGTAAACCGATAAGCTTTTGTCGGGCACAACCAGGTCTTCATCTATTCCTATAATCGAACCAAAGCCTTCGCACGTGCGACAGGCTCCGTAGGGGTTGTTAAAGCTAAAAAAGTTGACCGAAGGCTCTTCGAACTTAATCCCGTCTTTTTCGAAATCAGTGGAAAATGTCTTCTTAAGTTCTTTATCCTCTTCGTAACTAATTACTTCGCAGATATTTCTTCCTTCAAAAAAGGCAGTCTGTACAGAATCAGCTATTCGCGCTTTCGTGTCCTTATCGTTTTTTACCACCACACGGTCAATCACAATCCGGAGGTCTTTCTTTTTTACTTTTCCTGATTTTATGGCCTCATCAATTTTCAGAATCTCCCCTGCATTTCTTATCCTGCCAAAGCCTTGTTGCTTAAGGATGCTGAGATGATCGTTTATTTTTCTTCCTCCGGGAATATGCAAAGGTGCAAGAATGATTGCTTTCGTCCCTTCTTTTTTTGAGCTGAGGTAATTTACCACATTTTCGGTGGTGTTACGTTTCACCTGCTCGCCCGATACCGGTGAGTAAGTTTTGCCGATACGTGCATACAAGAGTTTAAGATACTCATAGATTTCGGTGCTGGTGCCCACCGTAGAGCGCGGGTTACGGGTGTTTACCTTTTGCTCAATGGCAATAGCCGGGGCGATACCTTTGATGTATTCTACCTGTGGCTTCGACATTCTTCCCATAAACTGTCGGGCATAGGAGCTCAGGCTTTCCACATACCTTCGCTGTCCCTCGGCATAAAGGGTGTCGAAAGCCAGTGAAGATTTTCCGGAACCTGAAACGCCGGTGATGACTACCAGCTTATTACGAGGAATGGCCACATCCATATTTTTCAGGTTATGAATGTGTGCTCCTTTAATAATGATATTCCTTTTCGGATCGATTTGGTCTGTTTTTTGCTGCAACTCTGAAAACGGATTTTAAGAAAATTTAAAAAAAATTTGTTTCAATTAAGAAGCTTACATATATTTGCTACTTCATACATAAGCATACAAAAGTAAAACTATTTAAAAAAAGGAGGACTATCGAGGATACTTTTACGATTTAACTTTAAAGAGCAATTTTTATGGAAGTTCGATCATCAGTTAGTGACAAAGAACTTATTCGTAAGTATCTCGATGGTGACCATGTAGCCCTCGAAAAGCTAATCAGTAAACACGAAAATCGCGTTTTCGCCTATATCTTTATGGTAGTAAAAGATAAAGATTTGGCCGAGGACATTTTTCAGGATGCCTTTATTAAGGTTGTAAACACTTTGCGCGCAGGAAACTATAAGGAAGAAGGTAAATTTCTGCAGTGGGTCATGCGTATCTCGCACAACCTCATTATTGACCATTTCAGGAAAGAAAAGCGTATCCCGGTGGTGAACAACAGTTCCGATGACTTTGACATTTTCGACACCATTCAGCTCGAAGCCCCTTCGGTAGAAGAGTCGATGGTTACTGATCAGATTCATCGCGATGTGCGTCGTTTAGTGGAATATCTGCCTGAAGAGCAAAGGGAAGTGCTAAAAATGAGGCATTATGCGAATATGAGTTTTAAGGATATTGCTGAACAAACCGATGTGAGCATTAACACAGCCCTGGGCCGTATGAGATATGCACTCATCAACCTGAGAAAGCTGATAGAAGAGAAAAACCTGATTTTAACAAGGTAAATTTCTTTTCGGATGAAATAATTTTCTGTATCAAGACGTTAGTAGACTAAATAATGTGTAATACTAATATCTTTATATGGATAAAAACTTTACGTTAAAGTCTCTTTTGTCGCAAACATCAAAAACAGAAAACGGAGCATCATACGACACTATGCACGAAATGAGGCCAAGAAGGAAAGTGATTCAGAATATTATCAATTATTCCAAATCACTAAGGATTCATCGCACCAGCGAGTGCGGGATAGTTAAGTTAAATATGAACTGATAATACAGCCCGGTGATATGCCGGGTTTTTTTATTTTTGACAGCAAAAAAAGCATGAGAAAACCCGAAAGATTCGCTGCTTTTCTTGATTACTTTTCGAAAAACCAGCCTGTTGCTGAAACGGAACTCCATTACACCACCCCTTATGAATTGTTGGTAGCGGTGATACTTTCAGCTCAATGCACCGATAAGCGCGTTAATTTAATCACGCCTGACTTTTTCAAACGCTTCCCTTCAGAAAAGGAGCTTTCGGAGAGTGACACCAAAGAGATTCTTTCCTATATTAAATCATGCTCTTTCCCGAATAATAAGTCGAAGCATTTACTTGGAATGGCCAAAATGCTTTATCACGATTTTGGTGGAGTAGTGCCCTCGGATGTTGATACTTTGCAAAAGATGCCAGGTGTGGGAAGGAAAACCGCTAATGTGATTGCCAGCGTGGTTTATAACAAGCCGGCCATGGCCGTGGATACACATGTGTTTAGGGTGTCGGAGCGGTTGGGGTTAACTTATCGCGCTAAGAACCCGCTTGAGGCCGAAAAACAGCTTGTAAAATATATTCCCGAAGAACAATTGCCCATCGCGCATCATTGGCTTATCTTGCACGGAAGATACATTTGCACGGCGCGAAAGCCGAAATGTGAAGAGTGCCCGTTGACACATTTCTGTAAGTATTACCAAAAGAAAATCAGTAAAGAAAAAACATAGTCCGGAAGGTGATTTTGTCGATTTCAAGTCTTATCTTTGCTAATCTTGAGAAAAGAATGGCAAAACCTTAAAAATTAAGCCAGGTTCAAGCAATTTTATAAGTATGGTGTTAATTACCAGAACATAAATAATAATTTAAATCTTAAAAAAGCTATGTCAATTCCGAAAGAAGGAGAAAAAGCTCCTGTTTTTTCAGCTAAAGACCAAGATGATAATACGATTAACCTCGAGGATTACGAAGGAAGCAAGGTGATTCTGTATTTCTACCCGAAAGCCAGCACACCCGGATGCACTGCCGAGTCGTGCAACTTGCGTGACAATTTCGAGGCACTTCTTGAAAAGGGGTTCAAAATCATTGGAGTTAGTGCCGACAGCGTGAAGAAACAACAAAATTTTAAGGCCAAAAATGATTTGCCTTTTCCTTTAATTCCTGATACTGAAAAAGAAATAATTAATGCCTATGGCGTTTGGGGAAAGAAAAAGATGTATGGGAAAGAATTTGAAGGCATACACCGGATGACATTTATTATTGATGAAGAGGGTAAAATTGAGCACGTATTCACGAAAGTGAAAACAAAAGCGCATACCGAACAGATTTTAGAGAAATATAATTAATACAGCAGCAATGGCTAAATCAAAAGAAGAAACCGGAAGAGACAACAGTGAAAAGCTCAAAGCGCTTGATCTAGTTGTTGATAAACTCAATAAAGAATATGGCAAGGGTGCCGTAATGAAAATGGGCGATGAAAAAGTTGATGACTTCCCGTCCATTCCCACAGGTTCAATTGGGCTGGATACGGCCCTGGGTATTGGCGGATTGCCACGCGGAAGAGTGGTGGAAGTGTTTGGGCCTGAGTCTTCAGGGAAAACCACGCTTGCCATTCACGCAATTGCACAGGCACAGAAACAGGGCGGTTTGGCGGCATTTATCGACGCCGAGCATGCTTTCGACAGGTTTTATGCCAAGAAGTTAGGCGTGGATATCGATAATCTCCTGATCTCACAACCCGACCATGGTGAGCAGGCTTTGGAGATTGCCGACAATCTTATACGCTCGGGCGCCCTCGACATCATCGTCATCGACTCTGTTGCCGCCCTTACTCCTAAAAGCGAGATTGAAGGGGATATGGGAGACTCAAAAATGGGGCTTCAGGCTCGTCTGATGTCCCAGGCGCTCAGAAAGTTGACGGCTACCATCAGCAAAACTGGAGCCACCTGTATATTTATCAACCAGCTTCGTGAGAAGATTGGAGTGATGTTTGGCAACCCTGAGACTACTACCGGTGGTAATGCCCTGAAGTTTTACTGTTCAGTGAGGATTGATATCCGTCGTATCGGCCAGATTAAAGATGGTACGGATGTCATCGGGAACCGGGCCCGCACAAAAGTGGTCAAAAATAAAATGGCCCCTCCGTTCCGTCAGGCTGAATTCGATATCATTTATGGCGAGGGAATCTCGAAGATGGGAGAGATTATCGATATGGGGGTTGACTTTAATATTATCAATAAAAGTGGTTCATGGTACAGCTATGGCGACACGAAGCTTGGACAGGGAAGAGATGCTGTGAAAAAACTTCTCTTTGATAATCCTGAACTTGCCGAAGAGCTTGAACAGAAGGTACGTGAGCACATTAAAGGACTGGATGCTGAAGCATAATAAATATCCGGGAGCCGTTTATTGAACGGCTCCTTTTTCAAAACTTATTTCAGATAACCGATGAAGAGGGGAATAATTCTATTTGCAGTTATTGCTTTTTTAGCAAGTGCTTGCACAAATAAGGGGAATCAAAACAAAGACGAAAAGCAGCAGCAGGTAGCAGACTCGCTGGCTTTACTAAATAATCAGATTTCGGAAGATTCATTAAATGCAGCGTTGTTTCATCAACGGGCTGATTACTACCTCCGCGACGGCCAGATAAACCTGGCTTTGCGCGATGTGGGGCAGGCAATGCAGATAGAGTCTGCTAATCCTGAGCATTTGGTTTTGCTGACGGATATTTATCAACAAATGAACAGGTTTGAAGATGCCCGTGATGTGCTGCGCAGGGTGGTTGATAACGACAGCAAGAATCTTGCTGCTCTTGTGCGGCTGTCTAAGCTTGAACTGGCATACAAAAATTATAAGGAAGCCACCAAATACATCAACCGGGCCATCAGCCTGAAGCCCGGGATGGCAAGGGCCTGGTTCATCAAAGGCTACATTAAAGAGGAGCAGCAGGATACAGCGGCAGCCATCTCCAACTATCAGGAAGCGGTCACCCGCGACCCATCGTTCAAAGACCCTTTTCTTAAAGTGGGGATTCTTATGTCGGAGCAGGGCAATGCGATGGCTCTAGATTATTTTAACAGTGCCCTCAATATCGATCCGGAAGATTTAAGTACGATGTATTTGCTGGGGCTGCATTACCAGGAAAATGGTCAGTATGGAAAAGCGGAGGAAACGTATAATAATATCATTTCTCTTGATAGTGCCTATCCTCATGCCTACTATAATATCGGTTACATGGCGCTTGTTTATGACGAGGATTATGAGAAAGCCATAGATTTTATGACCAAAGCCATTAATCATAATGATAATTACTTTCAGGCCTACTACAACCGCGGCTATGCCTACGAATTAACAGGTGAACTGCAAAAAGCACGTAAAGATTATCAGCGCTCACTCGAGATTTTTCCAAATTATGAAAAGGCTGTTGAGGGGATGAACAGGTTGGATAACCTGATTCGTTAGGCTTGCTTGTTATACCACTGATTAAGCTCAGGAAGTAATTCCTGATCGATTTGACCAATTAAATTATTGGCATCTTTTTCGAAATCAGTGGAGTCACTTTCCCTGATTTTTTCCAGAAGCAATTGGGTGTTGTTGAATAATTCGTCAGCCCCGAATTGTGAAAGGTCGTTTTTCAGTGCGTGTATTTCAAATTCCAGCTTTTTTTGGTCTTTTTCACTAAGGGCTTCTTGTATATTTTCCTTCCTTTCGGGATAACTTTCATTGAAAATATCGATAACTTCAACCATCACCTCTGCTGAAAGCATTTCCAGCCTTTCTTCAAATTCTTTCCTGTTGATTATCGGCATAACGCTATTGATAGTTTTTCTTAATTTCCTTCAGTTCTTCCATCATCTCATCTAACTCGCGATAAAGCTTTTCTTTGATTTCATCTGTTCCGCTAAAATCACCTTCAGCACCTTTGTCTTCCAGTTTTTTAGCCAGGCTGCGGGCTTCCTCTGCATGGAAATGACTGATAACACCTTTTAATCCATGGGCTGTTGTTCTGAGCAGCTCACTGTCTTGGTTACTTGTTGCTTCATCGAGTGCTTTGATTCGGTCGGGATGCTCTTCAAAGAAGATATTGATAATCTCTACAATCGTTTCATTATCATAAATATCGAATGTCTCCTGCAATAATTCCTTGTTTATAGCCATTTTGGTCAGGTTTTAATGAGCCCTAAGCAAATTTATGATTTTTATTTTAAGAATGAAAAATAATTATTTCAACCCCGGGTCGAAATACACCGCGGGTTTTCTCTACTGAAGACTTTTAGCCTGCGGATTGTAGGTTTTGGTTGTAAACTGTTGCCGACCTTCTTTTTTCTCGTCCATTTCTTTCTTAAGGTCGGCTAAGCCACACGCCGCGCAGCTGTCTGAGCTGCAGCTATCGCATCCTGAAGGTTTTTTGAATTTCAAATACGCTTTTCGCACTGCAAGTCCTGCTGCAATGGCTATGATGATGTATGTAATGATTTCCTGCCACATAAATTAAGCTATCAGGTTTCCGATTTGATTTACCAGAAATGCTGCAATCCAAGCCACTGCCGTTGTGTAGAATACCAGGAATGCGGCATATTTCCAGCTTCCTGATTCTTTCTTAACAGCAGCAACCACGGCCACGCATGGGAAGTAAATCAGAATAAATATCATGTAACTGAGGGCTATCACCGGAGTGAACACCGGATTACCCATCTCAGGGCCTGATACGAAGGATTGTTGTCTGAGTTTATCTATCAGGTTCGACGGGTTTTCCTCATCTTCCACCTCGGCCTGGTAGAGCACACCCAGCGTGCCAACCACAACTTCCTTTGCAGCAATTCCTGATAAAATCCCTACCGACATCTTCCAGTCGAAACCCAAAGGATCCATTACCGGCTGGATGAAATTACCAAGCTGCCCGATGTACGAACTTTCCTGCTTTTCGGCTCTTTTTTGAAGTTTAAGTTCCCTGAGCCTTTCATCAATTACTTTTATGGTATAGGTTCCTACCTGCTCCTGCCCCGAATTTTGAAGGTAATCTTTATTGCTTTCCAGATAGGTAATTTCGTTCTCAAAGTCTCTGGAATATTCCACATCTCTGGGGAAATAGCCCAGCGCCCAGATAATAATGGAAGCAACAAGAATAATTCCTGCAATCTTTTTAATGTATTGCTGGGCGCTGCTCCACATGTGCTTTAGCAACGACTTGATTGTCGGCATCCGGTATGGCGGCAGTTCCATCACAAAAGGAAGGTCTGCCTTTTTGAAAATGGTTTTTGTAAACAGCAGCGAACTGCCGATTGCCAGGAGTACCCCCAGTAAATATAGTCCGAAAAGAATGGTGGCCTGGTATGAGTCAAAAAAGGCAGAGATGAACAGGATAAACACCGGAAGGCGTGCGCTGCATGACATGAAAGGTGTGATGAGCATGGTGACAATGCGGTCGCGCCGGCTTTCGATGGTGCGGGTGGCTGTAATTGCCGGAACATTGCAACCGAATCCCATGAGCAATGGGATGAAAGACTTTCCGTGAAGCCCGATTTTATGCATTACGCGGTCCATGATAAACACAGCGCGGGCCATATAGCCTGTATCCTCCATCAGGGCAATGAAAAAGTAAAGGATGACGATATTCGGAAGAAAGACCAGCACGCCACCAACTCCTCCTATCAGTCCGTTGACAATAAGGTCTTTCAGGATGCCGTCGGTCATTTGCTGACTAACGAAACCTCCCAGGGCGTCTACACCGGCCTCTATCCAAGCCATCGGGTAGGCCCCCAAAGTAAAAGTAGACCAGAAGGTAAGCCACATGAAAGCAGCAAAAATCGGGATGCCCCATATTTTATGGGTAATGAAAAGGTCGATAATCTCGCTTTTCTTGATGCGCTGGATTTTATTCGGCGTCAGCGTTTCATGCAGTGCTCCGGAAATGAAAGCGTATTTTGCATCGGTAATCATTGTTTCGCAATCGCAATCTTCCTCTATTTCTTTGCGGATTCGATTCGTCTGACGGTCCCTGATCTCATGGATGCTTTCTCTGTTGGGGAAGGCATCAATTCGCGCCTCCACATCCGGGTCCCGTTCCAACATTTTAATGCTTAAAAACCGCGGTGCAAGCACTACCTCCGCCTCATTATCACTGGTGATAGAAACGATTGCTTTTTCCAGTTCCTCGATAGCGCTTTCCAGGTTCCGCCCATAATTAACATGGATATGCCTGACAATATCATCGCGATCTTCGAATACATCGATGACCTTCCGAAACAGATTGTCGATTCCAATCTTTTTGCTTCCTACCGTAGGAACAAAAGGAATTCCAAGCATTTTACCAAGCATACTGTAGTTTAGCTTATCACCCTTTTGTTGCAGCTCATCATACATGTTGAGTGCTGCAACCACTTTGATGTCCATGTCGATAAGCTGTGTGGTCAGGTACAGATTTCTTTCGAGGTTGCTGGAGTCAACGATATTGACCACAATGTCAGGCTGCTGCTCCAGAATATATTCTCTAACGAAAAGTTCCTCGGGCGAATAAGCAGTGATGGAGTACGTTCCGGGAAGGTCGATAATATTGAACCGGTAGCCATTATACTTTATCGTGGCTTTTTTAGCATCAACGGTAACTCCACTGTAGTTTCCGACTCTTTCAGAAAGCCCGCTGATACTATTGAAAATGGTTGTTTTTCCGGAATTCGGGTTTCCAACAAGCGCAATGTTTATCTCTTTTTCTTTCTTCTTGCGGACTGATTTTTTGAGTATTGTGCTGTCGATAGTACCGTTAAAAGGTTCTCTCTCAGCGGGCGGTTCAAAATCTGCATTGATATCGATAAGCTGCGCCTCGTTGTTTCGCAGCGAAACAAAGTAATCCAGGATCTTATACTCCACCGGATCCTTTAAAGGAGCCTTTTTGATGACCTCCACTTCTTTGCCTACCACAAAGCCCATCTCAATAATGCGCTTCCTGAAGCTACCTTGCCCCCGCACCTTGGTAATCACACCCTTTTCCCCTTGTGGCAGATCGTATAATGTCATCTCATGTTTATTTAGACTCAATCAGGACACAAATTTACGTTTTTGTAAATTATTTTTACTCCCTATTTATGGGGATTTTTCGCATTGAAAATTCCTCAAAAGCCGAAAAACAACGGCTTTCGTAAAAACTCAAATAGTAACTATTTCGTATTTTCTGAAAAAGATTTAGTCTCAGAGTTTTATAAAGAGTCAACTACAGTTTTACTCTTCCAGTCCAAGCTTGTTTTCATCAGAAAAAGGATCCCTTGTGGGCTGGTAAATCAACTCGTGCAATCTTTTTGAGGCCTTCAGAGCCCTTTCGCCCCAATGGTTCTGGAAATAATTCTTGAAATCGGCTACAGCATTTTGCTTGGCATAAACCGATGATTGCTGGTAAAGCATCACGAAATCTTTCATATCCTGGTAGATATCTGCAAGCAAGTCAGACAAACTGTGTTTCTGGGGTTCAAACTCATTAAGCCCTGTATTTCGTACCATCCAGAAATCATCATCGTCTTTCAGCTTATGCTTGATGGCATAAAAAACGTGTTCCCACTGCATTTCGTTCACATACTTTTCGTTGTATGATGAGTCCTCAACCACCACCGAAGGCATCAGAATCCCTTTTAGGTATAGCATCGGAAGAATTTTATGTATAAATTCAAGGATGTTTTTTTTGCTGTAATCTTCACTTTGCTCGATAAAATGACAGAACTCATTGGCTACTGTCAACATTTCCAACACATGTTTAGAATATACCGGATCGTTACTTTGCTGTTGCATCATTTTAAATTTTGGAGTGCAAAAGTATCAAAAATCAATGGATTATAGATGAAGCTTGAATGAAGGCGGCTTAAAGCCAGATATCCAGATCATCTTTATGCTGAATCAGTATTTTACCGATCTCCTGTCCAACATAACCAAAATAATCAGCATTCGGTTGGCCCACAAACTCATCATGACTTTCAAGGAACTTCCATCCTGAGATGCTGCGGTCGAGAAGCGGGAAATAGTTGACTTTATTTATATCGAAAGAATTGACTTGATCTGCGAAAGCCTTGCCAAGCTCTTCTGGTGTCCAGGAGCCGTAGCTTCTTTCTTCCTTTTGCTCATCAATACGGCGCATGCTTTCGTATGTGAAGGCGCCAAAACAGAAAATAATTTTCGGGCGATATGACTGAGTGCAGTTTTTTATTGAATCGAGCTCATGCAGCACAGCATTATCCCAAATCACATCATTAATATTTGGTTTGTTGAGGCTTGTAGGTAAGGTGTTGCGGATGTAAAAACTTTCAGTATTTACCCGCGCTCTGTCGAGTTGATATACCTGTTCCTGCACTTTGTTAAAAACAGATGTGCATATCACATGACGCATAGGTAGACGATAATCGAAAGGACCTTCAAGCTTTTGCTCCCAGATACTGATCTCCATTTCGCTAAGCATCCAAACCGGAAATGACTTGTTTCCGAATTCACTCTTCATATAAGAATAATAGATGTATAATCTGCTCCTCGTTCGAAAGACAAAGCTAAAAAGATTTTACACACTATTACTTCAGCCAAGAAAAATATATAAACAACAACCTGTTCATAAGAGCTTTTAAAAAGCTTTATGACAGGTTGTTGTGGTTGTAATGCTTTATTTTTGGATGTTCAGCGACTTGATGATATTCTCGATTTTTTGATCAAGTTTTTGTTTGACCTTATCAAAATCGTTTTGGTCATCGAGATTCGTCTTTACGCTGAAGTAGTATTTAATCTTAGGTTCTGTACCTGAGGGACGCATGGTGATCTTACTGCCATCTTCGGTAAGCAGCTGAATCACATTCGACTTTGGAAGATCAATTGTTGTTTCTTCACCGCTTTGAAGATTTTTGGAAACAGCTGATGCGTAATCGCGCAGTTCAACAACTTTTTGTCCGTCAATGACCTTTGGAGGGTTGCTGCGATAATTCTCCATCCAGCTTTTTATCTCTTCGGCTCCCTTTCTTCCTTCACGAACCACAGAGATAAGTTTTTCGAGATAGAAGCTGAACTCAGAATAAATCTCCGGAAGGAGCTCATAAAGCGTTTTTCCTTTTTCGGCGGCCCATGCTGCAGCCTCTGCAATCATACAGCAAGAGATAACAGCATCTTTATCGCGAACGTTATCCCCGATAAGATATCCGTAGCTTTCCTCTCCACCACCAATGAATGTCTCTTCAGGTTCTTTGCTGCCAATGAGGTCAGCAATCCATTTAAACCCTGTGAGTGTCTCGTAAGTTCGAACGCTAAAACGATCAGCAATCTCTTGCAGAAGATCTGAAGTTACAACTGTTTTAGCGATATATTCTTTTCCTGTAAGCTTGTTATTTTCTTTCCATTTGGTCAGCAGGTAATAAATCAGGATGGAGGCAGTTTGGTTTCCATTCAGCAGTTCATAATTCCCATCGCTTTTTCTCACGGCTACCCCCACTCTGTCGGCATCCGGATCGGTTCCCATCACAAGGCTGGCGCCCACCTGTTTAGCTTGTTCGATTGCCATGTTGAGCGCTGCCGGCTCTTCAGGGTTGGGCGACTGAACTGTGGGGAAGTTCCCATCTACTACATCCTGCTCATTGACATTAAAGAGATTTTTAAAACCAAAAGCTTGCAGGGCCATCGGAACAATCTTTACACCCGAGCCATGAATTGGAGTGTAAACAAGTTTGAAGTTGCTTTGCTTTTCGATGATTTCCGGCGAAAGCGACAGGTTTTTAAGCGTATTAACATAGGCTTGATCCATCTCTTCACCAATGTGCTCAATTAATTCTTCGTTGCCATTAAAATTAACCTGCTCAATGCTCTCAATTTTCTGAACTTCACTAATTATATTTTTATCGTGTGGAGGAACTATTTGTCCGCCATCATTCCAATATACTTTGTAGCCATTATACTTTTTCGGGTTGTGCGAGGCGGTAATCATAATTCCGCTTTGGCACTTTTTATGACGGATGGCAAAACTCAGCTCAGGCACAGGCTTAAGCTCGTTAAAAAGCAAAACCTTGATATTGTTAGCTGTAAGTACCTTAGCTGTTGTGTCGGCAAATAAGGTGTTGTTTATCCGGGAATCGTAGCTGATGGCTACTCTAATTTCTTTACCAGGATAAGTTTTTAGTAAGTAATTCGCCAGCCCCTGGGTTGCCATTCCCACCGTATAAATGTTCATGCGGTTAGTGCCCACACCCATCACGCCGCGAAGGCCTCCGGTACCAAACTCCAGGTCTTTGTAAAAAGCATTCGTTAGTTCTTCGTCATCATTTTCAAGGAGCGCCTTAACACGCTGCTGCGTTTCTTCGTCAAACGGAGCTTGCGTCCATTTTTCTGCTTTATCCAGAATGTATTTTTCAGTTTTCATGGTTTTAAAGATTTTTGTCGTTGTTTATTTCCCCAAACACTTGATAAGACTTGATGTTCGTAAAATCACAGCGTTTCCGGGTTACAATTTATCCAGGCACATAGTCAGACTATCCCGCCAGTGCGGAATGTCGATGCTGAGTTTATTTTTGATTTTTGATTTGTTGAACACGCTGTAAGGAGGACGCGCGGCCGGAGTGGGGTAGTCTTTCGATTCGATAGGCTTTATTTTGCAATCGAGCGATTTGTGTTTCATAATCTCAACGGCAAAATCATACCAAGAGCAAACCCCTTCATTAGCGTAGTGGTAAACTTCCAACCCATTGAATTTCTGTAGGGCCAGCTGAACAAGGGCCAGGGCCAGGTCGCCGGCATAGGTCGGGCTTCCGGCCTGATCGAATACCACCGAAAGCTGCTCCCTTTCTGCGCCCATACGCAGCATGGTTTTCATAAAATTGTTCCCATACTCTGAATAAAGCCACGAAGTCCTTACAATAGCTCCGTCAACACCCGATTCCCGGACGGCAATCTCCCCGTTGAGCTTGGTTTTGCCATAAGCTGACTGAGGATCGGTGGTCATATCTTCCCGGTAAGGAATAAATGTTTTTCCGTTAAAAACATAATCCGTTGAGACGTGAATCAACGCAGCACCCTTTTGTTTGCATGCCCTGGCAAGCAATCCCGGAGCTTTTGCGTTAAGCTTTTGTGCCAGATCGGTTTCCGATTCAGCTTTATCCACGGCAGTGTAGGCCGCGCAGTTTATCAGGATGTCTATTTCGTTTCCTTCGATGAATTCATTTACAGCTATCTCATCAGTAATGTCCAGCGTATCGACATCCGTAAAGAAAAACAGGTGATCGGAAAAATTATTTTTGTAATCTTTTATTTTCGAGCCTAGCTGCCCTTTAGCGCCTGTAATCAAAAAGTTCATTGTTGGTCTTTTTCATCAGGTTATCAAAATAAGCAATCGTATCCTTAAGTCCTTCTTCGAGCTTTATGGTTGGTTCCCAGCCCAGAGTTTCTCTTGCGAGCGTGATGTCCGGCTTTCGCTGCATAGGATCATCCTGTGGTAAAGGCTTGTATACTATTTTCGATTTGGTATTGGTCATCTCGATTACCATTTCGGCTAACTCTTTAATGGTAAACTCA
This sequence comes from Bacteroidales bacterium, assembly GCA_041694335.1. Classification (GTDB taxonomy): domain Bacteria; phylum Bacteroidota; class Bacteroidia; order Bacteroidales; family JAIPAH01; genus JAIPAH01. Next base: position 35,410 of record JASMTJ010000218.1, read on the forward strand.
TCCGGGTTGCCGATGTTGACCGGGCCGGTAACACTGCTGTCGGTAGCCATCAGGGCTGTTGCTCCGTTGAGCAGATCATCTACATACTGAAAGCTTCTTGTCTGACTTCCGTCGCCAAAAATGGTGATATCCTCGCCTCTGAGCGCCTGGACAATAAAGTTTGAAACAACGCGGCCATCGCGCGGATGCATCCGTGGCCCGTAAGTGTTGAAAATACGCATGATTTTTATCTGGACATCATTCTGCAAATGATAATCCATAAAGAGCGTTTCGGCCGCACGCTTGCCCTCATCATAGCATGAGCGACGCCCGATAGGATTGACATGGCCCCAGTAATCTTCTTTCTGAGGGTGCACCTCAGGGTCGCCATAAACTTCACTGGTAGAAGCCTGAAGCACTTTTGCCTTAATCCGCTTAGCCAGGCCGAGCATATTGATGGCACCCATCACCGATGTTTTAACCGTTTTAATGGCATTGTACTGATAATGGACTGGAGAGGCCGGGCAGGCGAGGTTATAGATTTCATCCACCTCAATGAAAAAAGGAAAAGTGATGTCGTGCCTGATCAATTCAAAGAAGGGGTTGTCCATCAGGTGAACGATGTTTTCTTTACTTCCGGTAAAATAGTTATCTAAACAGATTACTTCATGCCCGCTGTTGAGCAGTCTTTCACAAAGGTGAGAGCCGATAAATCCCGCTCCACCAGTCACTAGTACTCGCTTTTTCATAAGGTGGTTTAATTTTTTGTAAAAATAGCAATTGCAAGATAGTAAAAAAGGGCTTAAGAGCTAAAATATTTCTTAAAAATAAAAAAGGCTTCCCCTTATTTAACAGAGAAGCCTTGAGGTGATCCCGCTGAGGCTCGAACTCAGGACCCACGCCTTAAAAGGGCGTTGCTCTACCAACTGAGCTACGGAATCAGCCGTTTTGAAAACGCGGATGCAAAAGTAGTACCTTTAAAATAAAGATCCAAACCCGATTCTAGAAAAACTTTATATTTAATTGTACTACCCTGATCCACAGAAATGATTTATTGAATTTCTCCCTTGCCTTGCCGGATAATTTCAATCTCTCCCTGGGTGCAATCAATAATGGTGGAAGCTTCATTGTCGCCGGTTCCGCCATCCACTACCATGTCCACCTGCTTGCCGTAGCGCTTTTCGATCAGCTCCGGATCGGTGGTGTATTCCAGGATTTCATCTTCATCGTGCACACTCGAAGTCATAAGCGGAACGCCCAGGGCTTCCACGATAGCTAAAGGAACATTATTGGCAGGGATACGGGCTCCGACTTTTTTCTTTTTATCCTTAAAAATTTTCGGAACCCGGTTATTGGCTTCCAGTAAGAAGGTGAAAGGCCCGGGAAGGTTGTTTTTCATCACGCGAAAAACCTCGTTGGGAATAGGTTTGGTGAAATCAGATACCTGACTGATATCTTTAAAAATCAGCGAGAAATCACTCTTCTTCTTTTTCTCCCCTTTTATCATAACAATTTTGTCGGCTGCCTTGGGCTGGTCAACAGAGCAGGCAAAGGCATACACGGTATCAGTAGGGTAAATAATCACCCCGCCGTTTTTTAGTGTTTCAGCAATTTGTTCTATTTGTCGTTTGCCGGGATTCTCCGGGTGTACTTTTATTATCATAGAATAAGGATTGATTTATAGTTTAACAAAAATACAAAATTAAACGCCAGAAAGAAAGTAAAAAAGAACGGGTAAGCTACTTGCATCGCACCGCTACAACCGCTTACCCTTGCTACCTTCCGGTCCTGGGGGAGTTCAGCGGGAGCTGGTCGTACAAGACTTACCCGAGACTGCAAAAGTATAAAAGATTGTAATACGCACAAAATTCAATCACGTTTTTTTAAAAGAAATCCCCTTATTGATTACATTTGCTTTATAAACCAAAACACGTAATCATGGAAAATAAACCACGTTCGCTTAATTCAAATGCATTATACTTCGGGGTCTTAACAGGATTGGCTCTTATAATTTTTTCTCTGGTGTTGTACATATTCAATCAGCAGGGTAATCAGGAGCTGGGCTATCTGAATATGGTATTTCTTGCAGTTGGTATGTTTTTTACGGCCAAATCTTACAGAGATAATGCACAGGATGGCTTTATTTCGTACGGCAGGGCGCTTGGTGTGAGTGTTCTTACAGCATTTTATGCTTCAGTGTTGCTCGCAATATATTTGTACGTCTTTTTTGCGTATATTGATCCTGAGGCAATTAAGCCGATTTTAGAAGCTGCTGAAAGTGAAATGTATAAGCAGGGAATGGAAGGCCAGGAGCTGGACAATGCCATGGAAATGACACGAAAGTTTATGAAGCCCGGATTAATGGCAGGCATGGCTGTTCTTTCGAATACATTCTGGGGAACAATCATTTCACTGATTACTTCTATTTTTGTAAGAAGAGAACAGAAAATATAGTTGGATGGATATATCGGTGGTAGTACCTCTTTTTAATGAAGAGGAATCGTTGGATGAGTTGGTTGGTTGGATTGATAAAGTATGCACAAAGAATGACCTCGAGTATGAGGTCATTCTGATTGATGATGGCAGTACAGATAAATCGTGGGAAAAGGTAATGTCTTTGTCAGACGCCTATTTTTCCGTGAAGGGTATAAAATTCAGAAGGAATTACGGGAAATCGGCGGCCCTCAACGTAGGGTTTGAAGCAGCGGAAGGCGACGTGCTTATCACGATGGATGCCGACCTTCAGGATAACCCTGATGAGATTCCCGGTCTTTATCAGATGATAAAAAAGGATGGGTTTCACCTTGTTTCTGGTTGGAAGAAGAAGAGAAAGGATCCGCTGAATAAACGCATTCCTTCGAAGTTTTTTAACTTGTTCACACAAAAAATGTCGGGCATTAAACTGCACGATTTTAACTGTGGACTAAAAGCCTATGATATCCAGGTGGTGAAAAATATTGAGGTTTATGGTGAGATGCACCGCTATATTCCTGTGATTGCCAAGTGGCATGGCTTTAACAGGATAGGGGAGAAGGTGGTGAAACATCTGCCACGAAAGTATGGCGAGACAAAATTCGGAATGGAGCGCTTTATGAAGGGCTTTCTCGACCTGCTGTCCATTATGTTTGTTTCGAAATTTGGTAAGCGCCCGATGCATTTATTTGGTGCTTTGGGCACTTTGCTTTTTACCCTTGGTTTTGCCATTGCCGGTTACCTGGCATATGCGAAGCTGGTAATGCATGAATATAATATGACAGAGCGCCCCTTGTTCTATCTCGGGCTTTTGTCGATGATTATTGGCAGTCAGTTATTTATGACAGGCTTCCTGGCCGAGCTGCTCTCACGAAATAATCCGGATAAGAACACATACAGCATCGAAAAGAAACAAGGCTTTCGAAAGACAAAGTCGGTTAAAGTCTAAAGCTATGGTCAGAAAGGTATGTATCGTAGGTACTGCACATCCTTTTCGCGGAGGGATGGCCGATTTTAACCATCGGCTGGCGCAGGCGTTTCAGCAGAACGGAGATGAGGTGGAAATCATAAACTTTACGACACAGTATCCGGCTTTTCTTTTTCCCGGAAAAACACAGCTCTCTGATGACCAGCCACCTGAAAACCTCAGAATCAGGCGAAAGCTTAGCTCCGTGAATCCTTTCTCATGGATTGCCGTCGGGCAAAAAATCCGAAAGATGAATCCCGATATTCTGATGGTTAACTACTGGCTGCCGCTAATGGCGCCCGCTTTTGGTACGGTCATAAGATTTGCGGTCAGAAAAAGAAAAACAAGGGTCTTGTCGGTCGTTCATAACATTATCCCTCACGAAAAAAGAATCGGGGATTTTTGGTTTTCAAAGTACTTTAGTTCGGCAGTGGATGGGTTTTTAACGCTGTCAAAATCAGTGTTGCGCGATTTGGATTCGTTTGATAAGAAGAAACCACGGCGGTTTAACCCACATCCTCTTTACGATCACTACGGAAAGAGCCACGATCGCCGGTTGGCAAAGCTGCAACTCGGGTTAAATCCGGATAAGCGGCATCTGCTCTTTTTTGGGTTTATCCGCGATTATAAAGGACTCGACTTGCTGCTGAAAGCGATGAAACCTTTACAGGAAAACTATAAGGATTTGGAACTAGTGGTGGCTGGAGAGTTTTATTCTAATCCGGAACGTTATCATCAATTAATTAACGATTTAGGTATAGAGAATAGTGTTAATCTACATACCGACTTTATTTCTTCTGAGCGGGTGGGGCTCTATTTTAGCGCCGCTGAGCTGGTGGTTCAGCCCTACAAGTCGGCCACCCAAAGTGGTGTGACACAAATTGCCTATCATTTTAATAAGCCGATGGTGGTTACAAATGTGGGTGGACTGGGCGAGTTAGTACCACATGGCATTGCCGGACTTGTTGCCGCACCTGACCCGGAGGCTATTGCCCGGGCTGTGGAAGATTACTTTAACGATTACCAGGAAAGTATGCTGGTGGAAAATATCAAGGAAATTAAAAAAATGTATTCCTGGGAGAAGCTGATTGACAATATCAATCAACTGGATGAAGAAGTGCAAAAGCAGAAAAACAAATGCTGATGAAAGAAATCGAAAAGGCCATTAAAGATTCTGTAAGCGTAAAACAAAAGATACTTGAGCAAGAAAAACTGCTTACAACGACACAGAGCGTTATTAAACTGATTGTAGAAGGTTATCGCAACGGGAAAAAGGTCTTGTTATGTGGGAATGGGGGTAGCGCCTCCGATGCCCAACATATTGCCGCGGAGCTGACAGGAAGGTTTTATTTTGACAGAAGGCCATTAGATGCCGAAGCTTTAACAGCCAATACCAGCCATCTTACTGCCGTAGGGAATGATTATTCTTTCGATGAAATATATGCCCGGCTGGTGGAGGCAAAAGGAAAAGCAGGCGATATCCTCATTGGCCTTTCTACCTCCGGAAACTCCTCCAACGTAATTGCTGCCATTCATAAGGGAAATGAAATTGGCATGGAAACTGTTGCTCTCACCGGAGAAAGCGGCGGAAAGCTAAAGAACCTCGCCGCTTTTCTGCTGAATGTTCCCTCCTCAGACACTCCCCGGATTCAGGAAGCACACATCCTGCTGGGGCATATCATTTGCGAGCAGGCAGAAAAGCAATTGTTTGAAAGAAAATAACCTGAGTATGTCTGCTGATTTCCTACTAAAACTCACCCAAAACTCTGCGTTATTTCTTGACCGCGACGGGGTTATCAACCGCAGATTAATCGGTGAATATGTCAGGAAATGGGATGCGTTCGAATTTCTTCCGGGAGTATTGCAGGCGCTGAAGATCCTTAACCCAATTTTTCACAGGATTCTTATTGTCACCAATCAGCAGGGAATTGGTAAAAAGCTGATGTCGGAAGATGATTTGTCTGTTATCCATACAAAAATGGAGAATAGTATTCGCAAAGAAGGTGGGCGATTGGACAGGATATACCATTGTCCGGACTTGAAAGATTCCGGGTCTGAGTTTCGAAAA
>JASMTJ010000219.1:0-1792 GCA_041694335.1 Bacteroidales bacterium
AATCCGATGATTGATATCCGTAAAGCCGCCGAAGAAAAACGCCAAGTTCTGATCCCTGACGAGGCCTACCGGAAGATAACTGAACACCTGTGCGTCCATCGTCATAACAAGCGAGATATGGACGGCACGTGGCGTGCGAAGATCTGCGACCTCATCTACATGATGAGCCAGCAGCCAATTGACGTTTTCAATTTGAAGGAAAGCCAAGGTGAGCTCTATGACAAGCCAATCGATCGTGGGGACTATTTCGCCTACGGCGTGATCCGGTTTGCACGCCACAAAACCAAAATCGGCATCGAACTCGAGATGAACGAGGATCTCGCAGATCTGTGGAAGTGGTTTGTCGAGTTCAAGCGGAAGGAGGCAGTCATAAGCGAGTACCTCCTAGTCTATCCGCGCTACTTCGACAAACGCTCAAGAGCCCAACAAGTAAAACACAGAACGATGCAGGCCGCGTGGCGAGATGCCTGCAAGAAAGCGGGCTATGGAGGCATGTACCACCTCAGAGACCTCCGCAAGAAAGGACTGACCGAAGAGTTCCTGAGCCAAGGAGAAAACGACAAGGGCGGCCATGAAACCCAGGCCATGCGAAATCATTATCGGTTGATCAAGCCGCCTAAGCGGGCGAGGACAACGATTAAATTCGATCGAGAAAAAAGGACCTCATAGTTCTTTTTACACAGCATTGGTCTGCTCAACTTCCAATTTATAAAAAGTTAGACAGCGACTAACTCATCGTTGAAAAGCACGCAGAATGAATACAGCGCCAACGATAAGTCATTATCGCTTTCAAACACACCGCCTACAGGAGACCGGCTAGAGAACCCATCGGTCAGTATGAGGTTCAACCATTGATATAACGCTTCAAACTCAAAAATCTGGAGAAAATATTATGACCCCTAGCTCTGAATTAATGATTTATACCGAGCACAAAAACAAATTTTATGTTGCACCTAAGTTTTCAGTTATTGCCGTTTCAATAGTTTTGCAAGGCTCAGATCGAGGGGAAATTAGCGAACCCTTTCTGATCTACGAGCGGGATATCAATGAGCGAACGTGGCCTGAATATTACGGCGAAAAGATGAAATTGCAGCTTGGGAGGTATTTGCAATCGCTGAAGTTGGAAGTCATCAAAAAGGAAGTCCGAGACTTGCTCAATAACACAGAGCTCACTGACGAGGAGCTGGCCGTTGAAATTTATGATATTGAAAAACGCATGAACTTGGAGTTCGAAACCCCTAGCGAGCCTCATGACATCTTTCCAGGCGACCCTCTATTGGAAGATGGAGTCTTCCTGCTATATGCAACAGATGATGATCTCGCGAAATTTGCAATAGGAACAGCCGAACAATGCATCCCCTATATGCATCCCTGGGAGGCTTACCAATACCTGGTATTCCTGCGCGAAAATGCACTGGAAGGGGCCTGAACCCGACACAATAATCCAGCCTTATTTTTTATCAACGAGCAGCCTCAATTCACTATTAAGCCTCGACCAATTCCGGCGAGGCTTTTTGCTATCAGTCGCTAAACACGCCCGGAGGAATCACTCAATGCCGCGGATAATATTTTGGGTTTAATTTGGATATTTTTTGGGTGAGAAAATCAACCAAATTCGGGTGAATTAATTTGTTGATTTTAAAGGGTAAAAATGGAGGCGCGGGTCGGAATCGAACCGGCGTACACGGAGTTGCAGTCCGCTGCATAACCACTCTGCCACCGCGCCGGAAAAGATCGAGGGAGTCGAATCTTTGTGCTCTCAGGTGGGCATTGAGAGACTTGAAATTGGAGC
>JASMTJ010000220.1:0-1256 GCA_041694335.1 Bacteroidales bacterium
CAGTGGCGAGAAGGTCAGTTTTTCAGGTACCATTTTGGATAGCGGCTGTTGGTGCTTGGTGGATTGGTTAGGCTCTTGAAATCATAGCACTTTCAGCCGCTTTCTTTTATCCCGTCATGAGAAATCCGGGCTAACTCAGCGACGTCAGCGCGGCTAACATTCATAACTCCAGTTTCAGGAACCTGGAGCATGATTAATTCATTGCCCGTGCCCGCTTCACTTTTCCACTTCCGAACGATATGCATCATCATTGGCGAATTTTCCGAAAAACCTCTTTTCTTCAGTGCTTGAATTATTTACTTTCTCATTATTCATTGGAGCATCTATTTCAATCTAAAAAACAGGTATTATTTATTCTTATTTATAATTTATTGGCAACCTGCCACCTTGGGAAAGGCACTCTCATATCACTTGCATCTTTACTGGCAAGCCATTCGACAATGCTCTTTTATACTATTTATTTTCCCGATGAGCACCACAGAGGCATAGATTTAATACCCATCCAACATTTTATGAAAAACGGCAAAGCCAAAACACCGATCAACGCCAATTTCCAATCAGGTTTCAGGTAGGTATCCTCCTTCGGTAGAAATGGTATCCAACTCTCGGAGACGACGACCTCCTGCATCGGAAATGCATGCGGAAGAAACATTGCGATAAAGACAATGACAAAGCCAATAATAAGCATCGCCTCATTCTTCCAGCCCATGAAGTTTCGTCCTTTTAGGCCCAATGCATAGTTAAATGTTAGAATTGCAACTACATACCCAAACAGTATTGCCAAAGTTCTAGCCGTACTTGGCGGGAGCAGTTTTTCCAATTCGCCATTCTGAATAACGACAATACCTGCAAAAAGAACCATGCATGAAAATGCTGCAAGAGAAAATAGACGGAGTATAAACCCTGTCCTTTTTATGCTATCAAGACTCATCTCTCGCTCCCGTGTTCTGCCTCTTTCTTTCTAACCTTCACCCATGCCCTTATAAATTCTTTTACCAGCAAGAAAAAACATGCCAAGGCCAGTAGAGGCCATAAGCTCAAAGCAGTTTCTCCAGCTTGGCGTATCATGCCATTGATGGTGAACCCCGTTCCCAAAATAAGGCCGATGACTGCAAGTACTCCCGGCCATTGCCTAATCAGTTGTAGCAACGAGCGTCCAACCAAACTCACAAATGGAATAAGTAAAGGTGCTGCCATTTCAATATCCTCTGCCCAGTTTGCTAAAAACCTCCCAAGCCACCCGATAATCCTCCTCC
>JASMTJ010000221.1:0-6763 GCA_041694335.1 Bacteroidales bacterium
GTGGCTTCGAGAGGATATGTGAGGCATTGGCAACAGTGTCAGACCGTTATCCAGGCGTCGAGATTGTCTATCCTGTCCACCTAAACCCAAACGTCCAGGAGCCTGTCAAACGCTTATTGGGCAATCGCAATAACATCCACTTGATAGAGCCTCAGGATTATCTTCCGTTCGTTTATCTGATGAACCGATCCTCGATTATTTTGACAGATTCGGGGGGGATTCAGGAAGAAGCGCCTTCGTTGGGCAAGCCTGTATTGGTCATGCGTGATACTACAGAGCGGCCCGAGGCTGTTTCTGCAGGAACGGTAAAGTTGGTGGGCACGAATGCTGACTCGATTGTAGGCGCTCTATCTCTGCTGCTAGATGATGACAGTGTCTATAAGGCGATGAGTCGTGCTCATAATCCATATGGTGACGGGAAAGCGTGTACCCGTATCTTGGACGCCTTAGCAGGCCAATAAGTCGAAGATGGAATAGACTCAATGAATCCGAATGCCCCACAAAGTACTTCCATTCTTCAGTTCTTTCGTTCTGCTTGGGAAAACCGCCGTTTGGTTGTTCAGATGACCAAGCGGGATGTTGTCGGTCGTTATAAAGGATCTTTTATAGGTATTGGGTGGTCTTTTTTGCATCCACTTCTGATGCTTTCGGTCTTTACTTTTGTATTTGCAGTGGTTTTCCAAACTAAGTGGGGAGTGCCTGCACAGGGTCAAGAGGAAGGCAAAGGGGTTTTCGCAATCGTTCTCTTCGTGGGCTTGATTCTGCACGGTTTTCTATCCGAGGTTCTCACTCGATCACCTGCGTTGATTCTCAGCAATGTGAATTATGTGAAGAAGGTCATTTTCCCTTTGGAAATCATGCCCTGGATCTCGGTACTAAGCGCGTTAACACACGCTGCTATAAGTGTCTTTGTCTGGTTCTTGGCTTATTTTATTTTAATTGGCATACCAGGCTGGCAGGTGATTTTTCTGCCTATTGTGATGATTCCGCTGATCACTCTTACGCTGGGCGTAGCCTATTTTTTAGCATCGCTTGGCGTTTATTTCAGAGATATTGGTCAAACCATGGGGGTGATATCGAGTGTCCTGATGTTTCTTTCTCCGGTGTTCTTTCCTATCGACCGTTTGCCCGAGTCTTTTCAGGACCTATTCTTGATGAATCCTTTAACCTTTATTATTCAGCAGGCTCGGGACGTTTTGATTTGGGGAGAACTGCCTGATTTTACAGGCTTGGCTATATATATGTCAGTATCAAGCGTGTTTTTTATGGTTGGGTTTACATGGTTTCAGAAAACCAGAAAGGGGTTTGCGGATGTGCTCTGATCAGCTTGCGATCGTGGTTAACGGAATCAGTAAGCGCTACGAAGTATTCTCCCAGCCGAAAGACCGCCTTAAGCAAATGGTAGTGCCTCGTGTAACCCGGTTCTTTGGTCTGGCTCCGCCACAGTATTATAAAGAATTTTGGGCAGTCAAAGATGTGTCTTTTACTGTAGAGCGAGGCGAAACGGTCGGTATAATAGGTCGTAACGGAAGCGGAAAATCTACGCTATTACAAATGATCTGTGGCACGGTCAGTCCCACCGATGGAGATATTACGGTTAATGGGCGCATCGCGGCACTACTGGAACTGGGGGCCGGTTTTAATATTGAGTTTACCGGGCGCGAGAATATTCTTTTGAATGCCGCAATTCTCGGCTTCCCTCAAGAGTCTATGAAAGACAGGATGGACGAGGTACTAGCTTTTTCAGAACTCGGTGAATTTATTGATCAACCTGTTAAAACCTACTCTAGTGGAATGTATGCCCGACTGGCGTTTTCTATTGCTATTCATGTTGATCCGGATATCTTGATAATTGATGAGGCATTGGCAGTAGGCGATTCGAGATTTGTTGCGAAATGTATGCGGCGCATTAAAGACATACAGCAGCAGGGGACTACAATTCTATTTGTTAGTCACGATGTTTCCTCTGTTCGAACACTTTGCGATAGGGCTTTATGGTTAAACCAGGGAAGGCTTGTTGAAGATGGTGATGTGTTTCCCGTTACAGGTCGTTATATGGAGTATATGTTCAAGGATGACGATCTTGAGGACACGACAGACCTTTCTGATCGAACAGATAGAACCAATGTTTCGGTGCGGTATGGACTTGATGATTTTGAAGATGAGCTTGACAGCCGACCAGTAACACATTGGGGGTCACAAAAAGGACTGATAAAGGCAGCTGGTTTGTTCGACCAAGACGGGCTTAAGCGCGATTTATATGATTGGGGTGAGCCTATAATGATAAAGATTGCGGTAGAACTCCCCGCGGACCTACCACTGGAGTCGGTCAGTGTAGCCTTTTCAATTAAGGATCTAAAAGGAACGGATTTGATTGTTGGTACAACAAAAGACTTTGACCCTCTCAGAATGCCGCCTGGTTATTCAGAAGTTTCCTTCAGAATGAAAAATCCTCTAGTGCAAGGAAAGTATTTGTTAGTTGCGGCCGTTGAAAACAGGCAGTACTCCGACACTCACTATTATGAGTACCTTGAAGGCGCTCATTATTTTTCCATTTCATGTGAAGAGCGTGTCATGGGAATGTTTCACCCGGATATCGAAAGAAGTCTCAAGGTCTAAATATGTCAGAAGCACCGGATGTGAAGTTCATAAATTCTAATAGATATTGGGATGACCGTTTCAGGGAAAATTGGGATGATAGCGATGGACCCGCTCAGTCCCGTTTCTTTTCGAGTGTGGCCATCAATCATTTACCAAGCTGGTTGTTCCGTGCTATTCGATCAGAAATGCTCAGTGTTGTGGATTGGGGATGCGCGGAAGGTGATGGCACGGACGCACTATCCGAAGTGGTTCATAAAAACCTGTTAACTGGGGTTGATTTCTCAGAGGTGGCGATCGAAATCGCGAAAGAACGATATGCGGGAATTTGTTTTAAGGCTGAAGACTGGCTCGCCGAGGAGAACTCTAGTGAGTATGAGGCTTTTGATGTCATCTTTTCTTCGAATACATTAGAGCATTTTCATCGCCCGGATAAGGTTTTTAATGTCTTGGCGGCCAGAGCCAAAAAGGCCCTTATCTTTGCGTTGCCTTATCGGGAGCATGAAAGAGTTTCGGAGCATTTTACAACGTTTTCGCCTGATAATATTCCGGTAGATTTGGATGATCGTTTTAGTCTTGTTTATTCCGTAGTTGTTGACTGTGCCCGGATGGCGGGGACGCAGTGGCCAGGAGAGCAAATTATCCTAGTTTATCTGGATAAAGAATGGCGAGAGCAAAATAAGCTTGTGCTGTCAGAAGTCCGCCTAGAGGTGGATGATTATACTTCACGCTTGGATCAGCTAAATGAAAAAATAGAAATACTGCAATCAGTAGACCAAAAAAGGACACAAGAGTCAGAGCTGTTGAAAGCTCAGATCACTGAACTTAATTCGAAGTTGAGCTATTTTTCCGATGTTGAGGATAGGTACAAGGACATTCTAGATTCTCGCTCGTGGAAAGTAACAAAGCCTTTGAGGTCTATTATGTCACTAATTTTTAAGCAAAAACGCCGTTTCTATCTGTTTGTAAGATGGCTGTACTGGCAACTCCCAGTTGGCGTCCAGCAACGTTTGCAACGAAAGCGTCATCAGTTTGTTCGTTCGTTTCGAACGGGCAAATGGGGTAATGCACCTTCGGCAATCCCGGTTGGCTCCTCTGATTTATCATGGGCCGAGTTCAAGGATCGTGTGCTTAGCCATTCTAATAAATATAAAGGGATTTTTATTCAAGAGGTGGTGATTGATTGGAACGTGCCGCTGTATCAACGTCCGCAACATATTAGTGTTGCATTGGGTCGTCAAGGTTATCTGGTAATATATCGCACGGTAAATTGGACGAACGACAACGTTTCAGGATTCCGGGAGGTTGAAAATAACGTTTGGATAACTGATCGTCCTGAAGTTGACCAGATTGAAGGCGCGCTGCGCTCGGTATACTCTACGGCTTATGCTCAATCGCCTAAAGCAATTCAGCAATTACGTAAAGGCAATCGCTTTGTCTATGAGTATATTGATCATATTGATCATGAAATAAGTGGTGATGATGAGAATGTTCGGCGCTTGACTGAGCTTAAACATTTTGCCTTTTCAGGCAACGTGGATTACATCGTTGCTTCGGCAAAAAAGCTATATGATGAAGCTGTAAAGGCGGTCGGTGAAGAAAAAGTGGTGATGGTGCCGAATGGAGTCGATACTCGGCACTATAGGGATCAAAAGCATCTCGAATATATCCTTCCCGAGAACGTAGTCGCATTTCGTAATCGCTATAAGAATGTTATAGGCTATTTTGGCGCTCTTGCTCCTTGGCTTTGGTATGAAGCAATTACAGAGTTGGTTGACAATAGGCGAGACCTTGGGTTCATATTTATTGGCCCTGATTATTATAATGGGACTCAGTCTTTGCCTAGACGAGATAACGTACTTTACCTAGGAGCGGTGGATTATAAGGTTCTTCCTGCCTACGCAAGGCAGTTTGACATCTGTTTTATACCGTTTAAGCCCGGAGATATCGCGAAATCTACATCCCCATTAAAATTATTTGAGTATTTTGCGTTAGAAAAGCCTGTTGTTGTTACATCTGACATGGATGAATGTATAAAGTATCGGGAAGTCTTTAAAGGAAGCGATGCACATGGGTTGAGTGAAGCCTTCGATGTTGCTATCTCTGTGAAAGATGATTCAAAGTTTAGATCTCGCATGTCTGATCTTGCAGATCAGAATGATTGGGATGAGCGAGCGAAAGCACTGGCCAAATGTTTTGAGCAGTCCTCAGATTTGGAGGGGTAGTTAGGTTCGTGAGTAATAGTCAGTTGAACCATTGTTCCCAGCAGGTATTGGTTTATTGCTCTCCCGTACCGTGGTTAAGTTTTGAGCAGAGGCCGCATAAGCTTGCTCGTTGGTTTCATGAGAGGACCGGAGGTAATGTGTTATGGATTGATCCTTATCCAACCAGGTTACCGTCGGTTGACGATTTGTGGAGTAGGCGTTCCCGCGCCAGTGCGCGTTGTATGGCCTCTCCTCAATGGCTTACAGTTTTAACACCTGGTGCGCTCCCCATTGAGCCGCTGCCATTCTCGAGCTTTATCAATGGGATTTTCTGGAAATCTCTTTTTGCTGAGATCAAGACATTTGTGTTCGGAAAGACAGTGATTGTTGGTGTTGGCAAACCATCAATTATGAGTGAGAAGATTCTATCGATGTTCCCAGCATGTACTAGCTTCTATGACGCGATGGATGATTTTCCTGCTTTTTACAAAGGGCTGTCACGTATATCGATGGCTGCGCGCGAGAAGAAATTAGTTGGTTTGGTGGACGTTGTCTATGTGTCCAGTACCGAGCTTTACAAACGCTGGAATCGCGCCGGGAAGCATATTACAAAGTTGGTGCATAACGGATTAGATGCTCGATTGCTTCCTGATTCTCTTTGCAAAGTGTCCTCTAACTCAGAGAGCCAGTCTGTGTTTGGATATTTGGGCACGATTGGGGCGTGGTTTGATTGGGCGTGGGTTCTGGAGCTGGCTTGTCGTCGACCCGATGATAAAATAAAGTTAATTGGTCCCCTTTATACGGCTTTGCCGGCCAAGTTACCCGCGAATATCGAACTGTATCCGGCCTGTAGCCACCAGGATGCTCTCAAAATAATGGCTTCCTTTGACGTGGGCCTAATACCTTTCAAAAGAAATGACCTCACCATTTCTGTGGATCCGATTAAGTACTATGAATACATAGCCTTGGGAGTGCCGGTGCTTTCTAGCAACTTTGGTGAGATGTCGCTTAGGCGAGAGGAACGCGGTGTATTTATTGTAGATGACATTGGTGATATAGAGGCAAACGCTGAGGCAGCTTTAAGTTTTAGGTTTACCGATGAATTTTTAAAGAAGTTCATAGACAACAATGATTGGAACTCAAGATTTGATTGTGTGGGCCTAGTATAGGAGCGAAGTACCTCAAGCACTTTCAGTGTCTGGTTGATATAATTGATTGGGGGTCCGAAAATGAATGCGTCCATGATTATTGCGTTTTTGGCAGTTCGGAAAGCCGATGAATAGGACTCGTATTTGCCTGTATCGAGGATGCTGACGTGTTGCTTGGCTCGAAAATTATCTGGCCCTAAGGTTAATTTCATGTGGATTCTGCGGTTGACCTGAAATAAAGATCGAGCCCTGTCTTGGCCCTTTCATTAAGTAGGGCGAAATAATTATTTTGCCAATACCGGATTTCTTTATTAATATTGTTTTAAAAGTTCCATTTGCCCGTTTTGTTGTTCCCTGCTCTCTCGCATATACAAGTATGTTGTCGTGTGCGTTTCCCAGTATTACGCGATCGTCAGGAGAAGTCCGTTTTTGCCATGCAATATGAGCAACAAATTTTTCTCGACCGAAGATCTCATCCATCAGCACCTTCGCATAGTGTACTTCGGTATCGTCAAGCGTGACGAAGATCGCTCCATCTCTTCTTAAAAGAGACTTTGCAACATCTAACCGGTTCCTCATGAACGTCAACCACGCTGAATGGTTGAACCTATCGTTATACCTGAACCCATCATTGCCAGTATTATAGGGAGGATCAATGTAGATGAGCTTAATCCGACCGGAATATCGTTCTTTCAATGAATGCAATGCGACAAGGTTGTTGCCTTTAATTAATAAGTTATCGTCAGACTTAATTTCACCTGCTGCGGTCGGCTGATCCGCTTCCACCGCACCCTGATCCCATCGCTGCCAGTT
>JASMTJ010000222.1:0-2986 GCA_041694335.1 Bacteroidales bacterium
ACTTCGATGGATCATCAGCGCTTTACATTGCTTTCAAATACACCTCAACAACTGAAGGTGCCGCAACCTGGGAAGTAGATAATGTAGTTGTTACTGCAGGAAGCACACTCAGCATTGAAGACAATTTGAATATTTCTGATGCTGTAAAGGTTTACCCGAACCCTTCAAACGGAATGGTGAATATTACTTCGAACGTAATAGACAAAGCTGAATACCAAGTCTTTTCTATTACTGGTGAAGTTGTTAGCCAAGGTATGATTGAAGGCAGCCAAAACAGCATTAATCTGATGGATGCTACTCAGGGCATTTACACTCTGAAAATTACAGAAAACGATAAAACTGCTGTAAAGCGGATTATTATTAAATAGTTTAAAACCTATTATTGCAGAAGCCATTCTTTTCAGGATGGCTTCTTTTTTTGTTATTTCTTTGAACTGTTAGTAACTCATCGGAAAAATTTAATAATTATTTCACTTAAAACTCCCCTCAATAGGTGATTTTTAGCGAGTTTTGCTTCAGGAACAAATTATATCAATGAATATGAAAAAGCTTTTTACATTACAATTTTTATTACTGGTGTTTGTGTTTTCAGCCAGTAGTCAAATCATCAGTCAGTATATCGAAACTGACTCAGGAACAGAACCTAAAGGAATAGAAATCTGGAATAACACCAGTTTAACCCTTGATTTCTCAGTCAATGAACTTGTTATTGAAAAAGGAGTGAACGGTGGAGCACCTGAACCTGATTTCACCCTGTCAGAAGGAACCATGGCTAGCGGGGAGGTGATCGTTATTGGAACCGCCAACTTGCAAGCTACAACAGAAGGCAATGGCGCCGTTTTCCACGAAAAATCCTTCACTTTTAATGGCGATGACGCCCTGGTGGTGAAATATGGAGGCACTACCACTGATGTATTCGGAGAGCCAGAAGTTGACCCGGGTTCAGGATGGACCGGCAATGGAGTAAGTACGCAAAATCAAAACATTGCTCTTTTGGCTGGCATTTCAACAGGCGATTTAGACGGTTGGAACGATCCAAGCGGTAGGTTTGAAACTATCAGCGAAACCCCTTCCGGGGACAACGGCGACGAAGGATTTGGGATTGCACCGGAAAGTGGTGGTAACGCCAGTCCGGTGATTTCAAATATCACCCAAACTCCCGAAGAGGTGAGCTCCGAAGATGCTGTTCAGGTTTCCGCAACGATAACTGATGCTGACGGCACCATAGAAACTGCAGCGCTTTATTGGGGTACTGAAAGCGGCTCTTTGTCAAACACCATAGCCATGGAACTGACAGAAGACGATGTTTACGAAGCAGTTTCTTCCATTCCGGCACAAGCTGATGGCACGACGGTATATTACCAGGTTTATGCTACAGACAATGAAAATGCCGAAACCTATTCCAGCGAGCTCAGCTATGAAGTTTCAGACAGCGAAACCATTCTTTACGAACCTTTTGAGGAAGACCTCAGCAACTGGACCTCTTACAGTACAGAAGGTCCGCAGGAGTGGTACTGGGGGAACTATGGCAATCCTCCGGGATCAGCAAACATGTCCGGTTATGAAGGCGGAGCTGTCACCAATGAAGACTGGCTGGTTTCACCGGCAATGGATTTTTCATTTGTAGTAGAAGTCACACTTGATTTTGACGAAGCTATCAACTATGGCACCGGAAATATCGACACCGAGCAGGAAGTCTATATTTCTACCGATTATCCCGGCACAGGCGATCCTGCAACAACAGGCACCTGGGAGAAACTGATTGTAACCGGACGTTCATCAGGCGACTCGTGGGATTTTGTTTCAGTCGATCAGGTTGATATAACCGCTTTCACGCAACAATCAGAAGTTTACTTAGCCTTTCGTTATGTCTCTACAACGGATGGCGCCGCCACCTGGGAAGTGGATAACGTGTGGGTGCGAGGTATTTTTGATGTGGGGATGGATAATATGCGCACTAATGAACAAGTAAAAACCTATCCCAACCCAACGAGTGGAATGCTTACGTTGGAAGCAGAAGGCTTTGATGAGGGAACTTATCAAATCATTAGTATTAACGGGAATATTGTAAAAAGTGGAATTCTTAATGGCGCTAAACAAAGGCTTACTCTCACAAGCCTTCCTTCTGGCATATATACACTGAGAATCACTAAAGAAAACAATATCGCAACTAAACAAATCATAATTAAACACTAAATATTGAAGTATGAAGAAGATATCTACTTTGCTGATTTTAATATTAGCAATCACGATTACAGGTCATTCACAGATCATCAGTCAGTATATTGAGACTGACTCAGGAACAGAACCCAAAGGAATTGAAATCTGGAATAACACTTCCGGGACTTTGGATTTCAGCACGAACAACCTTGTTATTGAAAAAGGCACCAACGGAGGGACACCTTCTGCTGATTTCACCCTTGATGCGGGAACCCTGAACGCAGGTGATGTTATTGTTATTGGCACTTCCGACCTTCAGGCAACCACTGAAGGAAATGGGTCTGTGTTTTACGATAAACCATTCACCTTCAATGGTGATGACGCCCTCGTAGTAAAATACGGTGGCACTACCACTGATGTTTTGGGCGAGCCGGGAATTGATCCTGGATCAGAATGGGCAGGCAACGGTGTCAGTACGAAAAACCAGAATATTTCTTTACTGAGCGGGATTAATACTGGCGATACTGATGGATGGTCAGACCCCAGCCTCCGGTTCGAAACTGTAAACACCTCTCCTTCCGGAGCAAACGGTGACGAAGGTTTTGGGATTGCACCCGTAAGCGGTGGTAATGCAAACCCTTCTATTACCAATATTGAACAGGCACCTTCAGCTCCAACTTCTTCAGATGCTGTAACAGTAACAGCAGACATCAGCGACAGCGACGGAACCATCCAAACTGCTGAACTACATTGGGGCACCGAATCAGGTAACCTGACTAACACTATCGGCATGTCAACCACACGCGCCACATACAGTACTGATTCT
>JASMTJ010000223.1:0-1482 GCA_041694335.1 Bacteroidales bacterium
TAGGCCGTCACGGTCAGTGCCAGGGAGCAAGGCAACGTCATAACCCCTGCCACTAACCAGGCGCAGCAGTTCGCGGCCGATGGCCGCCGGACGCCCTTTACGTGGCTCCTTCGTCGCCACTCCAAGGTCGCCGCTGTGCTTCGGCGTTAAAAAATCCACTCCAAGGATGAGGAGTAATTATGAAGTATTCGAGATATCTAGTTTGGGCGAACTGTGCGCTTTTCGTTGCTTTCGGGCTTGGTTTCACCTTTTTTCCTGGTCTCTTATCCTCAATAGTCGCAGGCTCAGAACCAACATCGCCATCTGCGGTTATCGATATGCGGGCCACCTATGGTGGCATGGCTCTTGGTTTAGCATTTTTATTCTGGCTCTGCACGAAGGATAAGCAAGCGGTATACATTGGCGTCCGGGGAGTGTTGGGACTGATGGTATTGCTAGCATTGTCTAGGCTATTTGGGATCATTGTGGGGACGGCTCAGCAAATAGCTTTATGTACCTTTTATTGGGAGCTGAGGTCCTAATGGCCGTGCTGGCAGCTATTGCTGTTAAGCTTGAGATCGGTGGAGCTTTTAACTAGGGCAGGCACGGCGACGCCCACTACATTGCGCCTTCGGCTTCATTCCGTGGGCGCGCATGCTGCAATGCGTTACATTTTGAGGAGGCATTGTGTTCAATAAAGGCTTGTGGTCGAAGGTTTCTAAGTTGCAGACCTTGGAAAGCTATCCAGTACTCCCTTGTCCGTATTGCAATAGCGAGAATCTTAAGCTTGACCACCAAAGCTTTAATGCTCGGAGTTTGTCGGGGCACGCAAGAAAGGCATACGTTGATAAGTTCAAAGAAAATGAATTAATGGATTTTGCACAACAAGAAGATAATAATTTCTTGAAAATGGTAGCTATCTTCTCAGAAATGGCAAATGAGACGCGTCATGAACCTTCGCAATTTATATCGTTTTTTAGGTGCGAGATGTGTAAAGAAAGCGTTTCGGCAACGGGATTTGCTAAATTGCCAAAAGACGGAACTTCTGGATTAAGTAAAATAAAAGTTGAAAATTTTAATCCACCACTTTCATTGTTCCCTCTTGTTAATACGACACCTGATTCTGTTAATGAGGAATTGCTTAGTTCGTTTAACCACTTTTTTTCTGATACTTGCTCTGCAGGTAGTAGGCTTAGGCGGGCAATAGAGAAAGTCTGCTCCGAGCTTGGGTATGAACAAGGAAACCTCCATCGGAAAATTCAATGTATGGCACAGAAATTCCCCCAAGAAGCACGTTGGCTGGAGTCCTTAAAGTTAGTGGGTAACGAAGCGACCCATGCTGATCGGGTGACAGAGTCTGATTTATTAGATTCTTACAAGGTTTTTGAGGTTGTATTAGATTTGTTTAGGCGGCAGAAGATAGATCCAGAAATAGACAGTACTGTGCTAAAGCTAGATAATAAATATAAAAAAATGTAACAATGCCAATCACGGCGACGCCTA
>JASMTJ010000224.1:0-2213 GCA_041694335.1 Bacteroidales bacterium
GGAGAAGAGGAATTCGTTTGGGTGTTTTTTTGGGAGATAATCTACATCTTCTTCAAATATTTATTACACCGTTTATCTCTTAGCTACAGATTCTGATTCCTTCTCCTTGAGGAAAAGGCAAGGATGAGGTGAAACAACGCCGGATTATCACCTCATCACCTAACATCTTCTCCTCGAGGAGAAGGGGAATACGTTTGGGTTGGTTTTATGAAAAATAATTTAATTAAACTCTTTTCCTGCAATCGCCGAAAAAGCCAGCCCTGAAGGGGCTGAATGAGAATAGCCCCGCCTGCCCGGTCGACAGGATGGGGGTTTCAACCCGGGGTTCGGGTTGCATACATGTCTTGACCGCCGTCGCCTTATGTCTGTGAAAAACCCTGTGACAAAGACAGGCGGAAACTAACGATGGTGGAGTTCCGCCTGATTCATGCGTAAGGCTGCGATTCACGGTTGGGTTACGGCGGTGGAGCGGTGTGACGGCTCCTATCCCCGGCCTAAAGGCGCGGGGTTATTGATATATAGGCTCTGCTGATTTTATATAAATCGATAGTTAATTAACAGTTATACAGGATAGTATGTTAATAACTAAAGTGGTTATTAAGTTTACAACTGCAAGGAAATGTGTATTTTCAATGTGAAAACCTTGCAGTTATGATTAACTATACACCACAAAACCAATTGAGCTTATCGCTGTTCAAACATCCTTTTGAGCATGATTTGGATAAAGAAAACCGATGGGTAAAACTTGCCGCATTGGTTCCCTGGGACGAGCTGGCCAATGTATACAGCCGCCACCTGCAAAGCGCTACAGGACGTCAGTCTGTTGATGTGCGCACGGTCATTGCCGCGCTGATCGTCAAGCATAAATTGAATTTGGATGACCGGGGCACGGTAGAAATGATACAGGAAAACATCTACCTCCAGTACTTTTGTGGGCTGAAAGCTTTTACAACAAAACGGGTTTTTGACCCCAGCTTGTTTGTGGATATTCGTAAACGTTTGGGAGGAAAGGAGTTTGACAAGTTTAACAAACTGGTCATTGAGAAATCAGAACAGCTCAAGCCACACCAGGCCCGGGTACAAACCAAATCCAAGACGGACAGCCCAGATAAAGATAATCCGTCTTCGGACGGAACTCCCAACCGGGGGACACTGAAAGTGGATGCCACCATAGCGGACCAGGAAATAAAGTACCCTACCGATTTGAATTTGCTCAATACCAGCCGGGAGCATCTTGAGCGTATGATCGACCTTTTGTACAGAAGAGCAGAAGATGGGGACAAACCCAGGGATTACCGGAGAGTGGCAAGGAAAAAATACCTGAACATCGCCAAGAAAAAACGCAAGGGCAGAAAGCTGGTGCGCAAAGGGATTAAAGCCCAGTTACAGTACGTGTTCCGTGACCTCAAAACCGTAGGAAAGCTCCTTGAAAAGCCTGGCAGAGAGCAGCAATTGAACAAACGCGATAAGGGCTTGCTGGAGACCATCCAAACCATTTACCAACAACAGAAATGGATGTATGATAACAAGACACATGTTTGCCCAGGCCGGATAGTAAGCTTGTACCAGCCCCATGTGCGCCCGATGGTCAGGGGAAAAGAAGGACGCCATACAGAGTTTGGCTCGAAAATTAACGTGAGTGAGGTCAATGGTTTTAGCTGGATAAACACCTTGAGCTGGGATGCGTTTAACGAAGGGGCAGACTTAAAGAACCAAGTGGAAGATTACCGGAAGACCTATGGGTGCTATCCTAAAAGTGTACTGGGAGACAAACTTTACATGAGCAGGGAAAATAGGAAGTACCTCAAAGAAAAAGGGATACAGGTTTTTGGCAAACCCTTGGGCCGGCCTCCGAAGCACCACCCGGAGACTCCAGCACAAAGACACTATAAAAAGAAACAAGAAGCTAAGCGGAATCATGTGGAAGGGAAATTTGGACAAGGCAAAAGAGCATATGGCTTAAACAACATAAAAGCCAGGTTGTCAGAAACATCAGAATCATGGATACACGCCATCTTCTTTGTGATGAACTTAACCCATCTGGCAAAAGTTGCCGATAAGTACCCTGATTTTTTTGTGCAAATTTTTGTATGCCTGAAAAAAGCTGTTTTATACAGATTTTATTCATTGAAGTCTGCACTGGCCCTAAAATATGCTAGGCTCATTCAGCTTGAAATCTGAAGAAAATCAGCAGAGCCTATATAATTCCTCCT
>JASMTJ010000225.1:0-1073 GCA_041694335.1 Bacteroidales bacterium
ATCCGGGAACGGCAAAGTTTGACTTCGGATGCTTTGGCTTTTCTTCGATGGAAACGGCTTTCTGATTTTCATCAAACTCCACCACGCCATAACGCTCAAGATCTGAAACGTGATAAGCGTAAACCACGCCACCTTCCGGATCATTATTGGAGGTAAGAAGGTTTTGAAGTCCGCTGCCATAGAAGATGTTATCTCCAAGAATCAGGGCCACCTTGTCGTTGCCAATAAACTCTTCACCAATCACAAAAGCTTGTGCCAGTCCTTCAGGATTGGGCTGCTCAGCATACGAAAAACTGCATCCCAGGTTTGAGCCATCGCCTAACAGGCGTTTAAAACTGGGGAGATCGTGTGGCGTCGATATTATCAGTATCTCTTGGATACCTGCCATCATCAATACCGAAAGCGGATAGTAAATCATTGGTTTATCGTAAACAGGCATAAGCTGCTTGCTTACGGCCAGCGTGAGCGGGTGGAGGCGTGTGCCGGAACCACCGGCAAGAATAATTCCTTTCATCAGATTAAAGTTTTCGATTCGTACAGGCTAAGATATAAAAAATACCTTCAGGCAGATTCTATGATTTCTTTTCATCGCTGTTCTCTTCTCCGTTATCGTCTTCCTCTTCTTCTGTTTCCAGGATTTCGAGCATCGGTTTTTTGAAAGCCCTGGTGGTGATCCACTTATCGAGGGTGAGGATGAGCGAGGGCAAAACAAAGAGGTTGGAAAGCATGGCTATCAGCAGCGTAAAAGAAACAAGGTATCCCATCGCTTCCGTTCCCCCAAAGCTGGATAAGGTAAAGATGGCAAACCCGAAAAACAACACGATGGAAGAATAAACCATGCTGAAGCTTGTTTCGCGCAATGCATTCACCACTGCGATGCGGATGTTCCAGCCATGATGTTTCAGTTCCATCCGGTAACGCGAAAGGAAGTGGATGGCATTGTCCACCGAGATACCCAGGGCAATACTGAAAATCAGGATGGTGCTGGGCTTGATGGAAATAGCCAGGAAGCCCATCAGGGCTGCCGTAAATATTTGTGGTAACAAGTTGGGAATCAATGAAACAACAACCAT
>JASMTJ010000226.1:0-16929 GCA_041694335.1 Bacteroidales bacterium
AGGTAAAGTTAAGTAAGACGAATAGTAATGTTTGCGTGATACACTGAATTATCAACATTAGGGTGCAGTATTAACCTTCATAATTCGGAACAAACCGATGCGTTTCTTTTTTTTGTACCTTTGAACTAAATCAATTCGCATCAAAAATCATGAGCGGTACGCATGTAACTATCAAAGACATCGCCAAAAAGCTGGGTGTTTCCCCGTCAACGGTGTCGAGGGCTTTAAAGGATCATCCTGAAATCAGTCCTAAAACAAAGAAAGTCGTCACTGAACTGGCCAACCTTTTGGGCTATAAACCAAACGAGATTGCCCTCAGCCTGAGGAGCAAGAAGTCAAAAGTCATCGGATTAATTATCCCTGAAATTGTACACCATTTTTTCTCTTCAGTCATTAGTGGCATTGAAGAAATTGCGATTGAAGAAGGGTATAACGTAATGATTTTTCAGTCGAATGAATCTTACACTCGCGAGGTGTTAAATACGCAGGGCCTCTATTCGAGCAGGGTCGACGGCCTCCTGGTGTCATTGGCAAAAGAAACCAAGGATTATGAACACTTCCGCAACCTTCTCAGGCACAATGTGCCCATTGTTTTTTTCGACCGCATTTGCGAAGGGTTAAAAACCGACCGTGTAATTGTTGATGATTACGGCGGAGCATTTGAAGCCGTGCAGCACCTTATCGATCAGGGATGCAAACGCATCCTGCACATGAGCGGTTCCGATCAGCTGCTGATTGGCCGCAACCGGATAAACGGTTATAAAGATGCGCTCGATGAAAACAATATCCCGCTGGATGAGGATCTGATTGTAAAGTGCGACAACTACGAAGATGCGCTTGCCATGACAGCCGATATCATTAAAAAACATCCGGATATTGACGGCGTATTTACTGTAAACGACTTTACCGCTATTGGTGCGATGAAAGGAATTAAGCAGGCAGGGAAAAAAATTCCTGAAGATATTGCTGTGATGGGATTTACGAATAGTGTCAGCAGCACGTTCACTGATCCGACCTTGTCGAGTGTAGACCAGCACGGTACTGAAGTGGGGCGTGAGGCAATAAAACTTCTGCTAAAACGCCTGAAGGATAATGAACTGGAAGAAGACCATACACCTCAGACCCGGATCATTAGAACAGATATGATTGTCCGCGACTCCTCAAGGCGGATTTAAAGATTGGTTTTGAGTAATTATCTTTCATATTCCATTTTGAGCATACATTTGGCGCAATCGTTTGCGCCTTTTTTATGTGCCCTGTATCAAACGGATAGGCTTCACTCATATTCGTTAATTATCCATAAAAACCTTGCATTTTCCAAAGAGAAATACGATATTTACACCAATAAAAACAAAATTGTATTAACGCTTATGAAAAAATCTACTATCATGAAAAAATTAATCTTTACGCTAATTGCTTTTGTAACCTTTACAGGCATATCTATGGCGCAAATGCCGGATGCAATCACTATTGAGCCTGCAAATGCAACAGCCTGGGACACAGTTACACTTAAGCTGAACACAAATCACACTTGCCCTGCCGGAGCCTTTGACACTGTAACAAATGTTCATATGCACGGTGGCGTTACAATAGCAGGTGTGGGTCCATGGCAAAATGTTATTGAATATGATGCCCAGGGAGCTAATGGGCAGTCAACTGCTCTTACACAGGAGAACGATACGATTTGGTCGATAGAGTTTGTTCCTGCTGAGTATTTTGGTGTTGATTATGCCGACTATGTTACCGGCATTAACACTGTATTTAATAATGGCTCATGGGATGCAGAGGCAAAGGATTTCAATGAAGCTGAAGAATGTGCAGACTTCAACATTCCTTTGATGGTGAATCCTGTGAAAATAATGCCTGTAGATGGTACATCAGATGATGAGGTTACTCTGAAGCTTAACACCGCTTTCACTTGCCCCGCAGGTGCATTTGACACTGTAACGAATATTCACATCCACTCCGGTGTAACACTCGAAGGTGCAGCATGGCAGAATGTGGTTGATTTTGACAGTGAAGAGCAAAATACGGCCCTGACGCAGGTAGAAGACAGTATTTGGGAAATCACCTACGTTCCGGCTGATTTCTACGGATTAGACGAAGGTGTTCAGGCTGAAGCCATCAACATGGTGTTTAATAACGGAAGCTGGGATGCGGAAGGTAAATTTATGAACGCAGACAGTACATGCGCAGACATCACTGTGATGCTTGCCACTTCAGGTGTTGGTATCGGTGAAGAAGAACTTAATGAATACAAGATGTACCCGAACCCATCATCTATGGTTCTGAATATTGAAGGCCTTGAAAATATTACTAAAGTTGAAGTTTACAATACTGTTGGACAGCGTGTTCGCGTTATCGAAAACGTAAATACTGCAAATGTTCAAATCAGTACAGGTGACCTTCACACAGGAATTTACTTCGTGAACTTCTATAACGACAGAAGTATTGTTACGACTCAGAAGTTTATGAAGCGATAGAATTTGTTAAAAACAGATGCTTAGTGAACCCGGCCCTTTGTGCCGGGTTTTTTTAACGTAACATTAATTTTTTATTATGAATATCAAGAGGGTTGTACAAACATTTATTTTTGGAATAGCGGTTATGATTTCCGGCTATTCTGTTCAGGCACAGACCATATGGACAGAGCCTGAGCTGCCAACGGCCGACGAGCCACTTACTGTTTACTTTGATGCTACTGAAACAGGCGTGGAAGGTTACACCGGTGAGCTTTATGCGCACACAGGGGTGAACACAAGCGAAGCCGACTGGCAGTATGTGATTGGAGATTGGGGTGAAAACAGTGTACAGCCTCAGCTCGAAAGAATTGATACAGATCTGTATCAACTGGAAATTTCTCCGGACGTGTATTCTTTTTACGATGCTCCGGAATCTGAAACCATTGTTGGTTTAGCCTTTGTTTTCAGAACTGATGATGGTTCCAGTCAGTCGGCAGACCTTTTTGTAGACATCTACGAAAGCGGACTCAATGTGACCTTTACCAATCCACAGAATAACCCGCTGGTGCTCGAAGGGGCGCAACTGGATGTTTCTGTGCAGGCTGCGGAAGCTGACAGCGTGCTGCTGGAAATCGGTGGGGAAATTGTAGAACGTGTGGCCGGCAACGAACTGGATTACTCTTTTGCTGCTTTCGGGGATAACGACAAGACCTGGATGGTGGCGATGGCTAAGGATGCTGATGAAACGGTTTATGACTCCCTCTATTACCAAATTCGTCCTGAAGTAACGATCGCTCCGCTTCCTGCGGGAATGAATAAAGGAGTGAACTACATGGACGATAATACAGTGACTTTCGTATTGCAGGCTCCTTTCAAGGAATTTGTTTATGTCATCGGTGACTTCAATAATTGGGAAATTGACAATGATTACTACATGCACCTTGATCCTGATGAAGAACACTTCTGGTTAACGGTTGACGGGCTTACCGCCGGACATGAATATATTTTTCAGTTTTTTATTGACGGAGAAATAAAGGTGGCTGATCCTTATACCCACCAAACCAGCGATCCATGGAACGACCATTACATTAGTGATGAAATTTATCCCGGATTGATTTCATACCCGGATAATGAGATGGCGGAAGGCGTGGCTTCCGTTCTGCAGACCGCTCAGGATCCTTACGAGTGGGAGGTGGAAAACTTTACCCCTCCGAAAAAAGAAGACTTGGTGATTTATGAGTTGCATATACGCGATTTTGCTGAAGACAATACTTATGCAACTATCACAGATACCCTTGATTACTTGAAATCGTTGGGAATAAATGCCCTGGAGCTTATGCCTGTAAATGAGTTTGAAGGGAATAGCAGTTGGGGTTACAACCCGTCGTTCTACTTTGCTGCCGACAAGGCCTATGGCCCTGAGCATGAATTAAAACGGCTTATTGATGAGGCGCATAAAAAAGGAATTGCCGTGTTTGGCGATATGGTGTTAAATCACTCTTATGGCCTTTCTCCGCTGGTGCAGATGTATTCCAATGGTGGTCAGCCTACGGCTGAAAACCCCTGGTATAACATGGAATGTCCACACCCACCATACTGTTGGGGGCATGATTTTAATCACGAAAGTGTATATACCCAGGAGTTTGTGGACAGCGTCAACACGTTTTGGGCAGAGCATTATAACCTCGACGGGATTCGATTCGACTTTACCGGTGGGTTTACCAACAACAATACCGGTGGTTACGATGAACAGCGCATAGAAACCATGAAAAGAATGGCGGATGCCATTTGGGAAAATTACCCCGACTTTTACGTGATTCTTGAGCACTGGACTGATGCCAGCGAGGAAGAAATTCTGGTGGATTATGGCATGCTGGTGTGGAGCAACCAGACCCATCAATACGCGGAAGGAGCAATGGGATGGAACGAAAACGGAAAATCTGATTTCGGATGGGCGTCCTACAAAACAAGAGGATGGGAAACCCCCGGAGCTATCGTTTACCTCGAATCGCATGATGAAGAACGGTTGATGTTTAAAGCACTGGAATACGGAAACCAAAACAATCCTGAATATGATGTGCAGGATCTGGATATCGCACTTGAGCGTGCCGGATTGGCGGCAGCATTCCTGGTGGCTATCCCCGGACCAAAAATGATTTGGCAGTTTGGTGAGCTCGGTTATGATGTATCGATTGACTACGATTGCCGCGTTTGTCCGAAACCAGTGCTCTGGGAATATTATGACGATTATCGCAGGAAATACCTGTATGATGTGTATAGTGCGCTAATTAAGTTGAAAATCGAGTATGATGTTTTTGAAACGGATGATTTCTCGATTGATGTCGATGACGCCATGAAGCATGTCAAGCTGAATGGGGACGACATGGATGCTGTGATTATCGGAAACTTTGATGTGTATGCCGGAGAGATTACCCCGGAGTTTTCCCAGACCGGAAAATGGTACGATTACATCACCGGCGATTCGCTGGAAGTTAGCAGTACTGATCAGTCGGTTACTCTCCAGCCCGGGGAGTACAGGGTTTATACCTCTGAAAAGATCGCTCCTTCAGGGCTCTCTGTTTCCATCGATGAATATCGTGAGCAGTTCAGGAGTTCGGTGTATCCAAACCCTTCATCAGACAAGTTCAACATTGCTTTCGAACTGGCCGATGAATCAGCTGTACAGATTAAAGTGTATGATGTTTACGGAAGAGAGGTTGCGCAGTTGCTCAACGGCAGCCTTGAGGCCGGCGATCATGAAATTTTGTGGACGCCTGAGGCTGCTAACCCGAAAGGGGTTTACATTATCGAAATAACCAGTGGCAACAATGCCATGACCAAAAAAGTATTGTATAAATAAACCATAAAGGGCTGCCTGTAAAAAAGCAGCCCTTTTATTTTTTCATTATGATGAGTTTAGCTGTAAAAATCCATAAGGATCAGGAGATGAAGCCGCTGTTTCTTCACTACATGAGGATGTACTATCAGCAAAAGGAACTGCCCGTATCCCTGCCCGCGGATGCATCCGAAAAGGAGACCTCCGATTATCTTAAACAAGTGTGGGATTTCAATAAAAGTGTAGAGAAGTTAACCCACACCCTGGAGCAGAAATATCAGCTGCCAAAGGATTTTGAAGCCGAAGGCAGCCGTATGAATGAGGTAATCAAAGAAGTATGCGAGATCCTGCTCAAGGAGCACGGCGAAGACTTTATCAGGAATTTTGAGATTAAGCCTTCCCTTTAGTCAGCGCGCTGGGAATAGTACCATTTTTGGCCCTTCTTAGTAAAATGATTCCCAAAATCACGAAAGGAATACTGAGTATCTGCCCCATGTTGAGTGTAAGATCGTTTTCGAAACCAACCTGGTTTGCCTTAAAAAACTCGACAAAAAATCTGAATCCGAATACCAGAGTAAAGAACCAACCCAGCAAAACTCCTTGTTTAGGTTTGAAATTTTCTCTGTTGTAGTAAATATACAAGAACACAAAAATTGCCAGGTAAGCAAGTGCTTCGTAGATCTGCGTTGGATGGCGCGGTAGCAGCAAGCTATCGCTTCTTTGGAAGATAAAAGCCCACGGCACATCGGTGGGATTGCCATAAATCTCCGAATTCATGAGGTTCCCGGTTCGGATAAGTGCTCCGGCTAAGGCCACCACAATCACGATACGATCGAGGGTCCACATAAAGCTGCGTTGGGTTTTGCGCGAAAACAACCACAGCGCTATCGGTATTCCGATAGCGGCACCATGACTGGCCAGTCCCCCGTTCCATATCTTTAATATTTCGGAGGGGTTAGCGAAGTAGTAATCAGGTTGATAAAAAAGTACATGCCCCAAACGTGCGCCAAGTATCGTAGCAATGATCATGTAAGTGGAAAGCTTATCAAGCAGCGCTACATCCAGACCTTCCTTTTTAAAGAAGCGCAACATCAGGGAATACCCGAAAACAAACCCCAAAGCAAACAAGAGGCCGTAATATCTGATAGCCAGGTGAATCTCTCCAAGAATGGGCAGGGTGAAATCAGCACTGAACATTACCGGATCCACATCCCATGTGATATAAGTTAAAACCATACGAGGTGTTTTTCACAAAAGTAAAAAAAGAAACGGTTTTATCGTATTCAAATCTGTGGGGCGAAGTTTATTAATGATTATTTCAAGTGCAGATCGATGACTTTATCTACAGCCGTTTTAAAATTTTCCCGGTCTGAAGGTTTACACGGTTTTTTTAAGCTGCTGCCTATGCTGATAGCCTTCTCAAGTGTAAACTTCTTTTGTTTCATGGATTTAAAACTACCATTGTTGAGGTGTTTTGCAAGGTATTCCTGCTCTGTTTGCCCCGGCGTGGGAACAATAACAGCAGGTGTTTGAAGATGGTAGAGGTCCATCAGCGTGGAGTAGCCTGAACGGCAGATTACAAATTTTGCCGAGCAGATAAGGCTACTGAGTTCCTGTGCGTTGGCATGATTCAATACTTTGATGCCCTGAGCATTTTCCGGGAGGTCAGTCTCTTCGGGAAGGCCACGCACCACGGCAGCGTTGTGTTTTTTCAGTAAAGGGCTCGAAAGGATTTTATCTTCAAAAATGCTGCGTTGGGGCTCAGGGCCTGACAGCATGACCAGAAAATCGAGGTCTTCTTCAGTCGCTACAGGTTCGAGGCGCGATAAAACACCGATGTATTCACTTCCTTCTTTAGAAGGTGGATGTGAGAGAACGCCTGAAAGATTCGGCTCGTTTTCCATATCGGGAATCCAGTAATGTGTGAATTTGTGGGCAAAACCAGAAATCATTTGATGCACAATTCGTCCGGTAAACTGAATCTGGTCGGGCATCAGTATGTTTACCTGGTGTGAAATAAAAACGGATGGCAAATGTCTGCAGCTGAGGCCATAGCGGTTGTCTGAAATAATAAGGTCAACAGGTTCTTTTTTGAGTAATCGTTTAAGTTTTATTTTTTCGCGATACATTCCAAAAAAGATTTTGGGAACCTGGAAAAACATTTTCACCGCAAAAGGCAGAACCCTTGAATAGTTGACCCGGATTCCGGGAAGCCGGTACAGTTTCAAAGAAGGAAACTCTTTTTCGAAATAGTGATACGATCTGCCGTCAGCAGCTAAAATGACTCTGAAACCCATACTCAAGAGGTATTTGATGACAGGCGTTACCCGGGTGGCATGGCCTAAACCCCAGTCGAGCGGCGAAACGAGAATCGTTTTCTGATTTTTCAATGACAAAAATTTTATAAATATTTCGGCTTCACATCCAAAGTTTGTAAATTTAGAAAAAATTCATCGCGTGTTACAATATCAAATTGCCCTGACCCTTTTGCCAAATGTAGGGCCTAAGCTCGGACGAGAGCTGGTGGCTTATTGCGGCGGTGTGGAAGCTGTTTTCAGAGAAAAAACTTCACGATTAATTAAAATACCGGGAATCGGGAAGGAGTTGTCTGCCTCGATACCGAAACAGCAGGTGCTTGATCGTGCCGCCCGGGAGCTCGAATTCATCAGTAAGCAAAATATCCAACCTGTTTTTTACCTCGATAAAGATTACCCTGAGAGGCTGAAGCACTGTGCCGATGCCCCCTTGTTGCTTTATTACAAAGGAAATACCAGCCTGAACAAGCAGAAAGTCGTATCCGTTATCGGCACCCGCAAAGCAACGGAGTATGGGAAGCTCTTTTGTGAACAGCTCATTCATGACTTGTCGGCACATGAAGATATGCTTATCCTTTCGGGATTGGCTTATGGTGTTGACAGTTGTGCTCACCGGGCGGCCCTGGATAACAACACCGCTACGGTGGCTGTGTTGGGGCACAGCCTCGACAGGATTTATCCGGCTACCAATCGTGCGCTTTCAGAAAAGATGCTGAAGAATGGTGGGTTGCTTTCAGAGTTTGTCAGTGGAACGAAACCCGACCGGGAAAACTTTCCCCGAAGAAACAGGATTGTGGCCGGGATGTCAGATGCCGTCGTGGTGGTGGAATCAGGCGAAAAAGGCGGAGCCCTGATTACGGCTGATATTGCCAACTCATACAACCGCGATGTGTTTGCAGTGCCCGGACGGCTCAACGACACCTACTCGGCTGGATGTAACAACCTGATAAAAACCAATCGCGCAGCCCTTATCGAATCGGCCAATGATATTAATTACATCATGGGATGGTCGAAAGAAAAAACCAGTAAACCGAAGCAAAGGAAGCTGTTTACGGATTTGTCCATTGATGAAGAAGCGATTGTAAATGCGCTTCAAAATAAAGGAACGATGGCCATTGATGAGCTGATTCTGGAAACAAAAATGGGAGCTACAAAAATAGCTTCGTCATTGCTGAACCTCGAATTCGAGGGCGTGGTAAAATGCATGCCCGGAAAAGTTTACTGCCTTATCGACTAAGATATGTTGTTTAGCCTTCCAGTTCTTTTTTGATTTTCCGATGATCAATATGATCAATGTCTTCGCGCTTGGTCCGCATGGCTTTCCTGAAAAGGAGAACGGCAATCATGACCATCAGAATAAAATAACCAATCAGCAAGGTGTCATCTTTCGAAAAAAGTGCAAACTGATACAATCCATGGAAGAATGAAGCACTGCCTAGCGCAAGCATGGGATAAATAAACTTACTGGAAGTGAATTTTCCATAGCTGAGGAAAAATCCCATGACAATCGCAATAAGCAAATGAGAAGGAATCGACACAAAACCGCTCAGCTCGGTGAAGTGCCCGCCACCATTCGAGAGTACAAAATAGCTGTTTTTTGCGAGAACAAAGCCTAAAGAAATTCCAATGCTGTATAGGATTCCTTTGATGGGGGAGTCGAAAATATCTTTTCTGAAAACAAAAACCATAAATACCAGAAGTTTGGGAAGCTCTTCGAGAAGCCCCACTACAGCAAACGCATAGAAAAGGGTACGCTTAAGCGATCGCGTTGTGGCCAGTCCTATAGATTCCATAATGCCGATCAGCAGGATGGAAACGATAAATGCCAGTATCCCAAAAATGACACTGTTGCGTAAAAGGACATGACTTTCATGCTCAGCGTGCTTTCGGCTGATATTCAGAAAAAAAGTGATGATTACGGGTGCTATCAGCACTATGATTATCGGTTCGTAACTCATGGTGTTTTGTTATCTTTGCTAACAATTAGGGTATAAAGTTAAGCAAGTAATGCAAATTTACACTATCCCACGACGTTTTTTTCAAAAAGGCAACCAAACAACTTGAATGTGAATGAGTGAAAAATCCGGAAGAGTCATAAAATCGACAGGCAGTTGGATGAATGTGTTAACAGAATCCGGTGAGCTTTACGAGTGCAAAATCAAAGGGAAGTTCCGGATTAAGGGAATTCGATCCACAAACCCGGTGGCTGTAGGCGATGTGGTGGATTTCAGGGTAGACCGCAATCATACGGGGCTCATTACCGGAATCAGGGAGCGGCGAAATTATATCATCCGCAAATCGACAAAATTGTCTAAAGCATCGCATATGATCGCCGCAAATATCGACCAGGCATTCCTGATCATTACCCTGGTGTTGCCCCGCACGTCACGCGGATTTATCGACCGTTTTTTGGTGACTGCGGAAGCTTATCATATTCCGGCAACTCTCGTCTTCAATAAGATTGACCTTTATGATGAAAAACTGCGCAATCAGCACAACAACCTGCAAAAAGTTTATGATGCTGCCGGCTATGAATCGCTCTCGGTATCTGCCTTAAGCGGTGAAAACCTGGACGTGCTCAAAGCGAAGCTCCACGATAAGGTCACCTTGATGGCCGGGCATTCAGGGGTGGGTAAATCAGCGTTGATTAACAAACTTGATCCTAAGCAGGACAGGAAGACCGGCGAAATATCGGATGTGCATAATAAAGGAAAGCATACCACTACCTTTGCAGAAATGCTCAGGCTGGATTTTGGAGCGGAAATTATTGATACGCCGGGCATCAAAGAGTTTGGGCTCTATGATTTTGACAAGGATGAGGTGGCGGAGCGTTTCCCCGAGATGCGCGAAAGAATGCACGAGTGCCGGTTTCATAACTGCACGCACGTGCATGAACCCGGATGTGCCGTGAAAGAGGCGGTGGAAAGTGGAGAAATAGACCGGGTCAGATATCAGAATTATCTGAGCATTATCAACGATGAGTATTTTGACATTAAAGAATGGGATTAGATTATGAGAGCATTAATACAAAGGGTTTCTGAGTCATCTGTTTCCGTTAACGGAGAGGTAAAAGGAAAAACGTCCAAAGGGATAATGATATTGTTGGGGATTGAAGAAGCTGATGAGACCTCTGATATAGAATGGCTTGCCGCCAAAATCGCCAAGCTCCGAATCTTTGACGACGAAAAGGGCGTGATGAACCTGTCGGTGATGGATGTGGATGGTGAGCTGATGGTGGTCAGTCAGTTTACCCTGCACGCCAGCACAAAAAAAGGCAATCGTCCCTCATACATCAAATCAGCCAAGCCTGATATTTCCCAGCCTCTTTATCAGGATTTTGTAGCGGAAATGGAAAAGATTACCGGAAAAAAGGTGGCCACCGGAGAGTTTGGTGCCAATATGCAGATTAGCCTGGTTAATGATGGCCCCGTAACCATCTGGATTGACAGCAAAAACCGCGAGTAGAAAAACGGATTACAAATTCTACTTTGCTTAACTAATCATAAATAGTTTAAATACCAACCTTTCCTGATGGTTTGTCGGAATCCAGAGGCTTAGGGAATACTATATACTTGCAGCCTCTGGCTGCGTTTCACCTCTTCGTGCAATAATAAGGTTTGTTTACTTTCATAAAGCCGGAGGCTTATCTGATAGAGCATTGGAGCGGGACGCTCCGGCGAACAAAAATATTATTGTAGAAGATTCTTTTCATTCAAAACGAAACAAGCGCTGAGGCTGTCCAAAAAGCTATAATCGTAGGGCATTCTGAAAATCAGTCATTACCCCATATCCGCCTTAGGCGGAAGTCCTGATTTTCAGCAACTTCATCCGCCTAAGGCGGACTAGGGTAAAAAGTTGCTGAAAAAAACGTTTTAGACTTTTTGGACAGCCTCAGCGCTATGATATCAAAGTAAACCTGAATCGCTTTAGTGCTGTAAATAAAAGATTCATGGCCAGCTTTTATTCTTTCAAAACCTTTAGAATAAAGGCATACTCCATGGCTGTTTCTTTGTAGGCGGCGTATCTTCCGGAGGCGCCGCTGTGTCCGAAGTCCATGTTGGTGTGCAACAGCAGCAGGTTATCATCGGTTTTCATATCGCGCAGCTTAGCCACCCATTTGGCGGGCTCCCAATACTGCACCTGCGAATCATGCAGTCCGGTGGTGACCAGCATCGCCGGATAATCCTGCTTTTTCACATTGTCGTAAGGAGAGTAGGAGAGGATGTAATCATAATACTCCTTGTCTTTCGGATTTCCCCACTCATCAAACTCTCCCGTGGTCAGCGGGATGGATTCATCCAGCATCGTCGTCACTACATCCACAAAAGGAACGGCAGCAATGACACCTTTATACAGCTCAGGCTTCATATTTACGATAGCTCCCATCAGCAGGCCGCCGGCGCTTCCACCCATCGCGAAAAGCTGATCGGGGGTGGTGTAATTCTCACTAATCAGGTGCTCCGCCACATCGTTGAAATCAGTAAAAGTGTTTTTCTTGTTCAGCATCTTCCCGTCTTCATACCACTTACGACCCATCTCCTGACCACCACGGATGTGAGCGACGGCAAACGCAAAGCCTCTGTTGAGAAGACTGACACGGCTGTAGCTGAAATAGGGATCCATCGAAGAGCCATACGACCCATAGGCGTAGAGCAACAGTGGCATCGGCTTGTCCAGCTCCGACTTTTTATAAACCAGTGAAACCGGAATTTTCGTGCCGTCTTCAGCAGTGGCAAAAAAGCGTTCTGCCTGGTAATCATTGGCATGATAGCCTCCTAGTACTTCTGTTTCTTTTAATACCGTTTGTTCATCACTTTCCAGGTCATATTCAATGGTTTTGGGCGGAGTGGTTAATGAAGTGTACCTGAATCGTAGCTTGCCGGTGTAAAAGTCAGGGTTATATCCGGCGTAAGCCGTGTAAACCTTCTCATCAAAAGGAATGTGGAAGTCGGAAGTGCCATCCAGCGTCCGGATACGTATTTCCGACAGGCCTTCAACCCGCTCTTCCAAAACCATAAAATCCTCGAAAAGGATTAAATCTTCCAGCAGCACATCCTTTCTGTGTGGAATCACTTCCTGCCAGTTCTCTTTGGTGGTCTGTTCCACCGGCGTTTTCATCACCCTGAAGTTGAGGGCGTCTTGATTGGTTAGAATATAAAAATGATCATGATGATGGGCAACCACATATTCGAGGCCGCGCTCCCTGGGCTGCAACACCTTGAATTCCTTTTCAGGATGATTGGCGTCCACAAAACGTGTTTCGTTGCTTACGGTGCTTTCTGAATCAATAAAAATATATTTCCTGGATTTTGATTTTCTCACATCGCAGGTGAAAGTGGCGTCGGACTCTTCGAAAATCAGCTCGTCGTTTTCAGATGGTTGTCCGGTAACATGCTTGTAAATGCGGTAAGGCCGGAGTGTTTCATCTTTCACCGTATAAAAAAGTGTCTTGTTATCGCCGCCCCAAACCACCGTGCCGGTGGTGTTTGGAATGCGGTCTTCAAGAATTTCACCGGTGCGCAGGTCTTTGATGTAGATGGTGTACTTTCTGCGGCTTACCGTGTCGGTGCTGTAGGCAAGGAAGTTATTATCCTCGCTCACCGCAAAACTACCGATATTGAAATACGCCAGTCCTTCGGCCATTTTGTTTCCGTCGAGCAAAACCTCCTCTTCATCTCTGTTTTTTTCTTTTTTCCTGATAAAGACCGGGTGCTCATCGCCTTCGTTAAAACGGCGTTTATACCAATAACCATTCAAAAAGTAAGGCACCGACTCATCGTTGGGCTTAATGCGGGCCGTGATTTCATTGAAAAGCTTCTCCCGGAGCTTCTCCGTATCTTCTAGCTTCGCCTGGGTGTAGGCGTTTTCAGCTTCCAGGTAATCAATAACTTCCGGGTTTTCACGCTCATTTAGCCAGTAATAATTGTCTGTACGTGTATCCCCGTGAATCGTTAACTCTTTGGGTTTCTTTTCTGCATCGGGTGCTTGCATCTGCTTTTCTTTTTGCTGACATGATGTTGTCATGAGTATTGCCCCCATTAACATCATCAAAAATATTTTGTTTTTCATAACCTATACTGCTGTTTTAATCTGATGCAAAATAGTTAAAAAATGATATTCTCTTGCCATCAAATGTTGTTTTATCTATTTTTACCCGTTCTGGTGTTGGAATTCAGGGTGGTGTGCGATACTTCTTTTTAAAAATAATATCCTTATGGATTTAACAGAAAAAACCTACAGTTATCTTTTTAGCCAGATGGAGCTGGGCTATGTTTACCATGATATTTCAGGAGGCATCGTTGCTGCCAACCCAGTGGCTGAAGAAATATTAGGTTATCCCCTCAAAGACCTTAAGAAGCTTGACGCTCAATTGCTGAAATGGCAGCCGATTAAAGCCGATGGCAGTCCGTTTCCCGGGGAAGAGCATCCGGTATTAATTTCGCTGAATACCGGTAAGATGGTAAGAGATGTGATTATGGGTATTTTTCAGCCCAAAAGAAACGAATATATATGGTTGAGCATTGATGCCATTCCGGACTTTGATGAATCGGGCGAAAAGCTAATAGGCGTATTTGCTACTTTTAATGATATTACCAAACGTATTGTTGCCGAGAAAGAACTGAAGAAATCGCTGGATGCTTTTAAGGAGATTTTTAATGCCACTGAGGAAGCTATTTTTATACATGATATAGATACTGGCAAAGTACTGGATTGTAACCAGGCGGCGCTTCGAATTTACGGGATGAATGAAAAAGCGGAAGTGGTAGGCCAGATAATCCAGAAGTTTAGTGAAGGAAACCCTCCGTTTGATGATGCTCATGCTCTGATAAATTTGAAGAATGCAAAAGAAAGAGGTCCCCAAACTTTTGAGTGGCTGGCAAAAAAGGCGAACGGGAACACCTTTTGGGTTGAAGTGAGTTTGAAAGTGGTGGCTCTGAATGGAGAGAAGAGGATACTAGCTGTTGTTCGGGATATTGATGAACGGGTGAAATCGAAGCAGGCCCTGAATGAATCTGAACGCCGCTTACATAAGGTGTTTGAGGGGGCTGACAGCATCCCTGTGCAAGGATATGACAAAGACCGCCGGGTGGTTTTCTGGAATAAAGCCAGCGAGAGGGTGTATGGGTTTACTAAACAGGAAGCAATGGGTAAACGCATTGAGGATTTGATAATTCCTGATGAAATGCAGGATGAGGTGATAAAAGTCATTACCGACTGGCATGAGAAAGGAATACAAATACCCTCAGAATACCTTGAGCTTAAAGGGAAAGGTAATAAGCAGGTTCCGGTTTACTCCAGCCATATCATGATTGAAAATGCTCATGGAGAAAAGGAAATGTTTTGCGTGGATATTGATATATCAGATTTGAGAAAGGCACAGGAAGAACTTAAAAGAAGTGAAGAGAAATACCGCTCGGTAATTAATAATTCGCTGGAGGGGATTTTTGTGGTTCAGGGCGCTCATGTGGTTTATGCCAACCCTACGGTTTATAAAATTTCCGGATATGATTCATCCGCATTAAAGCGAATTCCTTTTCATGAAATCATTTTTGAAGAGGATCGTGAAACGGTGATATCCAGGAATATGAAAAGATTGAGTGGCCTGGAGATACCCCCATATGATTTCAGGATTATTGACAAGGCAGGGAATATCCGCTGGGTTCATTTAAACGCCACCAGAATGACGTGGGATGGCGCAGATGCTGTGCTGTGCTTTATGACAGATATTCATGAACGGAAAATAGCTGAACAGGAGCTGGTTATTGCAAAGGAGCGTGCTGAAGAATCAGACCGCCTGAAGTCGGTTTTCCTGGCCAACATGAGTCATGAAATAAGAACCCCGATGAATGGAATTCTCGGATTCGCAAACCTGCTGAATGATGCTGATATTACTGACGAAGAGCAAAATCTTTATGTGGAAAAGATTAACATAAGCGGCGAACGCATGCTCAACACCATAAACGATTTGGTTGACATATCTAAAATCGAGGCCGGACAGGTGACAGTATCGAACAGCGAGGTAAATATTAATACGGAGCTGTATGAAGTGTATGAGTTTTTTAAACCTGCGGCTGAGAAAAAGGGATTGACGTTAAAGCTGTTGAGTAGATTGCCAATCGAAAACGCTGTGGTTTCTACGGACAGGGATAAACTCTATCGTACGCTGGTGAATTTGGTAAATAATGCCATAAAATACACTCACGAAGGAACGGTTAGTTTTGGCTGCAACCTCAAGGATGGCTTTTTGGAGTTTGTTGTTGCCGATACGGGCATCGGTATCCCTGAAGATCGGCATCGTGCGGTTTTCGAACGATTTGTGCAGGCCGATACGAATATTACCAAGCCCTATGAGGGTTCCGGACTGGGACTTGCCATTACGAAATCTTATGTGGAAATGCTGGGAGGAAAAATATGGCTTGAGTCAAAACCGGGCGAAGGATCAATATTTAGCTTTACAGTGCCATATAAAGAAGGTGACAGTAAAGATATCAAACCGCAGTCCCGGCCTGCCGAAAACACAGACTTTTTAAAGGACCTGGTTATATTGATTGTGGAGGATGAGGAGTCTTCATCTATGTATCTGCATGAGCTGCTGGAGCCCAAAACCACGGAACTTATTTTTGCTGAAAACGGGCAGCAAGCTATTGATGTATTTAAGAAAAGAAGCGATATTGATGTTGTACTTCTCGATTTAAAAATGCCTTTGATGGATGGGTATACCGCAGCCCGGAAAATCAGGGAAATGAATAAGGAGGCCGTTATAATTGCTCAAACGGCTTATGCTCTTGCCGGTGACCGGAATAAAGCCATCAACGCCGGATGCCATGATTACATATCAAAACCGGTTATTGGTGCACGGCTTTTCGATACCATACATAAACACCTGCCTGTCTGATATGAGCCGCCTGGCTTATGTACTGTTTTGACAGAGCGGGGTGCCCCGCCTCAAAATGATATGATGCTCCCTTTTAGTAAGTAAATTCCGAGAATGTTCCTGTATTCAGACCCAAATTGTGGGTGTTTTCCGCAAGCGCGAACAGTTTTCCTTGTTTTCAACCTGATTTTCAGAGAATATCTCCGCACTGTTTGAGCTTTTTGGGTATTTATCCTTATTGTTTCTGGCTGTCGAGCGCCCCTACTTTTACATCAAAAACTAAAAAAACCAGAAAGTTATGAGATTAATAAGTTGGACAATTATGTTTATGGTACTGATAGCAGTAACCTCTTGTCAAAAAGAAAGAAAAAAAGTTGAAGGCGACGGATCCGTCGTTTTTAAAGGAATGCAGGTTAACAAAGGCGATAAGTCGGTGTTAAA
>JASMTJ010000227.1:0-1118 GCA_041694335.1 Bacteroidales bacterium
CGATGGATGTGCAGCCTGACCATATACCCGATGAGTTTTTCCGATTTATAGAGCCAGATAATGTACAGCGCCAGTATCGTTTTCAGGATAAGCATCAGCAAAGAGAAAAAATAGCTCACCGAAACCGTCGAAGCGATGGTGAAGGGGTGTGCACGCAGCACGCCCGATACCACGAGCACAGAGGGCATAAAGTAGAGGGCCGTTCTGAAGATCCAGTGGGGGTTGATATAATGATTGTCGAGGCGCCCGCTGAAGTACAGCAGGAACATGCCTCCACCCACCAGCAGAGCGGCATAGCTCGACAGGCGCAGCAGCTCGTTGGGGTGCTCAGCCGTGTAGAGGATGATGATACTGTGTGTAATCATCATCAGCACGACCATAAAAGTGACTTTACGGCGCGAAGCAGGCCATTGTATTTGGTGGTTGCGCAGCCTTCCGGCATTAATGATAAGGTGGACGGAGTGGAAGCTGTGAAGTGCAAAAAGAAGGAGTGCCGATTGAAGAATATGGTGCTGCGTATTGTTGAGGAGTGGAGGAAGGTCGAGCCAGGAAAAAAGGTGCCGCACTACAAAAGCCAGGTAGTAGAAGGCCAGGAGCAATGTGCATACTTTCCAGTAAAAAGGAGTGGATTCGAGCAGCAGAGTCGATTTGCGCCGGTGCATATTAAAGCTGGTGATATTGACACCGTACTTTTGTTTCAGGGTATCGGAGCTGCTCTCTGATTGATAATAATGGTGGTTGCTGATCAGCGTGTAGCTGATAAAGAAAAAGACCAGCAGTTGTATGAGGTGAAGTCCATCCATGATAGCAGGGGCATGCAGGATGTCATTATCCAAAGGCATGGGGTCCTTTTCGAAAGAAAAAACCGCATATGCCATAGCATAAAGCAATCCCGGCAAGACAGCAAGCGTATAATCAGCATCTTTCCTGAAGATACGGCTGTTCGTAATCTTAACGACTAGATTTTTTAAATCCTTTATTTCAATAGAAAACATACAGGCTGCTGTTGTCAACCTGTTGCCTAATACTGATTCATCAGAGCTATTGTAAAAGTAAAAAATGATTTTTAAGTGACAAAAGATTAAATCAATTATTTTTAGAAATATCTTTTACTTAAG
>JASMTJ010000228.1:0-2437 GCA_041694335.1 Bacteroidales bacterium
ATGGTGCATCTTTATGCCTATTGCGGATTCCCCCGAAGCATCAGGGGATTGCAAACATTCATGGAAGCGCTTGAGGAGCGAAAAGCAAAGGGAATTACCGACGAACAAGGAGATGAGGCCTCACCAATAAATGATGAGCGAAGCAAATACGAACGAGGCAAGGAGAATCTGGAAAAACTTATAGGGAGGCCACTGACCGGGCCGAAAAAAGGTTATGCAGCTTTTGCACCGATAATTGAAGTTTTTTTGAAAGAACACCTGTTCGCAGATATTTTTGAACGGGATGTACTGACTTTTGCCGAACGGGAATTGGTCACCATATCGGTACTCAGCAGCATAGGAGGCGTTGAACCGATGTTGCGTTCGCATTTGACCATTTGTCTGAACCTTGGCATAACTCCCGGACAACTGAATGAATTTGTAAAAGTCATAAAAACAACGGCAGGTGAAAAATTAGCCGGCGATGCACAGGCCGTTTTAAATGAAGTACTCAAGGACAATTAATCACAAATATCTATGACGAACGAAAATAACTAATATGAAAAATATTTTGCAATACAGCGTATTTTTTCTGATCATATTAATGGCCGGTTGTAACCCGGAAGAAAAAAACGGACAAAGTGAATCGGTTTTCCCAAAAGGGGAAAAAACAGACAGTGACAACTTCACCGGAACGGTATGGCTACAAATGATGGGGGCCAAAGATAGCGCTTTGCATGCCGGTTATGGAAATGTAAGCTTTGCACCAGGAGCAAGAACAAACTGGCACGTACATCCCGGAGGTCAACTCCTTTTTATAACCAAAGGCAAAGGTTATTATCAGGCCAAAGGGCATCCTGCACAGCCATTAAGCGCCGGCGATGTGGTAGAAATCCCGCGAAATGTAGCGCATTGGCATGGTGCAGCACCCGAGAGCGATTTTGCACATATTGCCGTCAGCCTGAACCAGGATGAGGGAGGCGCAGTTTGGCTGGGGTCGGTTACCGAAAATGAATACAATAAAATTGGTCAGTTGAAATAGGTCCTGCTGGAAAACGCATATTACCTAAGTTTTTACATGAGTAAATAGAGTTTACTGAAAAAATGAACAATAAGTTTCTGTATTGGTTATAACGCGATAAAAGCACGTGGCTTTTTTACATCTTTTCATCAGGTAGAAAGCCGGCCTGGTCTTTTTTATCAATCCTTTTAAAGGGTATTGACAAAGGTTATTCGTTTAACTATATAAAATTATTTTTTTGTCGAATTAAAAGAAACGTTGAACACTAAAATTTAAAAAAATGAAGTACAAATTGTTAGGAAACACCGGATTAAAAGTTTCGGAACTTTGCCTTGGAACCATGACCTTTGGTGGTAGTGGCACGTGGACAGCCGTTGGCGCATTGCCCCAGGAGCAGGCCAATGAATTGGTAAAAATGGCTGTTGAAAATGGCATTAATTTCATTGATACGGCCAATATTTACAGTAAAGGGCAGAGTGAGCAGATAACCGGACAAGCTATCCGTGATCTGGGCCTTAAGCGGGATGACCTGGTTCTTGCAACCAAAGTCAGAGGAGCTATGGGTGAAGGGCCCAACGATGCAGGTCTCAGCCGGAAACATATTTTACAACAGGCCCACGAAAGTCTTGAGCGGCTTAACACGGATTATATTGATCTTTATCAGATTCATGGCTTTGATCCCCTTACACCAATGGAAGAAACACTCGAAGCGCTTGATTCGCTGGTGCAAAGTGGAAAAGTGAGATACATTGGATGCAGCAATCTTGCGGCCTGGCAGATTATGAAATCACTGGGGATTTCCAGTCTAAATCACCTGAGCAAATTTGTTTCTCTTCAGGCCTATTACACCCTTGCAGGGCGTGATTTGGAACGCGAAATTGTTCCCATGCTGCTGGACCAGAAAATGGGACTGATGGTTTGGAGCCCCCTGGCCGGAGGTTTGTTAAGTGGTAAATACAGTCGAAACGCCGAAACCAAAGAAGGTCGCCGCG
Source organism: Bacteroidales bacterium (assembly GCA_041694335.1). Classification (GTDB taxonomy): domain Bacteria; phylum Bacteroidota; class Bacteroidia; order Bacteroidales; family JAIPAH01; genus JAIPAH01. Next base: position 1,993 of record JASMTJ010000228.1, read on the forward strand.
TAAATTTCGATTTTCCCCCGGTCAATAAGGAGAAGACTTTTGATATAATTGATGTGATGCAACAGATTGCAGATTCCAAAAAGGCTACTGTTGCCCAAATTGCACTTGCCTGGCTTTTGCATCAGCCGGTGGTCACATCTATAATCGTGGGGGCTAAAAAGCCTGATCAACTTGCTGATAACCTTAAATCTGTAAATGTGGAATTATCCGCCGATGAATTGGATAAACTGAATGAAGTAAGTAAACTGGATCCTGAATATCCCGCATGGATGATGGAATTATTGAAGGAAATGGATCAAAATCGAATTTGAGTTGACACTTGGCCGGCGAAGGAGATGACATACAGATGTAGGTAGATATAGTGAGTGATATTGAAGTGCTCAATGGGAAGTTTTGTTAACCCTTCGCTTCAAGTTTGATAAGCATATAACCTAAGTTCTTCCTG
>JASMTJ010000229.1:0-2620 GCA_041694335.1 Bacteroidales bacterium
GACGGGACGCTGTAACGGTAGTAGCGGCAAGCGTACTGTTTCTCGTTCTTGTAGGAGTGAATGCACTAGGGCGTCCAGACGCCGCTATATTCCTTGTTGCTCTGGTTGCTTACCTGGTGTGGGCTTATTGGAGCGAGCGATTGCATGCCGCACCTTCTGGGGAGTTACACAAAGCTGAGGCAGAAGAGCTTTCCACCGTTCCAAAGTCGGTGTTGTGGACGGTCATCGCCGTGGTTTTTGGCCTGCTGCTATTAATTGCTGGATCACAGGTGCTTCTAATTGGGGCCATTGGCATTGCAGCGCATTTTGGTGTGCCAGAGGCTGTTATTGGCTTGACGCTGGTAGCCGTTGGCACATCTCTCCCCGAACTATCCATATCGGTGATTGCAGCTATTCGGAGGCATGCCGATGTGGCTGTTGGCAACATACTTGGCAGCAATATCTTCAATTTGCTGGGAATTCTTGGAGTGTCTGCTCTTCTTCAACCACTTCCTGTTCATCCGAGAGTCCTCCAGTTTGATCAATGGGTCATGCTCGGGACATCATTGCTCTTGCTGTTGTTCTTGTACACGGGGCGCCGACTGAGCCGTTCAGAAGGTGGGGTATTTTTGATCGGTTACGGCATTTATGGCTGGCTGAGTTTTGCGGTATTCGGTGGCTGACATGAAATGGCCTAACAAGGCCAAGCACAGCGACAGTTTTTCCGTTGCCGCTTCGCCTCCACTACAAAACTGCGCGTGTTGGCGGCGTTAAAAATAAATTGATCTGAGCAATCTGGAAGTGAAAATGCCACATATTGAAGAGTGTAGAAAAATAGCTGAGATTATAGAGGGCTACAGAGGTGGAGAGTTTGGCACCTACGATTCTTCGCATGTGGAAAGGTGGATTGCTCAATTTGATGAAGATGAGCAAGAAACTGTCCTATTGGAAACGCTAAAAATCCTCAAAAGGAACTACATCACAGCCGACAATTTCACACAATTTGTTAATACTTTGATTGACTCTGACTCTGTCTATAATGGCGAAAAGGATAATTATTGGAGGTCTGTTTCTCTACTTGATATACAAAAGAATGGGAATAGCCAAGATGAGCTAAACGATATCTTAGTACAGGCTATCAGCGAGCGATATAGTGTGAGTGAGATTATAGGAAAAGAATCTGATGAATTTATATATTTAGACGATTTTATTTTTTCGGGAAATCGGCTGCACTCAGATATGCAAGACTGGATTGTTAACACAGCCCCAAATGAATGCCACGTATGCGTAATTACAATAGGCTGGTTTATATATGGGCAGTGGAGTACTGAGAAAAGGCTAAAAAAGATTGCTGAGGAATCAGGAAAAAATATCAAATTCGTGTTTGTATCTTATACAGAGTTTCGTCTTGAGAACAGATTGTATAGAAAAGACTATTCTGAGGTTTTCTGGCCCACAGATTCAATAGCCAATCTTGATGACTATGATAATTGGTTTAGAAATGAAAATTTCGACCCAAAATATAGACAAGAAAATGGAGTGAAAAATAAAATCTTTTCTAATTCTCGTAGAGAGGATTATGAGCGGATTATGTTTAAATATGGGCTAAAAATTATGGGCTTTTCTTCTCAAAATAGTGGAGTTGTAAAGCCATTAGGATATTCAACATTCCGAGGGTTCGGATTTGGTTCTACTGTTTTTAGTTTTAGAAATTGCCCAAATAACAACCCATTAGCTTTCTGGTGGGGTGATCCCACTGCTAGCTCATCGCATCCGTTTAGTAAATGGTATCCATTGTTACAAAGGAAAACGTATGGATCCTAATTTATTGAAGGGTAACTTTCGCACCTACTCTCGAGATAAGTCTGTCATATTCAAAAAGACATCCGAAAGGTGGGGTGGGTTTTCAAATATGGCTCCCGGATACCCACTGTGTGTTAATGGCGTTTACATACGTAGTTCAGAAGCACTGTACCAAGCCTGCCGCTATCCGAATAATCCAGAAATTCAGAAGAAGATTATTCATCAAAGTAGCCCTATGACAGCAAAAATGGTTGGGAAACCAAATAGGGCTGATACAAGGGAAGACTGGCAGAAAACCCGTATAATCATTATGAAATGGAGTCTGAGGGTAAAACTTGCTCAAAATTATGAAAAATTTTCCGCCCTTTTGAAAGAATCGGGAGACAATCCGATTGTAGAGAGTTCAAATAAAGATGATTTTTGGGGCGCTAAACCGGTTGACCAACAAACTCTTGTTGGAGTTAATGCTCTCGGTCGTCTGCTCATGGAATTAAGGGCGCTAGTTGAAAATTCGTCAAAAGATCAGCTATCAATTGTACCTGTTCCAAATATCAGTAATTTTCTACTATTGGGTGATGAGATAAGGGAAGTTCACGCTAGTGATGTGCAGCCTTATAGTAACCCACAGAGCCAGTTCGATGTTTAACAAGCGGTTGCAGCGGATTCGCTGCGCTCACCGCTGAACCGAACGTTATATGTATCCAATCAGAGGGTAGTCGATGCTTTACGAGGTAGATGAGAAGTCAGGTGTACTGCGATCGGTAAAGTCTTCGTGGATGCCGCGTGAGCTTGATATAGAGAAATATCTCATCACTAGAGAAGATGATGGCCCGCCAAT
>JASMTJ010000230.1:0-2933 GCA_041694335.1 Bacteroidales bacterium
GCAAATTGAAGTGGATTCTGTGTTTGCTGAAGATAATTACAATGATGCTTTTGTTAGTCTGGAATCGCTTAAGGCTACAAAAACTCGTACTTCGGCAAAATTACGGATAGATATTAACGAAAAACGCGGTGTAGTTAAAAAACCGGTAACCGCTAAAGTGGGTGATGACCTTTATTCGCTATCCAATAATCGTGAAATTTACAAAAATGGGTTTATAATTGATGAAATTGATGTGGCGAATCAATGCATTTCATTTACCAACGGAACTATGCTATATGTGGGCGACACACAAGGCGGGTTAACGGATCAAATCATGAAGTTTCAAATTCAAAAAACCATTGAGGAGCACTTCAAAAAGGAACACAAGCTAAAAGGAAAAGGTATTAAAACACTTTCATTATTTTTTATTGATAAAGTGGCCAATTACCGTGCTTATGACAGTATGGGCAATCCATCACCCGGTCGATTTACTCAGTGGTTTGAAGAGGCATTCAAAGAAATATCGCAAAAACCGGCTTTTAAGGACTTGATTCCTTTCGATGTAGAGAAAGTTCACAACGGATATTTTGCACAGGATAAAAAAGGACAATTCAAGGATATCAAAGAGAGTGAGAGATCTCAAAACTCATCTGCTGCAATAGATGCTTATCAGCTTATCATGAAAGACAAGGAACGTTTGCTTGATCCTAAAGAACCCTTGCGCTTTATTTTCAGTCACTCAGCCTTGCGTGAAGGATGGGACAGCCCCAATGTGTTTCAGATATGCACTTTGAATGAAACCAAATCCGACCTGAAAAAACGCCAGGAGATTGGTAGAGGGCTCCGTCTGGCAGTGGATGAAACCGGCAACAGAATTCACGATAGGAATATTAACCGTCTAACAGTTATAGCTAACGACAGTTATGAAGATTTTGCCAAAAAGCTACAAGAAGAAATTGAAGAAGATTGTGGTGTAGCATTTAAAGGACGGATAAAGGACAAACGCAAACGTGTAAAAGTTGAATACCGGAAAGGTTTTCAGGCTGATCCGAAGTTTCTTGAAATATGGGAGCGTATAAAATCACGCACCCATTACCGGGTGGCTTATGATACAAACGAGTTGATAAAGGCAGCTTCCAAAGCGGTAAAAGAAATTGAGAAAATCAAAAAGCCGAGAATTAAATCCGTCAAGGTGGGTATTAATATCAAAGAACCGGGAGTGGATTATGAAGTTAAAGGATCGAAAGTAGTAGAACCCCTGAATGATTACGAAATTCCCGATGTACTTGGTTACATACAGAGTAAAACAGAACTGACACGAAGTACGGTTCTGGAAATTCTCAAACAATCCGGCCGCATTAATGATATTTTGGTTAATCCTCAGTTGTTCCTTGACAAAGCCGTATCTTCGATAAAAACTGTACTTTATGAATTAATGATTGATGGCATCAAGTACGAAAAGATCGGCAGCAAAGACTTTGAAATGTTACTCTTTGAAGAAAACGAGATTGAAACTTATCTTGACAGCCTTACGTTTGAAGTAAGTAAAAAAAACAAAACAATTTACGACAAGTACATGCCGTTGGATTCAGAGGTAGAAACTGATTTTGCCAAAGAATGTGAAACGCGAGAAGATATTGAGTTTTATTTCAAATTACCTTACTGGTTTCATATTGATACACCAATAGGAAAATATAATCCCGATTGGGCTTTGGTTTTTAAGAACGAAAAGAAAATCTACTTTGTAGCTGAAACAAAGTCTACCAAGGACTTATCAAAACTAAGAGACGAAGAAAGATTAAAGATTAAATGTGGAACGGCACATTTTGACCAATTTGAAGATGTTGAATATAAACACATAACAAAGGTTGAAGACCTGATTTAGAACGGTTTTAATCAATACCGGCAAGAAGCCAGTTAAACCAAAGAGGCTGTCCAAAATGTAAAATGGACAGCCTCTTTTCGAAGTGAAAAACAATATGTCTTTTTTTAAAGAGTAGGTTTGTAGTTATAATCCCATGACATAACTTGCTATTAAAGCTACAGCGTAAAATAAAACGCTGCGCCTTCCCCGGGGGCGGACTCTACCCAGATAGCGCCGCCGTGGCGTTCGATGATGCGTTTGACCGTGCTGAGACCGACACCGGTTCCCTGGAACTCTTTTTCGGTGTGGAGCCTGATAAAGGGTCTGAACAACGATTCGGCGTTTTCCATGTCGAAACCTGCACCGTTATCCCTGACAAAGACCACTTGCTCTCCGTTCTCTTCCCGGGTGCCTATCTCCACTACCGGTGTCTCTGTTTTCTGGCTGTATTTAAGCGCGTTATTCAACAGGTTTTCGAGAGCTATTGAGATAAGCCGCTTGTCGGCATGGAGTTTGATTCCGGGTTCAATTTTAATGTCGTAGTCTGCCGTGTAGTTTACTTCTGTAAGGTCTTCTATGATTTCACTGGCCAGGCTGCTTAAATCCACCTCTTCCAGGTTGATCTCGGTGCTGGCCGATCGCGAGTAGGAGAGGAGGTCGTCGATCAGCTGGGTCATTTTTTTACCGGAGATGATAATATTCGCTACAAATTCTTTCGCTTCCTCAGTATCCAACTCATCTTCTTCGAACATTTCTTCAAGAAGACTGGCAAAACTCAGGATCCCGTTAATCGGCGATCGCAGGTCGTGCGACACCGTGCGTGTGAAAGAGTCCAACTCCTGGTTCACATCACGCAGGTTGTTGTTCAGTTCTTCCAGTCTGCGCTGCGCGTCGATGAGTTGCTCATTCCTGTTAACAGCAGCTTCATAAACCGAGAGCAGCAGATCGAGGATTTGTTTTTTATCTGAGTTTATTTCGAAGCGCTGATCCTGGAACATTATTTCGATACTCATATCGCCTGAACCCATTTGGCGGATATGACGGTTGGCTACCAGGTAATTGATACGCGACATCAGATAGTCGTCATCAT
>JASMTJ010000231.1:0-1400 GCA_041694335.1 Bacteroidales bacterium
CTGCCTCATCTTCGACAAGGCGAACACCAAGTTCATAGGCTCTGTCACGCGCCTGCGGGGTAACCAGACATTTCTCCGGTGGGGCACTAATTGCTTCGCCCCTTTCAGAGGCTTTGTAGATATCGGTTTCAGTGACAATTCGCTTGGCCATGCATGTCCTCCTGCCGAGATATGCGTGAATACAAATCAGCTTGTCTGAGCGTATATATTGGATATCACATAATCCGATGCCTGCGATCTTCTCTGCTCAAAAAAGGGGGCGTAAACGCCATTTGCAACTATCGTGCAAAAAGCGATTGCCCCGCTCAAAAAGCTTCGGAACTGAATAATTCTGGAAAACCTGTGCACTGCTGAGCAAAGCTTCATTGTCGCCATCGACTGCCTCGCTTCACTGCGCCGCGCAACACCATCGGAATCAATGGCTCACGAAACCTTAAACGTAACAAGCTTAAAATACACGGAAGGCAAAAACCGCCTTTCCCTCGCGACAGCGAACCCATGCAAAAATACAACATGATTATTTTCGCAGGCAAACGAGCACCGATTTGACGAAAACATGTGGCCGTACATGCCGCTTACAAACACCACTGCGTTCATAAAAGCACAAAGAAAACGGCACGAGCTCAAGACGTCGTTGCATTATTGCAATAACTTCACAAAAAATTGAAGTTAATATTTACAGACACTTGAAAAAATATAAGCGCAAATGTTGCAAAAATGCCTCAAAAAACAACCGAGGCTCCAACGCATTCCACAGGCAAGGGACTAGAATAACGCGCCTTTTATAAAAAATAAAAAAACTTGAAAAATGCGAGGAAGAGGAGGAAGAGAGATTATCTGGAGAGCCCGGATGGACTTGTGACGAGATTCACGTCTGAGTGACAGGGGGTTGCCGAGAAAATGACAAAACACTGCTTGAGAATGGCACTATCCTTGCTCGAGTTAAGAAACTTTTCCAGCCGTAATGCGGCTTCAAAATCCAGTACGTATTGGTCTTCCCTTTCAATTCGAGCATGGAGGGGCGACGCCGAGGGCCTGCCCTAACCAAAAGACCTTCCTGGAAAAGTTTTCACATAAGGCTGTTTTGGATACTTCATCAACCTATTATTGGGAGGAGTTCAGGTTATGTCACGAAGTATTATCGTCGCAATGGTTCTCACTTTGGCCTTGTCGGTCCCTCAAGCGTGGGCGGCCAAGTACAAACTCAAAATTCAAACTGCTGTGCCCAGTTCGAGTATGTACTTTGAAACCATGGAAAGACTGGGTGAGCGCATTGAAACGCTGTCTGATGGGGAACTTGAAGTCGAAGTTTTTGCTGACGGCGCGATTGTTAAGGCCTTCGAGGTCTTGGATGCTGTGAGTTCAGGCATTGTCAACGGTGGGCAGGCTTGGACCCATTA
>JASMTJ010000232.1:0-25935 GCA_041694335.1 Bacteroidales bacterium
TTCGGAGTTGGAACAATAATCTCTTTCTCTCCGCGCTCAAAGATGGCTATAGAAGGAATATCCTACCACATCAATGAGGATGAATGGTTTACCGACCGCCTGAACCTGCTCAACAAGCTGCAGGTGTCTACCTCTTGGAAGGCTACTGAAAAAGTGTCGATGTTTGCCGGGGCATCGTGGAATGTGGTGGTGGCCGACAACAGGGATAAAGAAGGCCATCCTGTGGAAAGCTCAATTGCTCCATGGACAACCTGGGAAAAGACCTCTGGAAGCACCGATGTTAGTATGTATCCTGGAGTGAGTGCAGGGTTCCGCTTCTGATTCTAAACATATAAATACACTATACCTTGACTCCACCCCAACCAATTTTAATAACCGGTTGAGGTGGAGTATTCTAATTTAATTCTATATCATATCCGTATAATGTACCATTATTTCTACTCTATTTAAGCCAGAATATAAAAACTCTCTTTTCAAGCCTTATCTTCTTAGGTCATCCAGTGCGTCTCCAATTTCTTCATCCTGCTAAAGAGAATAAAAAACTCTGAATTACGCTTAGTTTGGGCACGCTGTTTGTTTTTCCTTAATTTTGCTCAAATTTCAATTCATGAACCGGATTATTATTTTTCTTTTTGTAATGATGTCGATGGCTTCTGTTTCTGCACAGTCGTCAGACAGCTTGTCGGTTGGCATTGCCGACAGCACTACGCACTCCATAAAGAATATCATTGCAGATTCCACTGCTAATCCGGGCATTCCAGACTCAACCAATCAACCACTGACCAAATCAGACTCGCTGAATGCTGTGCCGGACACAACGGGCAAGCCGGCTACGCCTGACACCACCATCACATCGCTTACTAAAGCAGATACATTGCAGGCTGCCGCAGACACAAGCGCTCAGTCAGATGTCAAAACGCTCAGAACGGATATCACGTATTATTTTACGATTCAGGACAGCGCCAGCTACGATTCGGCCACCATCCGCTACTTTACGCTTCGCAACGAATGGTATTCCCCCACCCGCTTGCAGGAAATCGACACTACCCTGCACCACTTCCATTACACCAACCCGATTTATGACCAGGAAAAGATGTTCCAGTCGTTGGGAAACACCGGACTGGCAGCACAACCCATCTTTTTTGATCCGAAATACAACCCGGGATTTGACTACGGGCTGGATGCTTTTAATGTGTATTCCATCAATAAAAAAACATTGAAATTTTATAACACACTTTCTCCTTACTCAAATATCTATTACAAAATGGCTCCCGACAAGGAGCAAATCCTGAATTTTACGCACAGCCAGAGTGTTTACGAAACGGTTACGCTTGGAATGGATGTTCGGATTATTAATTCGGTGGGCGCCTTTCTGAATCAAAAATCACAGGATCGGCGCGTAGGGTTTACAGGGCACTACATTTCGCCGAACAAGCGCTATACTATGGCCGGTTTCTATGCACACAACAAATACGACATTAAGGAAAACGGCGGTATTGCTGATGAGGAGAATTTCGAAAACAACACGGAAGCCGACCGGTTGGTCTACGACATTAACCTTCCTGATGCCAACAACCTCACCAAAGACGCTACGCTCTATTTGCAGCACTCTTTCGAGCTGAGCCCGAGCAAAACCTTATCGGATGTGGCATCCAAACAAAAGAGTCCGTTTAATTTCGGACGACTGGCACATGAAGTGGAGTATTACCGCCAGGGATTTAATTACAAAGAGTCGTTTCGGGCTGACAGTACAGCATTGAATTATTATGCCAACAGTTATAAAGATACACTAAGCACTCACGATACGGCCTACTATCATGTTATACGCAACACATTCTCATGGAAAAACTCAAGGCTATACCGCACGCCCAAATCACTGGGATTTGATTTTGGTATCACCCATCAGCTGATTAACTTCCAGGATTCGGTAAAGAATTTCAAATACAACCAGTTTATCCTTCACGGACGGATGTCGAAAAACCTATATGGCGATTTAAAGATTGGTGGAGAGGCAGAATATGTGCAGGGCGATATCAATGAAAACGACTTCCGCCTTAGCGGGATGATTGAAAACAGTTTTGGAAAAAACCTTTTCTTTAAGGGCAACATCGATCAGATTTCGCGCGATCCGGACTATTTCTACCGGCATTACCACTCGAACCACTTTAGATGGGATAACAATCTGAAGAAAGAAAATATTGTAAGGATTGGCGGGGAAATCCGTTGGAATGACATTGTGGTGGGCGGCAGGTATTATCTGCTGACTAACTACACTTTTCTGGACGATGAGGCTTTGCCGGAACAAGCTGGCCGGAGCTTTAGTTTGCTGCAGGCGTATCTTAAACCCTCCTTTGAGTTTGGCAACCTGAACTGGGACACCTACGTTTATTTCCAGAAACCCTCTACCGATCAGTTTATGCGCGTTCCTTTTGCCAACGGGAAGACCGCCATATCATATCACAACACCCTTTTTCAGAATGCACTCTATTACCAGGTGGGAATTGACGTGATGTATAAGGATTTGTATTATGCCGACCACTACATGCCGGCGCTGCGCAGCTTTTACCAACAAAACCGCAAGAAAATCGGGAATTTCTTTTACGGGGATGTTTACGCCAGCATCAAAATCAAACGCACTAAGCTCGTTCTGAAATACCGCCACTTTAATCAAGGCTTAACGCCCTATAAGTATTACGACACACCGGGATATCCGTTAAAAGACAGCGGACTGGAGTTTGCACTTTCGTGGAGGTTCCATGACTAGTACCCCCTGGTCTTAAGCTTTTCAAAGATTTCGAAGACTGCCGGACAGGTTTCTGTATTTTTGAGCGACAGGTCAAGTGCCTGGTAGAATTTTACACGATCGGTATGCGGATAATCAGCACATGCTTTTGGGCGGTCAGTATACACAGCGCAATAAAGATCTTCTCCCAAAAAAGGGCAAGGCGTTTTGCGAAATACATAATCATCATCCTCATCAATATTCAGATACCTGTCCACAAAAGATGAAGGCTTTACTTTCAGTTTCCTGGAAATCCGATCAATATCCTTATTGATAACAATGGGGCTGATTGTGCTGCAACAGTTTCCGCACTTCAGGCAATCGATATAGTCAAACACTTCTTCGTGCAGATCATGAACAAGGCTGTCAAGCACACGCGGATTCAGGTTTTTCAATCTGCCAAGTAGTTTCTTGTTGGCCTTACGCTTATCCTTAGCGCGGGCTTTCAGGGTTTCAAGATGGTACGGGCTGTCCATGACTTCTACTTCAGTCCCCGCTCCTTCTTGATGCTGTTGTAAGCATCCACTACTTTTTTGAATTTTTCCTCTGCCGACTTTTTCACATCATCGCCCAGGTGTGAAACACGGTCGGGGTGATACTTTAATGCCATCTGGCGGTAAGCCTTCTTCACCTCCTCATCCGAAGCATCCGGACTAATCTCAAGGATTTTGTACGGCTGTTCCTGGTCTTTGACAAACATCGCCTTAATCGACTGGAAATCTTTCTGACTAATGCCAAGATAACCTGAAATGGTCTGAATCATGTTGATCTCCGTCTGGTCAGTATGCTTGTCTGATTGTGAAATCCCGAAAAGGAAATGAATAAGCTGCAGGCGTGAAGAATAATCCATGTATTGCTTTATCTGCAAAGAGACATCCATCACCCTGATATCCTGCTTCAGGATATCTCTAAGAACACTGATCAGTTGATTAGCCTTTTCTTTCCCAAACTGATGGTCGAGGAAATTTTTCACGTAATCGAGTTCTGAGCGCACCACCTTTCCGTCTGCCTTCATCACCGCTGCCGCCAACACCAACAGGCTAACTGCAAAATCGCCGGGCTGTGTTTGGGTGGTAGTGTCACCGTAAGGGTGGCCCTGGCGTCTTGCACCTCCTCCACCCTGGTAAGGGTTTCCGTGAATCTGGCGCCCGTATTCGAATTCGCCGCTCTGCATCCCATCATACATCGAACCAAAAACAAATCCGAGAATTCCGCCAATCGGGCCACCAAGAACCCAGCCGAGGCCTCCCCCGATCCATTTGCCATATTTACTTTTTGCCATAGATGAGTTTCGTTTATTAAGTTCCTACATTTCTAAGTTTGTAGGTTACTAATTTGATATTCAATAATTTAAATAAAATTTTGCTGTGCCTAACATTCACATAAACACTGCGTTACGTCATTTACTAAAATGATTCGCGCTTATTAGACCTAGCTCATAATGAAATAGACAACGTGTACAAGTGCCCCTTCAGTGCAAAAATACAGAACTCTTCTAACTTTCCTCAGGAATGGAGTGCCAAAAAATGCAAAACCCATCTTATCGCATGAAGATGGGTTTTGATATTATATAGTTCAGGTTGGTTTTATTCCAAATTCTCTGATTCAGGTAAACCAAAAACTTCTTCCATTTCGATGTCCATTTCCTGCAATCTGTCGAGAATGGGGTTATAAAGCTCCCCAATAACAGGAATGTGCACGCCCGTGGTTTCTATTTTTCCTTGCAGAATCAAATCAACGGCAACGGCTGCCGGAAGAGCTACTGTGCGAGCCACAGCCGTATCTGTTGCAGGAGATCCATAATCAAGCATCCTTGATTTTATCACTTCCTTCTTGTTATCAGGATATGAAGCCAGGAAGGTGTGTTCCATCACAACCATATCACGTTCATCATTCTGAAGCATCATTTTATCAATCATCAGGTCTGATGTGATTTCATAAGGTGTGTCTTTCGTGCGGTTCATCTTCTTCTCACTGAACAGTCCTAAAAACTCCAAAGCTTTAACAGGAACAGCATCTTCTTCAACACCTAAGAATTTACAAACGGCATCTTTGGCATCCTCGTTTAAATCGGCACCAATCATTTGCTTCACAAAACCGGCATAGGTCATGCCTGTGAAATCATATTCCTTTTGTGTAATCAGATTCATCGCTTTTATGGCATCCATCGCCTCACACCATCCTTTGTGCCTGAACGTTCCCCTGAACATCGTTTGCGCTTCCGGAATACCATATAAATCGATGTAAGGCATTGAGTCGCGATTGGGATAAATCTCCAGCTCACCTACCTTTGGGAATGCAGAAACCAACGGCTTTTTAAACAGGTCGGCAGTCTCTAATTCAGTAATATTTCCACGTTTCATAAAGCGAGCACCATTGTTGCTGGCAAGAACCACTCCTTTCGGACTCCAGGAGAATTTATAATTAAAGGGGCTGTCTAACGCCTCAGGAGCAGGCAAAGCACCTGTAACTGAGTAAAACGATTCCACTTTCCCATTCTTGTCATGGATATGGTCAATAATCCGCATGGCACTCATATGGTCAATCCCGGGATCCAACCCTACCTCATTCAATATCAGTATGCCTGCATTACGGGCTTCTTCATTAAGTGCCTTCATTTCAGGCTTCACATATGAGGTGGTTACCATAGGTTTTTTGTACTCGATACATTTTTTGGCAACCATTACATGATAGCGGTATGGCAACAAACTTACCGTCAGATCATGTTCAGCAACCATTTTATCGAGTTCGTTTTCTTTTTCTACAGTCCACTCCAAGGCTGTACCATTTTGATGGCCGGCAATCATGTTTTCGCCTTTCGACTTTGTGCGTGAAGCAACTGTTACCTTATACTGGTGGTCGAGAAGATATCTTACAATAGGCTTTACCACCAAGCCTGCACCAAGAATCAATACATTTTTCATAGCTGTAGTTTTTGTAGTTTAATCTATAATTTGTTCTTCTTCATGAAAAGCAATACCAAAATCCTGCAACTCCTCGAGCAATGGTTTATAAATACCTTTACGGATTGGAATGTGAACTCCGGTTTCCTGGATTTCTCCCGTAAGGAAAAGCTTGGTCGCTATAGCCACTGGTATACCCACCGTTACGCTCATAGCTGTATTTTCTTTGTTATTACCTTTCACCACTAAGGTGGATGTGATTTCCTTTTTAATATCATCTTCTTCATATTGGAAAAGGTGGCGCATCACTATCATGTCCTTTTCCTCATCGCCCAGCTTCCACTTCGGTTCAATGAGATGCTGGAGAATCTCAGCAGGAGTTGCATTCTTCAGTCCTATCTGTACAGGTTCAAAAATTCCGCTCCATTTTAGTTTATGCATGCAGTCTGACTCCGGATCAATTCCGACGTAATCTGTCAGTTTTTCCTCAACACTCTTGCCATTAACGTATGGCAAAAAGCTGTCGATAAACTGTCTGTATGTCAGCAGGTCGCTATTCTCCACGCGATAAGAATCGTCGGTTAATCCCAATTGAACAAACACATTCCAGGCATTAGAGTATCCTGAACGCCGGATTGTTCCTCTGAATAGCGTTTTAATCCCGTTAAGGCCATAAATATTTTGATACTTCAGCGAATCGCGGTTCGGATAAATTTCAAAATCTCCATAACCATTTATTTCCACATGCTCAGTGCGGCTAAACAGTTTGTGATAAGGAATAAATTTCAGCCTGCCATTATGTAAAAACTTAGAAACCCCTTGTCCGGCCACTACTACATTCCTGGGATTCCAGGTAAATTTATAGTTCCACGGATTGTTATCATTCTCAGGAGCCACGAGTCCCCCGGTTGCTGACTCAAAAGCAGTCAGTTGTGCACCTTTTTCACGAACGCGATCGATCACCTCCATGGCAGACATATGATCGATACCCGGATCTACGCCCATTTCATTTAAAAGCAATACGTCATTGGCCTTAGCCCTTTCGTGTAAAGCTCTTATTTCATCGGAAACATAAGATGCCGTAATCATGCTGATGCCTTGCTCAACGCAATCAACAGCAACAAGATAATGCATTCGTGCCGGAAGCATTGACACAACAACATCGGCTTTGCTTATGGCTTTCTGACGATGTTCTGAGTTATACACATCAAAAAAAACAGCCTCTCCATTAGGGTGACCATTACATTTTTTTGCTGCCAGCTCTTTTGATTTATCCCCTACTACAACCTTCCAGTCGTATTTTTCTGAATTTGATAATAAATATTTGATCAACGAAGTTGATGACATCCCCGCGCCTAATACTAAAATTGTTTGCATCGACTTTCTTGAATTTTATTGTTTTTGTTGTGCTAAGGAAACAAATTTATCTTTATCTCTACAGAATTTATCACACAAAATATTTATTTAAAAAGATTCTCTTTTACTGTATTAGTATAATTATCGCTTTATGAAACTATTGCCGCTTTAAGCACCCGCAACATTATTTTTTCACATAATCTTTTAAATAAGCATATTCTGGTGTAAGCTCTCCTCTGTGCAGAATCATTGCTTTACGGATGGGGAAAGGCAAATCAATATTTTCAAATGGCAATTCGTAATTGGCAGTTGCAATACTGTAAACAAACTTTTCCAGAGCATTCCCAAATGATTCGGAAGATTCGCGCGGCAATTCACTTGGAAGAATGTCAACAGCCATATCCAGAATGCCGTGGCCTTCAAACCCCATGGCGTATTCACGTGTTTTAGGATTGTAGACAAAAACAGGATCTTCAATTTCTGTTCCGGTGTGGGTGCACTCAATAGAACCATTTGGGTCACAGGTAACATCACCAATTACTTTGAGTTTCGGCTCACCGCCGGCATAAAGCTTCTCCAGATAATCCTTGGTCACAATTCTCGGATAACGGTCATCCCAATACATGCAGTTCATTAAAATACTTAAGTGTGGGATATACCGCTCAAATGCATTCCTGTATTTCTGCGGGTTATCGTAATAATCCTGCAAAACAAATGAATCATCTTCACTAATTGGAGTAACAATATCACGTTCTCTGAAAACTACTTTATATACCACATTCGAGGGCAAATCAGTACGGTTGTTTAAACTCAGGAGCTCACTCGGCGAAACTTCCTTAACCGGAAGAAGGCTGAGAATTTCCTGAGCCCCCTTCGACACATTTCCGTATCCGGTAACTCCCACTACCATTGGATCGAGACCTTTTGGGAGCCCCTCACGTGCAATATCAAAACCTACCTCAGATATAACCTCTTTGGCGTCATGCAACGAATTATACTTATGCGCCTGATCGATTTTCAGAAACGGGGTCTTCACTCCCATGGTTTTAAGTCTTTGTCCGAACGACCACAGTGAATTAATCATTCCTGCCAGTCCGGCATAATGACCGAAAAAGATAATTCGCTTTCCTGACTCTTCAACAATGCGCTCATAATCAATCAGGTTACACTTCTTCTCCATCATTTTTCGCAGCATCGGCATGTTGTAGTCCTGCCCTTTTATCACGTGCGAAAAGAAAACATAAGTTTTATCTTCTTCAAAAAAATCAACCGGCATCTCTTTTACACCAAAAATGACAGGGGCGTCTTTCAATTCATTCACCAATTTAGCCCCAGCCTGGCGATATTCCACATCCGTAAAAATTCTTTTTGGTGAGCTTTGTACCAGCACGTTGAGGTTTCTTTCTTCAATCAGTCGCTTTGCGTGCTCCGGCGGAATAGCCACCCGGCGCTCCATCGCATATTTGTCTTCGTGTCTTATTCCGATAGTAGTATTCATACAGGTAATCTGGTTTTTGATTTAAAGTCGGCCAAACTTACGAAAATCAGCGCTAATTTTAAAGGCTTTTATTTGATTTCATCTTTATTCGATTTCATTGCTGTTTTACCCCCTAATTTAGAATGAAAACAAATTAATCTTTTTCTTACTTTTGCAGCGTCAAAAACAAAAATGAAATTATGCAGGAAGTGAAAAGCAAAGAAATTGAGGTACTGGATATTAGGGAACTCACTTCTTCTACTTATGCCATAAAACTAAACAGGAACGGGCTGGACTTTACCGCCGGACAACATATCACTTTAGGCCCCCTTAACGGGATAGATTCCAGAGAGTATTCCATTTACAGCGGAGAAAAAGACGATTTTCTGGAGGTTCTTATTAAAGAAGTGGTGGACGGTAATGTCTCGAAGAAGCTTAAGCGGGTGGCTGAAGGAGACATGCTTTTTTATGATGGTCCGGTGGGCTACTTTACTTTGCCCCCCAGCGAAGTCAATAAGCGCAAATTTTATTTCATCGCCAGTGGCACAGGCATAGCTCCCTTCAGAAGTTTTGTCCGCTCCTACCCCAGCATCGATTACACTGTACTGCATGGCGTGAAGTATGCTTCGGAAGCTTACGATCGCTCTGATTACGATCCCCAACGCCACGTTTTATGCACAACTCAAGATCAGGAAGGTGATTTTAACGGGCGCGTAACAGAATATATCCGCGAAAATGTATTCGATACCAACGCACTGTATTACCTTTGCGGAAATATTAACATGATTTATGAGGTGTTTGATATCCTGAAAATGAAAGGAGTACCCGCGAACCAATTGCATGCGGAAGTATATTTTTAAGCACCAAATAACAAATCCCAAATTCCAAAAAGAAAATTTAAATTGGAATTTGGATATTGAAATTTGGAATTTAATTTTTGAAAAAAAATATGAAGTATCATATAATTACATTAGGATGCCAGATGAATATCTCAGATAGTGAGCGGGTGAAATCCGTGCTGGATGAGAAGATGGGATATACCTGGACGGATAGTGAAGAGGAAGCCCAGTTGGTGGGCATTATTGCTTGTTCAGTGAGGCAAAAAGCTATCGACAAGGTATATTCGCAGATAAACAAGTGGAACAAGCAGAAGGATCATCGCCACCTGATCACTTTCCTTACGGGATGTATCCTCCCCTACGACAAGGAAAAGTTTCTGAAATCTTTTGACATCGTTTTCAATATGGCCGATCTTCCAAAGTTTCCTGAGATGATCAGTCAATACGGCATCACTTCTCCCGCCAGCCTGAACCTCACTGACGGCGCTGTACCTGAAAGTATTAAGGAATTCTGGCACATCACACCACAATATTCATCTCCGTGGCAGGCTTTTATTCCCATCCAGAATGGATGTGATAAGTTTTGCACCTTCTGTGCTGTGCCCTACACAAGGGGCAGAGAAATTTCCAGACCATCCTCAGAGATTTTAGGTGAGCTCAAAACCTTGGTGGCGCAAGGTTACAAATCCATCACTCTGCTGGGGCAGAATGTAAACTCATACGGGTTTGATAAGCGTGGCAATGAAATCTCATTTGCTGAACTGCTGCGTCAAATCGGGGAGTACGGAAAAGAAAGTGGCGAGGATTTCTGGGTGTACTTCACCTCGCCACACCCACGTGATATGACTGACGAAGTGATTGACGTCATTGCTGAGTATCCGCACCTGGCCAAGCAAATCCATCTTCCGGTGCAGTCGGGCGACGATAAAGTGCTTATCCGGATGAACCGTAAGCACAACATCGACCGCTACCGCCATATCATCCACAAAATCTGGAAAGAAATTCCGGAAGCCACCATCTTTACGGATATTATCGTCGGTTTTACCGGCGAAACTGACGCGCAATTTGAAAATACCAGGGCCCTCATGCATGAATTCAAGTTCAACATGGCTTACATTGCCCAGTACTCGCCGCGTCCGGGAGCAGCAGCTTCAAGATGGGATGACGACATTCCGAAAGAGACCAAAAAAGAGCGCTTCCATCAGTTAACGGAAGACCTGACAGAACACACCATCAAGCACAACGAAAAAATGGTGGGCAAAGATCTCAAAGTGTTGGTCACCGGGAAAGACCGCAAAGAAGGTCACTTATCGGCGCTGACCGAAGGAAAAATCATTGTCAGGTTTGCTTCAGAAGATGATAGCCTTACCGGGAAATTTGTTAATGTAAAAATCACCTCGGCTACTCCGTTTAGCACGGAGGGGGAATTAGTAGAAACACCAGAACTGGCAGAGAAGGTATGAGCAGAAAGATAGCGTTTAAAACATTAGGATGCAGATTGAACCAGTATGAGACCGATGCACTGGCCTCCACTTTCAGCAGCAACCATTACGATGTGGTGGATTATGAAGACCAGGCCGATGTGTATGTGGTGAACACCTGCACCGTGACAAAGCAGAGTGACACGAAATCGCGTAACATTATTCGCCACGCAACCCGTAAAAACGAGGATGCTCTTATGGTGGTCACCGGATGCATGGTGAACAATCATCGCGAAAAGCTGGAAGACAGTCTCGACAATGTAACTTACTTTGTGGAAAACGAAGAGAAAAGCCAGATTTACGGACTCATTGATGCACATTTCAAGGGCGAGGTTTTTCACCCCAAAAAGGATGCGGCCAACCTCTTCAGCTACGAAGCGGCCAAAGACACGTTCCACACACGGAGTATGATTAAGATTCAGGATGGCTGTGACAATTTTTGCACTTTTTGCATCATCCCTTCAGTCCGCGGGCGCGCTACAAGTCGTCCGGCGGAAGAAATCCTTGAAAACATCAAGCATGTGGTGGGGTTTGGTTTTAAGGAGATTGTCCTGACAGGTGTCAATATCGGGCGCTATGAGTATGAAGATCTGAAGTTTTACGACTTGGTGAAGCAAGTACTCGAGCTTCCGGGTGATTTCAGGGTACGAATCTCTTCCATCGAACCTGAAGGATTTACACCCAAGCTATACAAGCTGTTTAACCATCCAAAACTTACGCCGCACCTGCACCTGTGTATTCAAAGCGGTTCGGACAAAACGCTGTTAAAAATGCGCCGGATGTACACGGTGGATGAATTCCGGAAAATTGTAACCGATATCCGTCAGGAAATCCCCGACTTTAATTTTACGACGGATGTGATTGTGGGCTTTCCGGGAGAGAGCGAAGAGGATTTCCAGGAAACCATCGACGTAGTGCAGGAAATCGGGTTCAGTCACATCCACACCTTTAAGTACTCGCTGCGCGAAGGCACGAGGGCCGCCCGCATGCCCGAGCATATTCCTGACAAAGTAAAATCGGCACGGAGCGAAGTGATTAGAGAGCTCACTGAAGACAATAAACTTAAATACCGCAAGTCCTTTATCGGAAAACAGCAACGCGTGCTGGTGGAGAAAATTGATGAGCACGGTTTTGCACACGGCTACGGAGAGCACTACCTCCCGGTAAAATTTGCCGGCGAAAACCTGAAGAAGAATGAGTTTTACGAGGTGGAGCTGAAACGCATTGAAGAGGGTGAGGAGCCGTTGTTGGTTGGAGAGGTTCTGTAAGTTGGTAAGTTTAGTACGTTGCTACGTTTGTAGGTTCAGAGAATGTGTTTAAGTATTTACGTGCTTAGGTGTTTATGTCACAAACTCCCAAAAATTATGGCTTGTAATGCATTGATAATTGCTGCTATAATTATCCAGCCATGTTTGCGGTGCATGAGGTTTTGCTTTACTGAATTTGATCTCAAAAGCACATAGTTCTCCGTTCCTTTCTTCGATATAATCAAGTTCTGCCCCTGTGTAGGTCCTCCAGAAATACGAAGAAGAAAAAATCTGATTATAAGACAGATACTTAAGTCGCTCTGCAATAATAAAATTTTCCCATAATGCTCCTTTATCTGTGCGCATATCTAAATTTGCATAATTATCAATCAAAGTATTGCGCACACCCAAATCCCAGAAATAAATTTTGTTTTTACGCGACACCTCCTTTCTGAGGTTCCGGCTAAATCCATTTAACCGGAAAACAACAAAAGATTTTTCCAGTAAATCTATATACGAACCAACCGTTTCCACATTGATTCCCAATTTATTTGAAATCTCATTTAATGATACTTCCGAACCAACCTGAAAAGCCAGCAGCTTTAACAGATCCTTAATTTTACCTGGATTCCGGATAGAAGATATTTCAAATATATCTTTGTATAAGTAAGAACCTGAAAGTTCACTTAAATACTTAGTCTTTTCATTTGCAGACTGAAGATTCAGAACTTCAGGATAAAGACCAAAAATCAGAAACTGATTAATCATATTCTGCAACTCTATCGGATTATAAACTTTCCGCAACTCACTCATGGAAATCGGATATAAAATATGCGTCAGCGTTCTTCCGGTAAGAGGTTCTTTAACTTTGTTGGCTAAATCGAATGAAGAAGAACCCGTCGCAAGAATTTTGATATCAGGCATATTATCGTGAATCAGCTTTAGGTTAATGCCAATGTCTGAAATTCGCTGTGCTTCATCAATGAATAACATGTCATAGCCTTCCATCATAAGCTTCAACTGGCTCAAATCACGCGAAGATAAAATTGCATTGTAACGCAATTCATCAGCGTTTACTTTCAAAACAGAACCTTCAGTAGTCTTTTTGATTAAATCCTCGGAAAGCGTTGTTTTGCCAGTTTGCCTTGCTCCAAAAAGCAACAATATTTTCTTTTTACTTTTTAATTCGGATTTCAACCTTGAAAACAAATCCCTCTCAAATTTCATAACTCAAACTTTTACGTAAAAATAACTATTTTTGAAACAAATAGGTATTTTTGACGCAAATTTATCGGTTACATCCGATATTTTAGCGTTAATTTATCGGATATGATCGTGTTTTTAGCGTTAATTTGTCGGATTCACAATCTACAATGTCTTTGAAATGAATAAGAAAATATTGGGAAAACAGCTTTTGGAAGCAATTATTGAGGAATTGAACAGGAAACAGGGCGTTCCTTTATCGTTTATGGATGTGACGCTGGAAGAAGTGTCTGAGAACCATTACAAGGGTAAACTAAAATGCTCAGAACCACGAAGAGTTTATGAGCTAAACCTTTCTGCTACTGTTAAAAGTCAGTTGGTTAAATGGTCGGTTGAACCTGAAAACAAAATTTACTCCTTCGAGATGAGCTGAGAATAAAGCTCCTTTGCAGCCCGGTAGATTTCCTTTTCTCTTCCAATCAGGTTTCCCTCATCCTTATTCTCAAGGTATGATTTCAGCACCCGCAGCTGCTTCTCCTTATCTTCTAAAATCCACTTATAATGAGCACATCCGTAAGAATTTCGTGAGTCCCTGTAAGGATTATCTCCATCTTTCGGGAAATTTTTACTTAATACAGTCTCAACAAGAAACTGATCAGGAAACTGTAGTGATCGGTTAATTGCAGGTTGTAACCATTTCAGGACCCTCTCCTTTTCGGCAAAAGCCGCATTCTGGAACATCCCGCCTTCCTTATCATGAAAGACCTCATGGAGGACAATGCGCTCGCCTTCCTTGTTTTCAAAAACTGCCACATTTCTTTCCACAACATCTTCAGGCACCTCCAGCCGGTAAACGGAATGCAGCTCAAAACCCTCCTTTTCCAAATCCCCGGGTCCAGGGAAATAATCTGATTTTTCGAGGGTGGAGGTTAGTTCCGCGATTTTATCATTCATCGCTTTGTAGGTATGTAATTCGGTTCTGTTTGCTTTCATTGATTTGATTGGTTTTTTCTATATCTCGAGTAGTCTTTTTACTCCTGATGAAGAAGCCTTTAATGTAACATCTATAACTTCACTGCTAAGTAAAACTTGCTTTGAGCAACGATAAAATCTCTTGAGATAATCAAGATTAATAAGATGCGAACGACTAATCCGGATAAACGAAAAAGGTTTCAACATTTCTTCAAGGCTAAGTAATGGGGAGCTTATCAGATGCTTTTCTCCGCACGCCATACTAATCTCTGAATAATTCCTGTCTGCCTTACAGTACACTATATCATGAGCCCGGACTATAATGAAACCATCATGGGTATTTAGTTTAAGCCTGCCATTATTCAGAAAAGACATAAGATTTTCGAGTTTAATATGGATAGAGTCCACTGCTTCTTCATCCTGATAGCGAAGAATAACTCTTTTCAAAACTTCAGGTTCAACAGGTTTAGTTAAAAAATCAAAAGCCGCATATTTGAATGCATCTATGGCATGCTCGTCATAAGCTGTAATAAAAACAATCCTATTATTCGATTTAAGCTTTCTTAGCCTTTCGGCCAACCAAAAACCATCGTGTTCAGGCATATGGATGTCCAGAAATACTATATCAGGATTAAGCTTAACAATTGCATCTAACCCTGTCAGCGCATCACCTATCGAGGCCACAACTTTCACTTGTGGAGCATAAATACTTATTAAAGCCTCCAAGTTCTCTCTTGCGCATTGCTCATCATCAATTATTAGTGCGTAAACAGGGCGTTCCATTTTGATATTATTGCTCCATCTCAAAGGTAGCTTTTTTTCAAGCATAGCAGGTAATGATAATGCGGAATATTGAAAAATGCTATTAAACAATTGTACTTTTAAAGCAAACTAAAAACTTCTGAGCTCATTAACCATACATCAACGGCAGTCATGAAATTCTTTAATAAGTGAAATGCCATAAAAAATCGCGACCATAATTATTACTGTAACAGGCAAGTAATCATAATATCATTTAGATCACTTTACTATTCGAAACCCACTAACACAATTCGAATGGGCCGGATAATAAGCGCATCGGTTTGCCACACGACAAAAAGTTTCTGTATTGCGAATGCTGCCTCCCCTTATTACTTTACGCGATCCCGCATCGGGACCTTTTGGATCATTGGCAGGGCTTTGTGAATAATATGTGGGTGAATACCAATCAGAACACCACTCATATACATTCCCACTCATAGCATACAGCCCCAGCTCATTCGGGGTCAATTCATCAATTCTATGGGTGCATTCGGTACTATCAGATTTATACCATCCTACCTCACCTATGCTATTACTGCCGCTGTATTTAAGGTAACGACTTTTGTTGCCTCCTCTTGCTGCGAACTCCCATTCTGCTTCTGTTGGTAATCGCGCTCCTGCCCATTCGGCATAAGCATTTGCTCCATACCAGGTTACCTCAACCACCGGATAATTCTCCTTTCCTTCTTTTACAATAAACTTTTCTGAATAGGCAATCTGACAATTACAATCCTCTATATCTATGTACTTTACCAATCCAAACTCTTGATCATCGTAAAAGCCATATTTTGTACATGAAATACCGTTTAAAAACTTCACGAACTGCTCATTGCTTATTTCGTATTTTGCAATACGGAAGTCAGAAATCGTTACTCTATGTATTGGCTTTTCATCCTTTTGCCCGCTTAAACTTCCCATTTCAAAGGTTCCTCCCTGAACATCAACCCAATGATGTTCTAAAAAAGTATTCGTCGCAGAAAACTCGTTCTTGAATTTGTCATCTTTCTCATTATGGCTTCCACTTTTCTGTTTGTCAGAGCATGATTGAATGATTAATATTGTATAAATCAAAACAATAAGTAAAGGAATCAGTTTCAATATAGTTTTCATGATAGTAAAAATAGGTTTTCTCTAAAGTCTTCAATTATATGTAGATTTCCAACAGTTTTTGAATTGAATGATCCAACAGACCATATTCCCGGATAAACCTTATGTTTTTCTGGATAAGTAAAATTATTGATGCTTTATAGCACCCCTGTGAATAATTAATTTACAGAATGATGGGGAGTTGAAACAAAACTAGTATAACCAAATTATTTTCTCAGATAATTTTTGTAAATAAACTAGCTTTTCTTAAATTTACATCCTCACTTTCGTCCACTTTCAATGGAGCAGCACCGAAAAAAGAACCTGTTTTTAAACCTCCTGGCAAATCCTTTTGCGCTTGCTATTCCTTTGGCCATTGCTGTGATTCTTATCTTGCCTGATTTTGGCGAGAAATACAAAATCGAGCCAACGGCCTCAAGGCTCGCCGACAAAAGCAAATCTCAAGTAAATTTTGTGGATTTAAACGGTGATGGAATTGATGAACATGTTTCCGGGTTTCCGAATATCACTATGAGCAAAGCTGCCATCAAAGTAATGAGTTACGATGCAGTGAATTATGAGCAATGGAACTTTAATGGTGAACTAAAAAAATCAAGCCATTATTTCCATTGTGCTGATTTGGATAAAAACGGGCTGAAGGAAGTTTACATGCTCTACCACCGCGCCGACTCGCTTTTTCTTGCCGCTGTCGCCCCATATCCTGATAAAGAAATTCTTTTTGAAGATTTGTTTATTTGTTCTTTTGACTTGATTGATGGTGAAATTGATTATGCGATCAAAGAATTCAGAACTGCAGATTTGGATAAAGACGGATATGAAGAGTTGATATTTTTAGCCAGCGCGGGTTTTTCGCTACAGCCACGTGTTATTTGTGCTTATGATGCTAAAAAAAATGAAATCAGGAAATCAGAATCTTTTGCGGCAAACCTGACCGATTTAAAAATATCAGATCTTAACGAGGATGGTTTTCCGGAAATTTATACGAATACGTGCACCAGCAATAACATCCCTGAAAACACTGAAGTTCCTTATAGTGACTACAACTCCTGGCTAATGGCTTTTGATCATGAGCTCAGGTTCTTGTTTACACCAGTTAAAAATGAAGGGAACTTCTCTAAAGTAATCACCTTTCCGGCAAAAGATCTGTTTAATGAACCTGCTTTACTGGCACTTTTTATTAATAAAAACACAAAACGCTTTCTATTAAGGAAGTACAATATGGAAGGCGTCCTTTTAGAAGAATTGAACCTGCAAAATTTTTTCAATGATCTTCAAGCCTTTGATCCTGAAATTTTCCTGTTTTCCACAAATCGAAAAGATCTTATTGCCCTGGGCACCCTCCACGGGAAAATGATTTTTACGGGTGAGAGTTTGAGTATTTCAGAGAGAAAAATAGAAAAGGGAAATCATGATTTATCTTTAATCGAAGACCTGGATAATGACGGGAATGTGGAGTGGGTTTTTCTTAATCCAAATTATAATATCTTTATTTATGATAAGCATCTGAAAAACCCGCTTAAGTATGATCTTAACCTAAGAAATCCACGACAGCAATATTTTTGCCTTGGAGCAAGGAATAAAAACGGACAAAAAGAGGTTTTTGTTAAAACAGACCATGAAATCTTTTATCTTTCTTATTCAAAAAACCCCCTATTCTATTTTAAATATCTGGTTTGGATTTTTGTTTACCTGCTGATGGCGCTGGCTTTGTGGTTTGCACAGCACTTAAGACAACAACAAGTGCAAAAAAGAAATGCGCTTGAAGCTACTATTACTCAGCTCCAGATGAAAACCATCAAAAACCAGATGGATCCGCATTTTATTTTCAATGTGCTGAACGGTATTGCGAATAACATCCACAAAAACCGCAATACAGAATCATACAACCAAATCATCCGTTTTAGCCGGCTGCTGCGGATTTTGATGAGAAGAAGCGATACCATCGATGTGACCCTCAAAGAAGAAATGGAGTTTGTGCTGCATTACCTGGAACTGGAAAAATTCAGGTTTAAGGACCACTTCGTATATTCTATCGACATTGAAAAGGATGTCGATCAGCAGGTTAAAGTACCGAAAATGCTGGTTCAATTGTTAGTGGAAAATTCCATAAAACATGGCTTGCATGAAAAAACCGGACTTAAAAAAGTTCATATCAAAATTCTGAACTCCGGGAAGCAAACAAAAATTGTTGTTGAAGATAACGGCATCGGAAGAAAGGCTGCAGCAGAAACAAGTCCTGAAAAAGGTAAAGGTTTATCTCTGTTGAAAGAGCTGACTAAACTCAATCGCGAAATCCACGGCCAGGAAATACGTATAGAGGTTGTAGACCTTTATGATAAAGAAAACCGCTCATCAGGTACACGTGTTGAGGCTGTGCTTTATTAGATGGCTTCTCCCTTTGCTTAATAAGCAACCCAATCCAGCTCATACTTTTTATAACCTTTTCACTTTAATCAAATAACACTTTGTTAACAAAAATTTAGACCCGTTATAAATTATTGCCTGATAGCAATCTTAATTGGATTTAAGCATTAACATGCCTAAATTTAGGGCAAATAAAACAACTCATTTGCCTATGATCACTCAAATTGTACCCACGGCAGACACCATTCCGGTGAATTGGTGGTGGTTCCAGATTTTATTAATCGTTACCTTTCTGCTACACATTATTCTAATGAACTTTATTCTTGGAGGAAGCTTACTCACACTCTGGGATTCGTTCAGGAAAAAACCGGCTATCGAGGGAAAAAGCATTCCAACACTCATAGCTCTGACCATCAACCTGGGAGTGCCTCCACTGCTGTTCGTCCAGGTGATTTTCGGGAACTTCTTTTATACCAGCTCGGTTTTGATGGCCGGCCCCTGGATACTTCTCATTCCCATTCTGATCATCGCCTACTATGGTGCCTATATCTATGTTTTTAAGAAAGCGAACTCTCCGCTGTTCTCGCGCATCAGTTTGCTTATATCAAGCATCTTCCTTCTTTTTATTGGATTTATGCTGGTCAACAACAACACGCTGATGCTGACTCCCGAAAGGTGGAGCGCTTATGCTGACAATAAATCAGGATGGATGCTCAATCTGGGTGAACCAACCCTTTGGCCACGGTACCTGCATTTCATTATTGGCGCCATAGCTATCGCCGGACTGGGAAAGGCATTGTTTTACCACTTCAAGAAAGGTGTCGACGTCGAAACACAGCAACAAGAAAAAAGCAGGGGGATGAAAATCTTTGCTTTTGCCACTATGATTCAGGTAGTAGTAGGAATTTGGTTCTGGCTTAGCCTTCCCGAACCTATCTGGAAATTTTTTATGGGTGGAAACATTGTAGCTACTATCTGGCTGATGCTGGGCATTCTGCTGGCGCTGTTCCTTATTTTTACCGCCACCCGCGGGCAATTGATGCTAACCGTTTCGCTGGCCGCATTTTTATTACTGAATATGATTATCAACCGCGAAATTGTTCGTCATCAGTACCTTAAAGGAATTGGGGAGCCCTCGAACCTTACCACCACAGGCGAAATTGGCTCGCTAATCCTTTTCCTTGCAGTTTTCCTTGTCGGGATAGGCCTGCTGTATTATATGATAAAACTCATTGTAAAACCTAAAAACACTGCCATATGAATTATCCAGTCTGGGAACTACCTTCAATAGGTGGCGGAACATTAATTGCAATTATCGCCGTAATACATGCTTTTATCGCACACCTCGCTGTGGGTGGCGGGCTATTTCTTGTTTTAACGGAAATAAAAGCCCGAAAAAATAACGATGCGGCACTTCTGGGGTATGTAAAGGCACATACCAGGTTCTTCCTTCTCTTGACCATGGTTTTTGGTGGAATTACCGGGGTGGGCATATGGTTTATTATCTCACTGGTGCAGCCGGCTGCCACTTCCTCACTCATCCATTATTTTGTTTTCGGATGGGCTACCGAGTGGGTTTTCTTTATCGCCGAAATCGTGGCCTTGCTGATCTATCATTATCGCTTCGACACGATGAACCCAAAAGATCATATCAGGGTGGGATGGCTCTACTTCATCTTTGCCTGGCTAAGTCTTTTTATCATCAACGGTATCCTCGGATTTATGCTTACTCCGGGCAGATGGCTCGAAACCCAAAGCTTCTGGGATGGATTTTTCAACCCAAGCTTCTGGCCGGCACTGATCTTCCGTACAGGCATTGCGTTGTCCATCGCCGGAATATTTGGCCTTGTAACAGCCTCCTTCAGAAAAGACAAACAACTGCGCCAGCGTCTTTACAAAATGAATGCAAAATGGTTATACATGCCTTTTATCCTCATTGCGCTCACCGCCGTTTGGTACCTGGCGATAATTCCGGCGAACGCCGAAGCAAACATTCTTCGGTTTAACCCGGCCGTTAAACCCTGGTACAGCGTGTGGGCTGTGGCTACAGGTGCCATTTTCCTTATCGGGATTCTCTTCCTCGTCAGATTGCCTGTCATGCTCCAAAGAGTAACCGTTTTTGTGCTGGTGCTTACCGGACTGGCGTGGATGGGGGGGTTTGAATATACCCGAGAAATTGCCCGGAAGCCATATGTCATTTACGGCCACATGTATTCTAACAGCATCCTGAAGACTGACCTTCAAAAAATTAACGAAGAGGGGTTTTTGAAAACCGCAAAATGGGCGGAGGTTAAAGAGGTTACGGATGAAAATATGCTTAGGGCCGGAGCCGAGATTTCCAGGCTGCAGTGCATGGCTTGCCACACCTACGGTGGCTATAATGATTTAATTGCAAAAACCAGCCACCTCACAGAACGCGGCATGGAAGCCAAACTCACCGGTTTGGGGCAGGTGAATGACTACATGCCTCCTTTTGCAGGATCAGAGAAAGAGAAAAAAGCGCTGGCTGCGTATATTTTACGCGATATCCATGGAAAGGAAGCTCCGCAGCCTTACACTGCCAAAGTTGAGCCTGAGCCAGTGGAAATTCCTCCGTTCGACAGTGATAGCGAATATGTCTTGCTTGCCTGGAACGATTTAGGCATGCATTGCATTTCCGACAACTCCGACTACTGGTCCTTCCTGCCCCCGGCTAATACCTTATGGGCTAAGCTCATAAAAAGAGGCCCCAAACCAGAAATCATTTCTGACGGAGTGAAACTGCATTATGAGGTGGAAGAAGGCTTTAAAAATCCTGAAAAGCATGTCGACTTTTGGAAGAATGCCAAAAAGACCTACGGGGCCGACCTTCCTGAAGGGATTGGCCTTGCCGGGAAAGGTGTGATTGGGGAAATGGAGCCAAATGTACATAACACCTTTGTAGCTCACCACATTCCGGTGGTGCCTTACCGGGATGACGGCAAATACAACCCGTATCCGCTTTTTGACGTCGTGGCTTACGATGCTGAAAGCAACCAGCGTCTTGCCGCCACAAAGGTTGTTGCGCCTACTTCCACAGAAATGGGTTGCCGAAATTGCCACCAGGGCGGGTGGAGAGTAAACAACTATTCCGGAATGGCCGATCTGACATCGGAAAATATACTTGAAGTGCACGATCGCATTGAAGGAACCAGGCTAATGGATCAAGTAAAAAACGGCAATCCTGTTTTATGCCAGCAGTGTCATGCCGACCCGGCCATTGGCGCTGAAGGCAAACCGGATGTTCTGAACTTCTCAACAGCTATCCACGGATTTCACGCCAGCTACCTGAAGGGTATGGACGGGGATGCCTGCAACCTCTGCCATCCAAACATGGAAGAAGGGAATACAAAATGCATGAGAGGGCGTCATGATGACCTGGGGTTCGATTGTACCTTGTGCCACGGCAAGATGGAAGATCATGGCCTGGCCCTGCTAAAGCATGAAGAACAGTTTGGGAAACCACGTGTAGCTAAGCTCAGAGCCAACCTTGAGCCCAGAAGTGTGGATTCATACGCCGACATTAAGCCACGTCAGCCCTGGATGCAGGAACCCGACTGTAAAAGCTGTCATGGCGCTTTCAATATCCGCGAAATCAGGAAAGCGCCATTGGGCTTCAATCGTTGGGTAGACAGCGGATCTTCGCTCTACCGAAACAGGACCGACACTCATGGGGTGATGTGCGCCGCATGTCATGGCTCTCCGCACGCCGTGTATTACGCTACGAACAAATATGGCGAAGACAGAGACAATATCCAGCCACTGCAATACATGCACCTGGCCGGAACGATAGGCACCAAGGGGAACTGTAAGGTTTGCCACACCATTGAAATGGAGGTGAACGGACACCACAGAAATATGCTGAAGGAGTACCCGGTAGTAAAAGAACCTGCAGAAAGCACGGTGTTTAATTAACATTTTTTAAAGCGTCAGAAGCAATAAGAACACACGTCTTGAGTTACTTTTGCAACTCTTTGTTTCTATTCAATTAGGAAGAGGAATATTGGTTAGGTTTGGCATCCCGGCTCATTAGTCGGGATGCTTTTTTTATGTCATTTTTTCAGTTGGCGGGCTGTCATTTTATCCATGTCGGTCTTTGGTACAAATTATGATAAGGCAAACACGAATCAGATAAACCAACGATAAACAATCAAACACAATTGTAAGGAACATGAACAAGCTTAAGTCCATCTTATCATATAAGGAGCTGAGTGAGAATGTAAAGAGCACGAAACGGGCGTACTTACTACTTTATAAAGCAGGTACAGAGCAGAGTAGTTGTGCATATGAAAACCTTACTAAAATAGCTGAACATTTCGATGACATTGAGGTAATGTCAGCCGATGTGTCAAAAGTGAGAGACATCCATGAAAAATATGGAATCACTTCAGCCCCCACACTCATTGAGTTTATAAATGGTGAATACCATAAAACCGTGAAGGGATGCCACAAACCTGACTTCTACAAAACGGTTATCGAAAACAATGCATTTACCGCTTCAGGGGACAGTGAAAAACCCGCAAAACGTGTCACCGTTTACAGCACTCCAACCTGTCCGCATTGCAATACTTTGAAAGATTATCTCAGGAAAATGAACATCCGGTTTGTTGATATTGATGTCTCTAAAAATCAGCAAAAAGCCCAGGAGCTTGTAAAACGCACAGGCCAACAGGGTGTTCCGCAGACCGATATCAACGGAAAGTTTGTGGTGGGATTCGATAAGAACAGAATAAATCAATTATTAGAAATACAAGGATAAAAATAAGTTTAACAATAAAAATTAAATGACTATGAAAGAGTTACAGCCGATAAATGAAAATGTTGTTCTCGACATTACTGAAGACAAGCAGGAAGAAAAAACATCAAGTGGAATTTACATTCCTGATACAGCAAAATCGAAAAAGAACGTAGCCAAAGTAGTTGCTATGGCCAACATCGAGAACGCTGAAATCCAGGTGGGAGACCTCGTGCTTTACAAAGAGTTTTCAGGAGTGGAGTCTGAATTTGAAGACAAGAAACTTCTGGTAGTTCAGTACGCTGATATTCTGTCGAAAGTAGTGGAAACAGACGCAATCTAATCAGCTTCACTGACCAACAATAAAGTTAGTTATATCCGAAAAACCACGGTTGTTAAGCCGTGGTTTTTTACTTTTGTATCAGAACTGATACTATGCAAAAAACTATCCTGGTAAAGACATCGAAAAGAGAAGAGCTGGTGGATATCACCCGCGAGGTAAAAGACCTTGTAGCTTCGGGCGGCATTGACACCGGACTCGTATCGCTTTACGTTCAGGGAGCCACGGCCGGAATTATGATCCAGGAAAACTGGGATGACTCCGTTCAGAATGATGTGATTACGATGCTCCGTAAAATCGCCCCGCAGGGGATTTGGGAACACGATCGCCAGGATGGCAACGGCGACTCGCACTTGAAGGCCGGATTGGTGGGGCCTTCTGAAACCATTCCCATCATCAACGGAAAGATGGGCCTGTCAACGTGGCAAAACATCTTCCTTTGTGAATTTGACGGCCCCAGATCGAAAAGATCCATTGTTGTAACACTGGTAAATACATCCTCATTATGAAAACCGCATTTATTCTTGTTGAACCGGCTGTGGCCGGAAACATCGGGGCCACCGCACGGGCGATCAAAGTGATGGGATTTAGTGAGCTCTGGCTGATCAATCCTGCAAACCACCTGGCTGATGAAGCCCGCTGGCTGGCACATGCCTCCAACGAAATATTGGAAAATGCCCGGATTTTCAGTTCTCTTGAAGAAGCTGCCGCTAAAACAGACCTGCTGATTGCCACCACTGCCAAAGCCCGAAACTCGAACCAGGACTATATCGATGCCGAAAACCTCCAGGAGTTTATCGCGCAAAAAGAAGATACCGTAGAAACCCTGGGTATCGTATTTGGCCGCGAAGAAAGTGGGCTCAACAGCGAAGAGATGAAACTGTGCGATGCCGCCACCACACTGAACATGGCCACCACCTACCCTTCGCTCAACCTTTCGCAGGCCGTAATGCTCTTTGCATTCCTGCTTTCAAGAAAAACAGCAGCAACATCAGATAGTAAGGAACCAGGCAATGACGAAGGATTCAGGAAGATGAAAGCCAACATCATCCAACTACTGCATCATGTAGGTTTTAACGATACACACCCCATCCTGCAAAGGATGAAAGAACGTTTGTCTTTTCTCAGTGGAAAAGACATGAACCTGCTACACTCAGCCGCTGTAAAAATCAACAAGAAACTACTGAAAAACAGGGAGTAATATTTTTACTGCTATTCGCAATCGATTGCGCCCTGCACCTGAAGGTAATCGTCTGGATTTGAACCAGAATCCTGAATTTTTTTTACCTTTGTGGTGCTTTTTTAAGATTAGAAAATAATCATTAATAATCAATAACATAGAGAATATGGGAAACATGAAAGATCAAAAACGGGTTTATTCTTTTGGCAAAAAAAATTCAGAAGGTGATAAGTCCATGAAAAACCTTCTGGGTGGTAAAGGTGCTAACCTTGCCGAGATGAGTTCAATCGGAGTACCTGTCCCTCCAGGCTTCACAATTACTACCGATGTATGTACTGAATACAACAAGCTTGGAAGAGACAAAGTAGTTGAGCTTATTAAGCCGGAAATAGAAGAGGCCATTGCGAAAATGGAAGACGAGATGGGAACCAAATTCGGCAGCAACGAAAACCCGCTCCTCCTTTCAGTTCGTTCAGGTGCACGCGTTTCTATGCCAGGTATGATGGACACTGTTCTGAACCTGGGTATGAACGAAGACGCCGTTGAAGGACTGACCAAAAAGACAGGCAATGCTCGTTTTGCATGGGACTCTTACCGCCGTTTCATCCAGATGTACGGTGATGTTGTGCTGGGTATGAAACCGGAAAACAAAGAAGATGAAGATCCGTTTGAAGTAATCCTTCACGAAGTAAAAGAGGCTAAAGGATACAAGAACGATACAGAACTGACTGTAGAAGACCTTAAAAACCTCGTAGATAAATTCAAGAAGCGCGTAAAAGAGATGGTCAACAAAGAGTTCCCAACAAATCCATGGGATCAGCTTTGGGGCTCTGTCACTGCTGTATTCGACAGCTGGAACAACGACCGCGCGAAGTATTACCGCCGCATGAACAAAATCCCTGAAGAATGGGGAACAGCCGTTAACGTTCAGGCTATGGTATTTGGTAACATGGGTAACTCTTCAGCTACAGGTGTTGCATTTACCCGTGACGCTGCTACCGGTGAGAACATTTTCAACGGTGAGTACCTGATTAATGCACAAGGTGAAGATGTGGTAGCCGGTATTCGTACACCTCAGGAGATTACTCTGGAAGGAAGCCGTCGTTGGGCCAAACTTCAGGGTATTTCTG
>JASMTJ010000233.1:0-41335 GCA_041694335.1 Bacteroidales bacterium
TCTGTCAGGCTGATTGTGGCTTGGCCTGAAGCATCTGTAGTGAGGTTGCTTCCATCAATGGAAATATCAGCACCGCTAATCGGATCTGATGTGTTGATATCGGAGACATTAAAAGTAACGGTGTACTCGCCCGGCGGCAGCGGTGTCATTTCCACGTTTTCGGTTACATCCGCACCACTCACAGTTACACTTCCGCTTTCGTTTTCATAACCATTAGCTGATACAGAATAACTGTAAGTTCCATTAGTCAGGTTGATTGTGGCTTGACCTGAAGCATCTGTAGTGAGGTTGCTTCCGTCAATAGAAATATCAGCTCCGCTAACCGGGTCTGAGGTATTGATATCGGAAACATTAAAAGTAACGGTGTACTCATTTGGTGGCAGCGGTGTCATTTCAATATTTTCAGTGACATCGGCTCCGTTAACTGTTACGCTTCCATTAGTGTTTTCATACCCTGAAGCGGATACAGCGTAGCTATACGTTCCATCTGGTAAGTTAACGGTAGCCTGACCTGAAGCATCTGTAGTGAGGTTGTTTCCGTCAATGGAAATATCCGCTCCGCTAACCGGGTCTGAGGTATTGATATCGGAGACATTGAAAGTAACAGTGTAATCATCGGCAGTGCCCTCAATTACATTTATTGAATAATCCTCAACCTCACCATAAGAAAATATTTCACATGAGTGAGATCCGCCATCAGCTAAAGAAATACGCATCAGCGTAGTGGTTAATTCGGCATCTGCTGGGACAGTGATATCCGCGGTAGCCACAAAGCCGCCTGAAACAGCATTGTAGTCGAAATAAATAGTCTCATCAGAGTTGAATAACTCACCGTTATTGTTCCAGTCAATCCACCCCCATACTTCATCGGTATCGTACGTATCGGATGCTGTTACAGCAACCTGATAGGTTTCTCCCCGGACCAGATCCGTGGATATTCCGGTGTAATCCCCATAGCCTGTACTTCCTGACGAATTATTAATCGTTTCGAGTGTTACGTTTGATATGTATTCGTAATCTGTACTGGTAGCATAGGATTCGCAGTAAGGAGTGCCGGTAGTCGTGGTGTTTCCTGTTAAAGCTGGAGTAAGATAACAATAAGTATCATCAAAATATTCGAATACCGCAAAATGATAATCGGTGCCTTCAGTCAGTCCAGTTATCGTAGTGGTATTCCCGGCATCTGCATAGACGACATAGTTTTCAGAGCCGATCATATCTCCCGCTCCAAATACCTGGCTGGCTGTGTAAGCGGAACCGTCTATGGGCAGGGCATTGACTTCGCTCCCTTGTTTTGCCAATACCAATACAGCATCGCCATCACCGCGGGTCCAGCTGATGGTCACTTCGGTATCGTTTATATCATCAACGCTAAAGCTGGTGGCCTGCGTTGTAGGTGGGGTACAGGTTGAACCGCCTGAAATACTGAAATCATCAACAGCCCAATACCAACCGTAAGAACCTGTATAGTTCCACTTGAGTTTTACAGCGCTTTCTCCGCCGATTTCAGCAGACAGGTCTTGCGTCCAGGTTTCCGGGTTGAGGGTAGAGGTGCCACTCCACGATTGTAGGTCTGTCCATGAACTACCACCGTCAGTGGAATAGGAGAAGGTAGCAGTTGAGGAGCCGTATTGTCTGAAGTAGTGCTCAAAGGAAACGGTTACTTCCGTGTAGGCACTTAAATCGATCAAAGGGGTAATCATGTCGGCATCCTGACTTCCTCCGCTTCCGTAGTTGTCGCTGTCGAGCACGGCGAAGCCATTACTTTCGGTGGTGGAATTGAAAGGTTCGCTTCCTCCGCCAAGCATATAACCACCTGAAACAAACTGCCAGGTTTGTCCGGAACCATCATTATCAATATTTTCCCAGCATGTTGGAAGCGTGTTATCCGAAAAATCTTCTGAAAAGGGAAGCGTATTGAAAATGTCGCACAGTGTGGTGAATGATTCTGTTTCGCCATATGAAGTTCCTTCAGAATTGGTAGCAAAAGCTCTTACGTAATAAGTGCTTGCGTTTTGGAGGCCATCGAGCGTTGTTGAAAATGCCCCGGAGCCAGAGCCCACTATTTCTGTATTGTCAGCGGTTGTTGGGTTTCCTGTCTGATTGTATACGAATCCGCGTTCTGTAACCGGGTTACCATTTTCGTTGATTACCTCACCGCTTACCTCTGCCGTAGTCATCGTAATACCAGTCACATCTCCGGTAGCAACTATAGGATATCCCATAGAAATGCCGGAGATTATAATTGAAAAATCCTGAGACCCGCCGTCGAGTGTTCCCTCATGGCTTACTTCAATGGTGTAAGTATTGGCTGTTGGATTTTCGATGTAGACCTTTTCAACGTTATCAACATCGTTGTTGCCTGTTGTGGCTGCTGCCGATGGGTTTTGACCGTCGAGCATATAAGGATAGTGAGTAGTTGAAGCAACAGTTTCTGTTACTGTCACATCCAGATCATTAACCAGCATCGGATCTGTTGGATCAAGCTGATCTGGCACTGGTGTGCCCGGAACATCTGTCCAAACTACGGTTACAATCAAAGGCTCTGTGGTTGATGGTGTCACATCCATTGAAAAGGTATCCCCATCATTCAACGTTTCTTCATGGATCAGGCTTTCAATTCCATCCATAGAGATGACATCGGCTGCGGTTTGAGTATTGAGTAGCCCCCATCCAAACATGTAATCCGGACCGTCATCCGGCCCGCACTCATCGGCGGTATGGATAGCCACGCCTTTGAGGGTGGCCGACTTCATGTAATTGCTGTTCAAATCATTATAATGCTCCTGTAAAAGCAACAATGAACCGGTGAGGTTCGGCGCCGACATTGAAGTGCCGCTAAGAGAAGTATAATCATCATCGCTTCCATTGTTGGTAGAATACAGGTAGTATCCGTTGCCTGAAATATCGGGTTTGATTCTGCCATCATCGGATGGCCCCCAGCTCGAAAAGGTAGTCATTTCCACGTCATCAGGATTCCCTGAATATCCTCCTTCAACATCAAGCGTGGCGCCAACGGTTAATATGTTCTTTGCATTTCCATGCCATCCGATGCAGTCAAACCCATCAGCCCCACCATCCATTGGATGGCCGGGTTCGCCGGCACCATCGCCGCGGTCGTTGCCAGCACTTTTTACAATGAGATAATAAGGTGCATCGTACGCAATTTGATCCCATGCTTGTGCTGTGCTGCCATAAAAACCAAAGCCGTAGTCTTCTTCAGAACTGATAGCATCATCACCATACCAAACCCATTGACCTCCGCTCCATGTCCATCCAGTGGCATAGCCATATGAATGATTCGAAATCAAAAGACCATTCGCAGCCGCTTCGGCCATTTCGCTGTTGTCTGAATTCCAGTCGTAAGCCTCAAGGTTTCCGTTGTAGGCCATGCCTTTGGCACTGGACTGCACACCTCCGGCGATAATGGTACCTGCTACGTGAGTGGCATGGTAGCTGTCTGAACCATCGCCGTCCATGTCAATGACGCGTGCGCTGCCCGTATTGTTAAATTCCTGGTGCGTGGTACGTACATCGCCACCATCCCACTCGCCTGCGGTCATATCTGTTCCGTCGAGAGACAGTCCGCCAACACCACCCGGATGTACTCTATCTGTTGAGACTGACTCGGCAGCATCAGAATTGTGGGTTATGTAGTAAACCGGACGACCATCTTCGGTAACAGACATCAATTCAGCTTCACCACCTTCAAAAGTTTTCCGGACCTCCCAGCCATTTTCTGCAGCCATCCGGAGTGCTTTTTCTTTCTGAGCTTTCCAGTTTTCGGCATAACTCTTCTTGAGAGTTTCCAGTGATTCTATATTGCTCTGTGATTGAATAGCTTTGCGCTCTTGTTTTGTTTGAGCTTTTAAGGTTCCTGAGATTATAAAAAAGATACATATCAGGATGATTCGAGTTTGATTATTTAGCATGTAGTTAGGTTTTTATAAATTATTGCGTTGATAATGTGTTGACACTAATGAACACTTCAGTTTTCAGCTTGCCAAGTTAGAAGTTTTTTGAATAAATCCGTTAATATAATCCGGATTTTCTTGTAGTAAAAACCAGGAATATATAGCAACGTCATATTCCGGAAGAGGAGTTAAAAATGATGGTTCAGAAATGTAAAAAAAGCTTAATACTTGTTGTAGCTAATGATATCTTCAGGATTTTTTCTTGTTTTTTCGCGGATGCGATACCCTTCAACAGGATAGCCTACAGAAATCATAAGTGCAATGCTTGTGTCTTTTGGTATGGATAAAAGCTCTTTTACTTCTTTTTCATAAAACCATCCTATCATGCAGGTTCCAAGACCCAGTTCGTCGGCTTGCAGACAAAAATGTTCGGCTGCAATACCTACATCCATCAGTCGCCACTCCTTGTTTTTTATGGCTCTTCCGAGACGGGTAACGGTCTTTTCTTTTTCGAGAGTGATTGCGATAATAACCGGAGCCTGGTCAACGAATTTATTAAATTTCAAAACACTGCTGTAGGTTCGTTTTGAAACTTTTTGTTTCAATTCGGGATTGTCAACAACAATGAATTTCCAGGGCTGCGAATTGCTGGCTGAGGGCGCCAGGCGCG
Source organism: Bacteroidales bacterium (assembly GCA_041694335.1). GTDB lineage: Bacteria > Bacteroidota > Bacteroidia > Bacteroidales > JAIPAH01 > JAIPAH01. The sequence continues at coordinate 4,585 of JASMTJ010000233.1, forward strand.
CAGCTTCAATGCATTGATGGATCAGCTCGCGCTGAACTGGTCGGTCAGAATACTTTCTTGTGCTTTGCCTGTGTTTTGCCAGATCTATAAAATAGCCCATAACAATTCTTTTCAGCAAAGGTAATAACACCGCAACACAAAAAAAGTGTGACAACGAGAATTGTCACACTTAACCTAAACCACTAAAACTACTAACCTATGAGAAAACTAAATGTTCTGATGTCTTACTTGCAATTTGTGTGCCATGAATGTTATTTTCTAAATATTTTAAAGAAATGAACCGGACTTCGTGCCAAACATCCCTATGTATCATTCTTATCGTCCGGTTCATTTTTTTCTACTAACAATTACATAACATGTTGAAAAATCTGCTTACAAAAATAAGTCAGCAAAGAATGCTCTTTTGTTAAGGATATTCAACAAAAGTTAATATATGTTAAACCTCTGGAGTGAATGCGTTTAACTGCATACTTTTGCTATGCATGAATAAAAAAATTATCATCGGGGTTATTACTGTAACTGCCTTGGCTTTGTTTGGTCTGGTGGGGTTGCAGGTTTATTGGATAAAGAATGCGGTAAATCTGCGCGAAGCTAATTTCAGACGAAGTGTTGATGAAGCTATGTCGAGTGTGGTATACAAGCTTGAGCGCATCGAAACCGCCAACCGCATCCAGGAGCGCATGATGGAGCGCCCGAAAGGCTCTTCTTTTATGAATACGATGGATTCTATTACCTATCTCTTTTTAAAAGAGTTGGATTCGATTCCCTGGGCCGACGGTGTTAGCGATACGAGCCTGAATTACAGCGGACAGAACGTGCGCCTGGAGATTATCCGTGATGAGCAGGGCCGGATTGTAAAACGTTTGGATACCACTTTCCGGGGAAGACAAAATATTAAACACGGAAGAGTGGCTTCACGAGTTAGCGTGAGTCCCGATGTGCCACGTTCGGCCATCGAAAACCTCAATGAGCAGTTTAACAATCTTTGGAAGAAATCATACATGGTGTCTGATGTTTTTGAAGATATGTTCAGCCTTGGCCACCGCAAACCTCTTGAAGAAAGACTGAGCATCACAATACTCGATTCGCTCATCAGTCATGAGCTCAATATGAAAGGGCTGGACACCGATTACCGTTTTGGTATATACAGCAGCGGACGCAATAAAGTATTATTAAAAAAGGATGTTCCTGATGGTTTTTCGCTCAAGGATCAAGGAATGGCTTTCCGCCTTTACCCGAGCGAGATTTTTATGAGTCCCGACTACCTGATGATTCATTTTCCAAACCAAAGGCAGTTCTTGATAACCCAAATGTCGGGGATGCTCTTTGTGTCGCTTATCCTGCTGATTCTGATCTTCGTTTCTTACATTTTTTCGGTAAGAACCATTATTTATCAGCGAAAGTTGTCGGAGTCGAAAAATGACTTTATCAACAACATGACTCATGAGTTCAAGACGCCGATATCAACGGTTTCGTTGGCCTGCGAAGCGTTATCCGACAAGGATATAAAAAAGTCGGAAGAGCTATACAGTAGTTATATTAATGTAATCAGCGAGGAGAATAAACGTCTTGGAGCTTTGGCTGAAAAGATTCTGCAAACGGCCATTATAGAAAAAGGAGATTTAAAGCTGAAGCGCGAAATGGTGGATGTGAATAAGCTGATTGAAGAGGCCATAACTATTAACAGGATGCAGGTGGAAATAAAGGACGGCACCATCGAAACTGATTTGCAAGCCACACAAACGACTCTGGAGGCCGACCACGACCACTTGCTCAACGTGTTTAATAACCTGCTGGACAACGCAAACAAGTATTCGCCAAAAAAGCCTCGCATCATTATCACTACCCATAATACGGCGAATGAAATAGTGATTAGTATTAAAGACAATGGCATCGGAATCAGCAAGAGTGATCAGAAAAAAATATTCGAAAAGCTTTACAGAGTGCACACGGGTGACCTTCATGATGTGAAGGGCTTTGGTTTAGGTTTAAGTTATGTTAAATTTATCGTCGATAAACTTGACGGGAAAATCGGGATTGATAGCGAGTTGAACAAAGGCTCCGTGTTTAAAATTACTTTACCATATAAAAAATAGGAATCATGGACGAAAATCAAGAAAAGGTATTATTAGCTGAAGATGACCGAAACCTTGGAAATATTCTTAAAAACTACCTGATCGCCAAAGGATTTAAAACCTCATTGTTTCCCGACGGTAAGCAGGCCTGGGAAGCGTTTCAGAAAGAAGAATATACATTTTGCATTATTGATGTGATGATGCCGGTGATGGATGGCTTCACGCTGGCCGAAAATATACGCTCGAAAGATCAGACAATTCCGCTGCTTTTCCTTACAGCAAAGTCTTTGCAGGAAGACAAACTGAAAGGCTTCAATCTTGGAGCAGATGATTATATGACCAAACCATTCAGTATGGAAGAATTGCTTGCGCGGATGAAAGCAATTTTACGCCGCAGCAATGAACTGGAAGAAGATCAGGATATACGCGTTTTCAATATTGGTAACCTGGAGTTTGATTATGATCGTCAGATTTTGAAGTCGGGCGACAATGAAAAGAAGCTCACATCGAAGGAAAGCGACTTGCTTAAGCTGCTGGCTGAACATGCCAACAGAACACTCGATCGCACAGAAGCGCTCAAGCGTATCTGGCACGACGACAGTTACTTCAATGCCCGTAGCATGGATGTTTACATTGCTAAGCTCAGGAAATATCTGAAAGAAGATCCGAAGATTGAGCTTATCAATGTGCATGGCGTGGGTTTTAAGCTTATCATCTCGAAATAGTAAAGCAAGGCGGTCCCCTTATGTGGATGAAAAGCCAGGCAAGATGAATACTTAAAACAGTGTTTTATCTGCCTACAAGAACAAACCCGGCCCAGTCAACCGGAAGCACACCATCTTCAATCATTTGGATGCGGGCTTTTTGCAGTGCTTTTTTATATGAATTCCCGTCAAGTACATGCTCATAAAAGGCAGTAAGTAGCTTCTGCGTTTCTTTGTCGCTGACTTTCCATAGCGAAGCCATTACGTTTTTTGCGCCACTGAAAATAAATCCGCGAGGCAGGGCCATTACCCCTTCACCTTCCACAATTTTACCGTATCCGGTTTTGCAGGCTGAAAGCACGACCAGGTCGGCATTCAGGTCCAGCCCGAATATCTCTCCGGAGTAGAGCATGCCATCGTTGGTGGCATCTTGTGAGGTTTCATCATAGAAGAATAGCCCAGACAATTCCGGATCTTTTCTTGATGAATAGCCATGAGTTGCCACATGCAAGATACCGGCATTACTGACCTCTTTTTTGAAGGTCGATTCAAGCGCTTCGTCGCGGAGAAAGGCTTTCGACTTCTTACCCGATTCGTGAAACATGCGGACCACCTCATTGACTTCCGTTTCTGAATAAGTCAACGGTGCCAGGGATTCGCCAGAACGCAGCTCACTAAAATCGCGATACACCACTGAATCATACCTCAATGGTGAGTTTTCGGCCAGAATCTGATTGTCATCATAAACCGGGGCAAAAGCAAAAAGCTCGTTTGCCGGCACATGGGTTTTAACGCTTTTTATCCATAAGGGAATTGAATACTGATAGCTGATAGCATGACTTTCTGTTAAAAAGCTATCGCCGGAGTTCAGCGCTTCAAAAGGTACTTGGTGCAGCAGTCCGTCCGGGATAATGACAAGTGAGTTGTATTGTGCCAGTAGCTCTTCGAAAGGGCCAAGCAACTTTCTGTACATCTTTGCACCTATTTCATCAAGTGCCCCGCCCGTTTTTATGGCGCGGAAGTAATTCCTGATAAAGGAAGAAGGCTCTTTCCCCATATCGATTTCCGAGACCATCACCTCTTTCGGCGAAACAGCCATTGCATAAGCTTTATCGGAAAGATGATAGCTGATCAGTACTTCGTCATTCAACGCTTCTTGAATATCGCTTAACTGTGTTGTTTCAGGACCCAGGCTCAGATTATCTAATGAAGCTTCATTTTTCAGGCGGGCGGAATTTTCAAAGGCTTCAATACGCTTCTCAAATAGCTGCTGGTCGAGCTTTTGGTAACTTTCATCATCCTCATTTTCTTGTCCGATAGCCATCAGCTCATTTTCCAGTTTTCTTATTTCCGTCATCAGTTGAACCTGCTGATACTGAAGAGGATTGCTTGTGCTGTCTTTCACCACGCCAATTTGGTTAAGCTGCCCCATGAGCTTAATGGTTTTTGACCTCGACATAAAATGAACCAGTTCCTCAAGTATTTCTTTATCAGGATTCTTTTTGTAATTCGAAATAAGTTGTCCGATGAGGCTTGTGGCAAAGCGATGATAGGCTCCTCCCAAGGCTGCATCCGATCTTCCAATCAGGGTGGTTTCATTGATGATGGTTACCAGCGAATCGGCTAATCCGGCGAAAGCCAATGCTTTCCGAAACGAATCTTCATCCTCTTTTTCAAAGAGCTGGCGCATCATCCCTTCTGAAAGCTCGAAACCATACATCGGATGCTGAAGCTGCCGGGTAGTTGGGACTTTTTCTGATGACAGCTCCTTTCCGGATAACATGTTGAGCGCCATGCGGTGGTAACGTATCGAAGAGTCGGGCTGATGCATACGGGCAAAAACCATCGCCAAATCACCGTAAAGGGCGGGAGATGGAGGCTGTAATCTTGCCATTTTTCTGTAGCAGGCCAGGGCCGAGTCATAGTGCTGCTGGTCTGCAAAATTTCTGGCCAACTCCGACCATCCGTTGCCAACCATCGGGTGAGCCTCACCAAGATATTTTTTAAGTTGGGTAATGAGCTCTCTGAAATATTTTTCGGCCTGGCCATACTTTTCCATGGATCGATAAGCAATGCCCTGGTTAGCCAGGATGGAGAAATACAAGTAGTAAAGGTTGTCAGGGCTGTGGTAATGACGCATTACCGAATCAGCATAACGCGCCATTTCGATGGTTTTGTCATATTTTTCCAGGTTGAGGTACACATTGGCCATGTTGCTCGGGACTACCACATGATTGAAGCCCTGTGGATTGTTTTTACGGATGATTTCCAGTGCTTTTTTATTGAATTCCAGTGCAAGCAGGGTTTGGTTGTTCATGCCCGTTGCGCGCGCCATTTCAAGGTAGATATGCGACTCCTCATGAGGCATGTTTTTCTTTTCAAATCCCGACAAGGCTTTATTGAGATATTCGTAGCCTTTGATGGGATTGTTTATATGCACATAAGCCGAACCCAACGATTCGTATACACCAGCCAGCTGGACGCCTTTGATCTTGAGTTGCCTGTAAATTTCTTCAGTGATGTGGTAATGCCGGATGGCTTCAGGCATCCGCTCTTCAAACTTGTAAGAAAATGCCAGTATCTGATGTGTTATGGCAAAATGCGGGTTGAGCGTATCAATTTCATTGCGCATCAAAGTGAGGGTATTTATCAGTTTGGGATGAGTCAGCTGCCTGAGCCCTTTGCCGGTGGGAAGATACATGCCGGCATTAAAATGAAAAAGGGCTTTGTCAGGATTTTCCTTCTCCATGTAAAAATCCAGAGCCTCCTGGCCAACAAATACAGCACTGTCGAATTGCTGTTGGTTCAGGTAACGTTCAATTTCAGGGTAGTAGATAGTGTCTTGTAAATCTTTATACACTTCCTGAAAATAGCGTTGTGCGCTGGCTGAAAATGAGAGTAATAAAAAGGCGAGAAAAATCCCAGTCTTTTGATTCATAATTACTGTTTGTTTCGGTTAATGACTTTTAATGCCTCTGTCTTGCTGAGGCCTGACAGGTTGGTTTGCTCCACAAATCGTACCACCAATTCAGGGTAAAACTTTGAATACTGCCTTAAGGCCCACCCGATGGCTTTTCGGATAAAGAATTCATTGCTTTCGTTAAGCTGATAGATAAGCGACTGCAGCAGATTCCAGTCGGTTTGCTCTTTGTATTTAAGCTGGAAAAGCAGGCAGGTGCGTTGCAGCCAGATGTTGTCACTCTCCATCCAGCGTTTCATATAATCAGGAATCAGGTGGGGATAGGTCTTGAAATGATAGCCAACAAGGTTGGCGGCAATAAAATCCACGGTGTCCCACCATGACTTATTCAAGATTATCCACTCATAGGTGGTGATAAAATCTTCACCCACCGATTTCTTTTTGCGATCGAGTAGCTCCAGGGCACAGTGCTGCAGCTCACGTTCCGGTTCTTCCCACCACTCCCGGACTATCGTTTTCAGGTCACCCGGATATCCATTATCGCGGATAAACTGCCGAAGGAGGTTTTTGCGCTCCGGAGCTTTGATGCCAAAGAAATCATATTGATTTCGCATGTACTGCTTCATCTGAACAGCGTTTTCAGCATCGCGGTTTTTTTCAAGTAGTTTCCTGAATTGCCCTGTGTAACTGCTCATTTATTTCCTGATTATGACTTTTTGTGAGCTTTGTTTTCCTTGAGTATTCGTGTGCCTGATAAAATATGCACCGCTGGTTTGGCCTGAGGTATGCCAGTTAATCATTCCGGGGTTTTCTAGTTTCTTTTGCAGGATGAGCTGCCCGTTAGCAGAAAAAATCTCGATAAGTCCTGCATTTACACTACTGATGGTTACAAAATCTTTGGCAGGATTGGGATAGGCTCTCAAAGCTGTTGATGATGCAGGATCATCAATATCGGTATAGCCTTCTTCCCACACGGCCAGCGTATATTCCCCTTTTTCCAGGTTGTCAATTTCAAGATAGCCAATCATTGCCGGACCAATTTGAGTGAAGTCAAGCTGCTGCCAGTCGGTGTTTTGGTCAGGACGATAAAGCAATGTGATTTCATCGCCGTCATTCAGCAGAAGGGTATTATCGAGATAATTGTTCTTATTATAATAGAAGCGGCATGATGCCTGCATGTTTTCCAGATCGATACCGTCAACACTCCAATACCGGTAATCTGATAATCGGAGGCCAGTGACGGGCTCGAAGAGCGAATCGGGAGCAGCCCAGTGATGCGTCACCCGAAGAAAAGCGGAGTCGGTAATGCTCTCCACCTCAATTACTACCGAAGCCCTGCTCAGGCTGATAGTTCCCGTTTCGTCAACGGTAACATTTTCGTCGGTGGTGGCATCGGCCATTTTATCTTCAAAATCCAGCATCACCATCGCCGGCTCAAATGGAACATCAAATACTTTCGAACGCTGAGATCCGGAGACGATTATGGTATCGCTCCACAACTGCCAATCAGCATCACGGAAGAAAACCTCCACAATATTTTGATCAAAAATCTGATTTCGCCCCTTGCTTTTTTGCTGAACAAAGACGCGGAAATTATCGGCTTCCTGAACAACAGAATCGATTTCGAAATGAGGAAAACCCGGGCTGAACACCCAGTTTTGAAAGAAGGGCTCCATATCCACTCCGGTTTCACTTGTAAGGAAGTTCATCAAATCTTCAGAGGAAGCACTTTGATACGCATATTCTTCGAGAAAACCCTGCATGGCCGGAAAGAAGGCCTCATCGCCAAGGTAATTCCTTAAAGTATGAACGATTAATCCTCCTTTATCGTATGAATGGGTTCCGTAAGTAACTTCCTGTGGCACACTGTCGAGCGCATAGTATTCATCGTCGCCCATCGGAGTGTGCGCATAGTGCAACACTTCTTTATGAAGGTCTCTGTATTCTTCCTCCCAACTTCCATCACCATAAATCCCTTCACGGTAAAGCAGTTCATTAAACACGGCCCAGCCTTCGTTAAGCCACATTTCCTCAGCGGAGGCACAGGTGACTTTGTCGCCAAACCACATGTGCGAAAGTTCGTGTGCGTAAAGCCATTCGTAGCTCGTTCCTCCATTGATGGTGCCGTAAGGATACGCAATGTTGGTGGCATGCTCCATAGCGCCGTTCGAGGTGCTAACCAATCCGACTCTGGAGAAAGGATAAGGCCCCCAATGTGTTTCAAAAACCTCCAGGATGGACTTCAGGTTGACAAACGACCCGGCAACATTATCTATTTCAGAGGGACGCACCCAGATTTGAATAGGGATATCGGCCTCCGTGCCTTCAAAAGTATCCTCGTAAAGCTCATATTCGCCAATGGCCACCGAAGCGAGATAGGTAGGGATAGGATTTTCCATTACCCAGTGGTAAATGGTTTTGTCGCCGTCAGGAATAGTTTCCTGTAAAATCCCGCCACAGACAGCTTTTTTGGGTTCTTCCACAGAAACGTAATACTCGTAAGTGGCTTTATCCGAAAAGTTATCCACACATGGAAACCATGTTTTTCCGAGGTTGTGCGGAATGGATTCAAAGCCAACGCCCAGGTTGTAGGCATATTCTCCTGCAAAGTGAAAACCACCCCAGGATTCTGAAAACGGTGAGCCATGGTAATAAATGTCAAAAACAAGGCTTTCGCCAGGTATGATTTCATCTTCAAATTCAAAAGTGATTGTTTCACCATCATAGCTGAAGTTGGTCGTGTTTCCTTCAAACAAAACGGAATCTACCGTAAGGTCTTTTAGTTGAAGGGCTGACCCAGACAATACGCCTCCGGCGGAAGTTAATTCAACCACGGTATGTCCCTGAATGGTTTGTTCGGCCGTGTTGATTTCATCAAGGTGAATGGAGTAGCTCAATACATCGACAGAATCGCTGATTGACTGGGAAAATACATCTAAAAACATCAGCAATAGCGCTGACAACATAAAGAATCTGGCTTTTGACATGGTCTGGATTTTACACAAATCGATGTGTAAAAATAACAGATTGCCGGATGAAATTAAAGTTTAATGACCTTTTTTATCAGAATCCTGTTATTCGTCGATAATTTAAGTACATAAAACCCGGGATGCAGAAGCCTTACATCCAGTCGCGCTGATTTTTCGTTGATCGATCCCTGTTTGATTAGCTTTCCGTTTTGATCAGTAAAAGAATAGCCTATTATTTTTTCTTTACACTCGACATGCAATATGTCTTTAACAGGATTTGGCCTGATATAAGTTTCCGGATAGTTTTCCGTTTCGTCGATGCTTGTAATAATCTGCTCGCAATTCTGGCCATCCCAGCTTCCAATGTCATAGGGATTGAGCAGAAGACCGGTTTGGTTGTCTTCGTAGCACCTCCATTTCATTGATGTGATTTGTCCGTCATAGGTAGGAAACATCGATTGTGTTCTTCCGATATCTTCGATAATCATCGGGCCAAAATCAATAACTATCGTTTCGAGGCAGGTGACGTACTGTACTTTCTTACTAATGCCGTTAAAATCGAGATACTCCACAGAATCAACCACCATTTCAAGTGGGGTATCATCATGGGTCAGGTAGTATTCCAGAACGATGGTATCTCCTTCTTCGGCGCCAAAATCATACAAAAGATGAAAATCTCCGTCAGCATAGAAAAACACACTGTCGTTTTCCGAATACATGTAGTGCCATTCAATATTGATAGTATCGTTTAAGTAGCGGTGCACTTCCAGCATTTTCATGCACGATATGTCATTGATAATTGTATCTGATTTAGATTCGATGGTGGCATAGGAGATCACCTCAGGATTGATATCATGAAAAGAATAATGCCACAGGGCTCCTTCAGGGGCAAATTCCTGTGACCAGCTCAGCAAAGCGGTAAAAATCAGAGCGGAGGTAAGAATCGGTTTTAGCATGATAATGTTTTTAGGTTTAAGTAATGATTTATTAAACTTGTGATTGGCTTTGTGTTTAAAAGACAAACAGCGGGGCCATTTTGGTGTCAGAATTATCCCTACTTTTGAAAAAGGACACAACGTTCACCAGCGAACAGCTTATGCGCGTTTGCGAACAAGAAAACAAGAGCCGGATATTTTTATACCTGCTGCCATACAATTGGTTACACAAAGTGGCACGATTATTTTACAAAACGGGAAAAATTAAAACATCGGAAAGATATGTTTAAACAGTTGACAGTAATTATCTCAATCCTACTTATGGCATTCGCTGTTAATGCCCAGAACAAAAGAATCTGGAGTTTGGAAGAGTGTATCGAGCATGCTCATAAAAACAATATCAGCGTTAAGCAGCAAGAACTGAACCTGAAAAATATTGAGCTGGATGTGAAACAAAGTAAACTTGATATGTTGCCCAGTCTTAACGGATACGCTACTCATTACTATTCTTGGGGGAAGTATGTGGATCCTTTCACAAACGAGTTTTCCACACAGCGTATTATGGGTGAACAGTTTGGTGCGCAAGCCAGTGTGTCATTGTATGAAGGGCTGCAAAAGCAGAATACATTGAAACGCGATCGTCTTCAGCGTGATGCCGAGAAGTATAATTATGACAAACTGCTTGACGATATTTCCCTGAATATAGCAAATCAATATGTGACTGTGCTTTACGCGATGGAGAACCTTGAAATTGCACGCAATCAGTATCAGATAACACTTCAGCAACAGGATCGTACGAAAAAACTGGTGGATGCCGGAACGCTTGCCAAGGGCGATTTTCTGAACATCCAGTCGCAGGCAGCAGCGGAAGAGTATAATGTTATCCAGGCAAAAAATGATTTGGAGATTGCCTACCTGAATCTTGCTCAATTGCTCGATCTTGAGTCGGCTGAAAACTTCGAGATAGAAAAACCTGAGTTTGCACTCAATACCAACCCTAAGGCTGCCGAGCCGGTGAATGCGGTTTACAACTATGCGCTTCAGCATCAGCCTGAGATCAAGAGTGCCGAATTGAATGTAAAAGTTACCGAAAAAGACCAGGAAATAGCAAAAGGCCGCTTACATCCGTCGCTTGATCTTTCAGGAAGCATTGGAACGGGTTACTCGCAGGCCAATAAAACAGTCGACAATTATCAGGAGCAAACCATGCCGATTGGCGTAACCGAAGGAGGTGAGCAGGTGCTGGCCACACAGCAAATTCCTACCGAATATTCAATCCTTCCGTTTAGCGACCAGATTGACGAAAACCTCAACCAGTCGGTAAACCTGCGCCTGAATATCCCGATTTTTAATAACTGGAGCGCACGCACCAGCATTAGTAAAACGCAACTACAACATCAGAATGCAAAGTATCAGCTGGAGCTGGAAAAGCAAAACCTGAGAAAGAACATTCAAACAGCTCATGCCGATGCCCGTGCAGCACAAAACCAGTACGAATCAGCTGAGGTAAAAGTGCAGGCTACGCAAGAGGCTTTTATGTATGCAGAAAAGAAATTCAATGTTGGATTGATAAACTCAGTGGAATATAACGATGCAAAGAAAGAACTGACCAATGCGCGGAGTCAGTTGTTGAACGCGAAATACAGGTTTGTGTTTACCCAAACAGTTTTAGATTACTATCTTGGCAATCCGATAAGCATAAAAAAATAGTTAGCTCGTATTATTTCTTTTATTAATTTTGAGAGTTGTGCATAACGCACAACTCTCATTTTTTTAATTAAAAGCTCCCAAAAAAATGCAAAAACGCATCCTTGTAATCATTGGTATTGTAGTTCTTATTATAGTTTTATTGATAGTTGGCAAGCAGCAGGGCTGGATAGGTAGATCGTACGCTACTAAGGTGGCGACAGAAAAGGTAGAGCTGCGCACGATAACTGAAATGGTAACCGCCAACGGGAAAATTCAGCCGGAGATTGAAGTAAACATCACACCGTATATTTCAGGAGAGGTTGTGGAGCTTGGCGTGAAAGAAGGCGACGAAGTGATGCAGGGTGATTTCCTGGCAAAGATAGATCCTGAGATTTACATTTCGGCCTATGAGCGTGCCGAGGCCAACCTGAACACGCAGAAAGCCAATGAAGCCAATGCGCGTGCACGCCTTGCACAGGCCAAAGCTCAGTTTTCCAAAGCCGAAAATGAGTTTAACAGAAACAAAAAACTGTTTGAGCAGGATGTGATCTCAGAGGCTGATTTTGACGCAGTGGAGTCAAGTTATGAGGTAGCCAAAGCGGAAGTGGAAGCGGCAGAACAAAGCCTCAAAGCGGCTCAGTTTAACGTAAAATCGGCCCAGGCCAGCCTGAACGAAGCCAACGAAAACCTTACAAGAACCTCCATTTTTGCTCCCACCGACGGAACGGTTTCACGGTTAAATGTGGAAGTGGGCGAGCGCGTAACCGGAGCTTCGCAATTCTCGGCAGGGACAGAGCTGATGCGTATCGCCAACCTTACCAAAATGGAAGTAAACGTAGAAGTAAACGAGAACGATATTATCCGAATAGATTTAGAAGATACAGCGCTGATTGAAGTGGATGCTTATTTTAAGCAGAAGTTTAAAGGGTTGGTTACCGAAATAGCTACCTCAGCAATCGAATCGGTTGGTGCTTCTACCGACCAGGTGACTAATTTCGATGTAAAAATCAGGATTCTCCCCTCATCATACAAATCGTTGCTCAGTGAGAAGGACAACATCCGATCGCCTTTCCGCCCGGGAATGAGCGCCAGTGTGGATATCCAGACAAATACAGTTTATGATGTACCCTCAGTACCTATCCAGGCAGTGATAGCTAAAGCCGACACCATCGATGGGGAAGCCTCGGAAGATGAGCTTTCAGAATACGCCTTTGTGGTCAAGGAGGGAAAAACTGAGCAGCGGAAAATAGAATCAGGAATCCAGGACAATGAATACATTCAGATTAAAAAAGGCCTGGAAAAAGGTGAGGAAGTGGTTACAGCCCCATACAGGACTATTACACGTAAGCTGGAAGACGGTACGGAGGTTGAGGTCGTCGATAAAGAAAAACTTTTTGAAGACGAGTAATTTTCTGAAAACATTATTTTTGCCGAATCTTTATTAAACACGATTTTATGTCATTGATATTGAATATAGAAACGGCTACTCCTGTTTTGTCTTTAGCTCTTGCCAAGGATGGTAAAGTTCTTGAATCCAGAATGAACGACACTCAAAACAGTCATGCTGAAAACATCACCGTATTTATTGAGGAGATGATGAAAGCAGCAGGCAAATCTTTTGATGATTTGGATGCGGTTGCAGTAAGTAAAGGACCCGGCTCTTACACCGGATTACGAATAGGTGTTTCCACTGCCAAAGGGATTTGCTATGCCAAGGAGATTCCACTCATCGCGATAAGCACCCTGCAATCGATGGCTTATGGTTTGGCAAAAGAAGATGTTGGTGCAGAGGCCTTGTTTTGCCCGATGATTGACGCCCGCCGAATGGAGGTGTACGATGCGGTTTATGATAAAGATAATAAAATGCTTCGCGATGTGGAGGCCACTATCGTGGATGAAAAGACCTATCAAGCACTCCTGGAAAAGAAGAAAGTGGTTTTTGGAGGTAACGGAGCCGGCAAATGCAAGGAAGTAATCACATCAGAGAATGCTATTTTTGTTGATGGCTTTCATCCGTCGGCAGGAGATATGGCTCCTTTGTCGGAGCAGGCTTTCCAAGAAGAAAAATTTGAGGACGTTGCTTATTTTGAACCTTTTTATCTTAAAGCCTATGTGGCCGGAAAACCAAAGGTAAAAGGTTTATACTCCTGATTTGATTGTAAGGAAATTTGTGTTGATTCTACTCTAGAAGCCGAAGCTGATACCGGTATTTACACCTAAAGAATAAGGCTTGTATTTGTACTCATCCGATGGATTCATTGAGTGGAGTGCATATTTAAAGGTGGGCTCCAGGTTAAGATACAATCCTTGCGAAATCTCATAGCGCATTCCGAAACCCACCACGCTGCTGTAAAGGAATTTCCGCAAGTTTTGGGTGCTGCCCAAATTGCTTTTTTGGCCGTTTATTTCAACAACCGAACTGTTGTTAACCATAATTCCTGAAGTTACTCCACTAATCAGGTTAATGGAAACTTCTTCCTGGTAAACACGATATTTAAAAAGAATTGGAATTTCTACAAAGTCGAATTGCTGATGCAGCTCAGTGTCTGTTCTTCCGTTGGTGATAAATTCTTCATCGTTCTCAGAAGGAGCTGCCTGGGCAATCTGGTTGCCAATTTCAACCGGAAGCTTGCTGCCGTCAATTTTCCCTGCAGAAGTGCTGAGGTCAATAGTTCCCTGGTTGTTGGGTTTATTTTCGAATACAAGGCCATTTTTCGATTGACCCATCCTTGAATAGAAAAACCCTGATTCAACCGTCCATTTCCGGTTCAGGTCATACTCTGCGGTAATTCCTGCTGCAAAATTAATTTGCCCCTGCTCGAAGGAGCCTGGCCCGTTGGTATTGCTCTTATAAGAATTGTCGAACAGTCCGAAGGATTGATTTTCGGTGGTGCGATATGAATAAACCGGCGAAAAGAATCCACCGAGTTTCCACTGGTCACCGGAAGGCGTTTTTTCCTTCACGGGAAAATCATTCGAAGCAACCATTACCATCTCTTCGTCCTGAAGCAGGCTGTTCAAATATTTTTCGGGGGCTCTGATAAACTGAGAAAAGCTTTGAGTAATCTGCCCTGCCTCGTATCCGAGAAGGGAGTTAACCGGGAAATCATCCCTAACTTCCTGATTTTCTTTAAGCACAGGATTGCTTTCTTCCCGGAAATTCTTCGTAATTTCTTTTGTGCCGGTTTTTGCTGAGGGTTCCCTTGGCGGGATTTGTATTTCGGCAACAAAGTTGGGTGCAATCACATTCTGAGTCTGACTGCTTTCGCTGGGTTTAGTATCCTGAGCAAAATCCCCGTTTTGGTTTAAATCAGTGTTGCCAAATTCCTGGCCAACAAAGAAAGCAAGTAAGATCAATACCGAAGCGGCTGCATAACGTACGATTCTCATCGTACGGATGCGCGACTTTTTGTTAAGGCTTGAGTCGAGCATGCTCCATGCATGTGGCGGTGCCTTCTCCTCGTGGGTTTTCAAACCTTGCTCAAACAGCTTGTCGATATTTTTCTTTTCGTCAGACATCTATTTGTTTATGACCGTAATTGTTTTTTTTCCTCTTTGTTGCCGTAGCGTTCATTCACTTTCTTTTGCAGAATAATTCTGGCTCGCGCCAGGTTAGACTTGGAGGTGCCTTCGGAAATATTCAGCCGATCGGCAATCTCTTTATGCGAAAATCCATCAATCGCGTAAAGATTAAATACCAGGCGATACTTCGGCGATAGCTCCATGATAATTTCCATGAGTTCAGTTGCCGAGATCTGGTCTTCGGCACTGGTAAACTGATCGTCCATGATGCTTTCATCCACCTCAGTGATCGCAAACATCCGGCTCTGTTTTCTGAACCGCTCCAGTGCCGTGTTAATGATCACTCTTCTGATCCACCCTTCCAGTGAACCGTCGCCACGGTATTTATTTATTTTGTCAAAGACCTTAAGAAAACCATCGTGCAAAACATCCTCGGCTTCAGAATAATCACGGGTGTAATACCTGCAAACGCCGAACATTTTGTCGCTGTAAAGCCTGAAAAGAGCTTCCTGCGCTTTTCGCTTGCCTTTACGGCAACCACTTAGAATGTTCTCTATGTTTTCTTTACTGCTGGTCAATGTGTTATTCCTTTATCCCGCTAAGGTAAAAAGAAATTTTCATTGACCGGACACCACATAGATGAATCATTTTGCAACGAGGTTGCGTTCGAAAAAAAATATTTTCTGCACGCAACTATTTTTATTCCTTCTACATCTAACTAACACTTAAATCAAAAATCAACTCGACTAAATATAGTAATCATGCACTATAAATCATTCTCTTATCTTATTCTTTTGCTTGTTTTGCTGGCCGGATGCAGCGATAGAGGTGGCGAAAAAGATACTTTTCTCACGGCTACTCCTAAGGCGGGTGAATTCAATAATCAGAACAATGAGTTCGGACTTAATCTTTTTAAGCAACTTAACAGCGAAAGAAAAGAGAATGAAAATGTGGTTTTGTCGCCGGTTAGTGTATCGATGGCTCTCGGACTTGCATATAACGGCACTGCCGGAGAAACCAGAAACCGGCTGAACAGGGTTTTAGGATGGGAAGAAATGAGTGGTCCTGAGATTAATCAATATCATAAACGCCTTATTCAATATTACAATAATCACACGGAAGATGTAGCCTTAAATATTGCGAACAGCATATGGTATAACAGTCGGTTAGATGTTTTTCCAGACTTTTTAGATGACAGCGAAGAGTATTTTGCGGCTTATCATGATAGCTTTGATAACCAAAGTTCATCAGAAAAAATAAATACCTGGGCCAAACGCCAAACCGAAGGCCACATAGAGAATATTGTCGATGATTTTTCTTCCGAGAATATGCTTTACCTGATGAATGCAACTTACTTCAAAGGGAATTGGAAGTATGAGTTTAATGAGGAGAAAACTGCTGAATCGTATTTCTTTATGGAAGACGGAACCCGCAAAAAAACCCGGATGATGTGGCAAAAGGCTGATTTGAATTATTTCGACAGCGATAATTTTCAGATGGTGGAGCTTCCATACAAGAACGAGTCGTTTTGCATGTACATCCTTCTTCCTGACAGCACTACCAGCTTAAGCCGGCTGGTGAAAGATTTGTCTGTAGAAAAATGGAAACGCTACAAAGATGCGCTGGAAAAGAAAAGAAATATCAATTTCGGAATGCCTCAATTTCGCTGTGAGCATAATGTTGGGATGAAAGAGCTGCTCGCCGGAATGGGGGTAAGAGGCCTGTTTAGTGACGGAGGTTCAGATTTGAGCAATATAGCGGAACAACCGCTTTCTATTAGTGAGGTTATGCATAAAGCAGCTATTGATGTGGATGAAAAGGGGACGGAAGCTACCGCAGCAACTTCGTTGGCAATTTCTTTTACCACGTTGGTTGATGATAATCCATTCAACCTTGTTGTTAATCGTCCGTTTGTCTTTGCTATTGAAGAGAAGCAGAGTAATTCGCTACTGTTTATCGGAAAGATTACAAATCCCTGAGGCAAAATAAGTAAGTTTTTTACTGGAAAAACGGCAATGGGATAGGGGTAAACCCCTGTTTAGTTGTCTTTAATTCAGAAAGTAAACGAAAGAATCTCAACGATGATTCAGATTTATGCTTATGAAACAAAATTTCGTTGATTTAAAAGCGTTTTTTCGATGTTCATTTTTTCTCAAAGCGTTCGAAGCGCAAGAAATGTCCTTATTTTTTGTTAACAACTCTAATCGAACATGACCCTCACTCCTAAAAAAAGTGAGGGTTTGTTTTTTTAGAACTTCTATGACCCTTAATCATTCCTGTTGTTATATAAATAACATAAATAAAATGTTAAATAATATTATGTAAAGCACCTATACACAGTTTTATAGGTGTGTTTTGTTATTTAGAATCGATTCGGGTATACAGGTAAAGCATGACCGAAATAGGTATTTATATATCTTTGTACTACAAAAAAGGTAGGATAAATAGGATAAGACAAGATGATGAAACAGATAATGATTTTAGGATTGCTTTTTATATCAGTCACTTTTTTAAATGCACAGGAGAAGCTTGTAATTGAGGCTGAGAAAAGCAGTATTACCATCGAAGGAACTTCCACATTGCATGATTGGGAAATTGAAGTGGAAGAGTTTAACGGATACGCCGAAATTAAATTCAATTCCAAAGAAATTCAAATACACGGAGGAGAAATAGTATGTGAAGTTGCCTCATTTGAAAGCGGCAAAAGCCGGATGAATAAAGAGGTTTATAAAGCAATGGAAGTCGAAGACTACCCAGAGGTTACATTTAGTTATGTCAGGACAGAAGATATCGTTCAGAATAATAACAAGCTTACTGTCAATGCTATTGGCGAATTAACTATTGCTGGCACTACACGCACAATAAACACCACCATTACCGGAGAATATCGCGATGGACTTCTTAAACTTGAAGGGACTGAACATTTCGAAATGAGCAGTTATGGTGTGGAACCACCATCGGTAATGTTTGGAACAATCAAATCAGGAGATAAATTAAGTATAAAATATTCATTCATTTTTAATTAATAAATACAATAGTCATGAAAAGAGGGATAAATATATTATTAGTATTTGTTTTAGGGTTTACTGTTTTGCAGGCCCAGGACGATAATAGTGACCGGGATCTGCAGTATTTCAGGGCACCGGGATTTGAAGGTCTGAATGTTTTCGAGACCTCAAAAACGACAGAAGCAGAGTTTGATGGTTTTAAGGTTAGGGTTGGCGGAGATTTTGCGCTGCAATTCCAGGCACTTGATCATACTAATGCTTCAGGGGCTCCGGAATTAATTCCGTTAGGATCCAATGTAAACCTACCTACTGCTAACCTCAACCTCGATGCTCAATTGCATAAGGGAGTAAGAATGCACTTGCGGGTGTTTTTGAGCTCACGTCACCACAATGAGACGTGGGTGAAAGGCGGACACCTTCAGGTGGATAGATTGGATTTTATTCAGGAAGGCTTTGCTTCAGGACTAATGGATGTCCTTACGTTGCGCGCAGGTGTCGATCAGCCAAACTATGGCGATGCCATGTTCAGACGCAGCGATAATGCCACAGCTATTTACAATCCATTTGTGGGTAATTATATCATGGATGCCTATACGGTGGAGCCTTTTCTTGAAGCTACCGTTCACTTAAATGATTTCTTCGTAGTTGGTGGTGTTACTAACGGATTGTTTAATCCGACCGTCAATAATGCAGCCACCGGTTGGGGTTCTGATAAATACCAGGGAGAAATTGATGACCTGAAACTTACTTATTACGGGAAGTTAGGCTATGACAAACAAGTTGACGAAGACCTCAGGGTGCGCCTAACAGGGTCTGTTTACTCTGCGCAAGGAGCGGATAATGGAAACCACCTTTATTCCGGCGACCGTGCTGGAGCTCGTTATTATGATGTGCTCGGGTTTATTGCCCCATCAGATTCAGCCGTAACAACCAACTTCCGCAGTGGAAGATTCAACCCTGGCTTTAACAAAGAAATGGCTTTTCAGATTAATCCTTTCGTAAAATACCGCGGATTAGAATTTTTTGGTGTGTTGGAAAATACCACCGGAAATAATGCTCGCGGCGATCGCGAAGATGGTAGTTACACCCAGATTGGGGCTGAATTACTTTATCGTTTCGGTTCATGGGACCAGCTTTATCTTGGAGCCCGGTACAACAGCGTGGCAGGGTATAGCGATTACGCTGCGGGTGCCGATAAGCCTGCTGAGAAATCAATTAACCGCCTGAATATTGGGGGTGGCTATTTTATGACAAAAAACACCCTGCTCAAGCTGGAGTATGTTTCACAAAATTATGATGAGAATTTTACCGGCCATCTTCAGGATGCCAATTTTAGTGGAGTAGTTATGGAAGCCGTAATCAGCTTTTAAAAACAGATGTCTTAATGCTAACAAATAATGGGGCTGGGGTGTAAAAAACCCCAGCTTTTTAATAGAAGAAAATGATGATGCCTTACATAGTTTTTCTTGCTGCATGGATCTCATTATTTAACTCCGGCGAGAGTGAAAAGCCTACTGTGGTGCTTATGAAGGATAGTTATTTGAAGATAAATGGTTCGTCGAATATCAATAATTTTTCTTGCAGATATGACTTTGAAGCATATTATCACAAAAACAGATTCTCAGCAAGTTATTATGATGGCGTGTACTCTCTTGATACTTTAAAAGTAAAAATACCTGTGGGCAATTTCGACTGCGGAAACAGAATGCTTAAAAAAGACTTTCTAAAAACCCTGGAGTATCAAAGTTATCCTTTTATAACCATGCAGATGCAACAATTAGAATTAGGCATACATACTGACAAGCGGAATTCATTGGTTGACTTAAATATAGGGGGTGCATCAAAGCTGCAAAAAGTAAACTACCGATTAAAAGCTATTGACGAAACTGCTTTTATTCTGGAGGGTAAGACCCATGTGGATATAACTGACTTTAACCTTAAACCAGTATCTCGCTTTTTCGGGATGATTAAAGTGGATAAAGATGTGGAAATACGATTTTTATTTAAATTTGTGGTAGAATAAGGTTATCACTATGCGCTCCAACACTAAAGTCAGGTATGGTCTGCGGACAATGATTCAAATAGCCCTGGACAATAATAAAGGGATTTATCAAAAGGATATTTCTAAAAAGCAGGGTATATCGATAAAATACCTCGATCAGATAATTGCATCATTAAAGGCAGAAGGCCTTATTATCAAGCCACAGGATGAAAGGCAAGGCTATGTGCTTAACCGAAGCGCTGAAGAAATTACGGTTTATGATATTTACCAGGCATTTGAGCCCGATTTAAACGTTGTTCCGTGTTTGCCCGATGATGGCGTCTGCGAGCGTAAGAATTACTGTGCTGCTGTTCATTTCTGGTCTGGATTAAATGTTACCATCAGAAACTATCTTCAAGATACAACTTTAAAAAGCCTTGCGGATATTCAAAGAGAGAAAAACCTTCAATTTGCTCCTCACTAAGGACTGATTCACAGCAAAGCTATAATGGCATAAAAATATCAAACAAATCACCGTTAAAGCTTTTTGCCTTTTTTCAGGAAGATTTATATTTGCCAAAAACAACTATGGCTTACACCTATAAATATCCCAGGCCGGCGCTTACAACCGATGCCGTTATTTTCAGTCGCGAAACAGACGAACTGAAAATATTGCTTATCCAGCGGAATAACCCTCCTTTTCAGGGCTACTGGGCTTTTCCGGGTGGATTTGTGGACATTGATGAAACACTTGAGCATTGCGCCTCCCGGGAACTGAAGGAAGAAACAGGCCTTGAAAGTATTGAACTTACACAGTTTAAAACTTATGGGGCCATCAACAGAGACCCACGCGGAAGGACGGTTTCGGTGGTTTATTATGGCTTTGCAAATCCGGGCGAGGTAAAAATCAAGGCTGATGATGATGCGGGAGCGGTACAGTGGTTCCCTATCAATTACCTTCCCATGCTGGCTTTCGACCATAAAGAAATCCTCGATGATTTACTGTCTCATTTGCATTTAATGAAGTAACAGCCGGGTGTTATCTTCTTTAGTTTGCCACCTTTATCTATTTTTGTAAGGAATCTGAAAAAACAAATGATGAGATACCTTACTTTTCTTCTTACCCTTTTTGTTGTGCTGGAAGCAAATGCACAAAAAGATTTTAATTCCTGTTTCCACGACAAAACACTTCGTATTGATTACACGCATGGCGGTACAGATGACTCTGATTTTTATGCCCTGGATGCGCTTTGGGAAGAACCTTATTGGGGAGGCTCGAAGGTCAATCTGATAGATACACTGAGGTATGGCCACTACTATTTTAAGGTGTATGACCATAAAAGTCATGAGCTGCTCTACAGTCGTGGCTACAGCACGCTTTTCAAAGAGTGGCAGACCACAAAAGAGGCGAAGAAATTAACGAAAGCTTTTTCTGAAACAGTGGTCATGCCTTATCCGAAAAAGAAAGTGGATGTGGTGTTTTATGGCCGCGACAAACAAAATGCGTTTGTCAAAAAATTTGATATTACGGTCGACCCGGATTCCTATTTTATCAGACCGCATCAGCGAAAGCAATATCCAAGTTTTGAAGTGTTGAAAAGCGGTGATCCCGCCGGTAAAGTCGACGTGGTTATCCTTCCTGAAGGGTATACCAAGGAAGAGATGGGGCTTTTCATCGCTGATTGTAAAAAGTTTGCTGAGGAGCTTTTCCTTTTCCACCCCTACTCCGAAAACAAAGACAGATTTAACATCTATGGGGTGCTGGCACCATCGAAAGAGAGCGGTAGCGATATCCCGGCAGAAGGAATCTACAAAAGCACCATCATGAACTCATCATTTTATACTTTCGACAGCGAGCGTTACTGTATGACCACTGATAATAAAAGTGTTCGGGATCTTGCAGCCAATGCACCTTACGACCAGATCTATGTTTTGATTAATACCGATAAATATGGTGGCGGCGCTATCTACAATCATTACAACATGAGCGTGAACAGCAACAGGTTGAGCGCTGAAATCTTTGTGCATGAATTCGGACATGGTTTTGCCGGTTTAGGCGACGAGTATTACAACTCCTCAGTAGCCTACAGCGACTTCTACCCTCTGGATGCGGAACCCTGGGAGCCGAATATTACCACTTTAGTCAACTTCAATGGCAAATGGGAATCGATGATTCCTGATAGTGTTCCTATACCAACTCCTAACAAGGTAAAGTATGCCGACACCCTTGGTGTTTTTGAAGGGGGCGGCTATGTGGCTAAAGGCGTTTATCGCCCTTCGTATGACTGTTTAATGAATACCTTACAAGATGATAAATTCTGCGGAGCCTGTAAGAAAGCCATCCAGCAAATGATTGACTTTTATTCGGAATAATAGAATGATTTTGAATAAGGATATTCATAATAAATCGCTTTGAAATTCTCGGAAAAAACGCATATTTTTTCGTTTTTTTGCAAAAAATAAAAACAAAATATCATGATAAAGAAACTGAACGACTTAGTTAATATAGCCAAAGAAAAAGAAACCCGCCGCCTGGCTGTGGCTGCTGCGGCCGATAAGGCTGTCCTTGAAGCCGTAAGAGATGCCATGAAGGAAAATATTGTCGTCCCTCTACTGGTAGGAGATAAAAACGAAATTGAAAAAATTGCCGGTGAAGTAGGTTTCGATCTGGCGAAAGCCGAAATCATTCACAACGACAAAGGCGCTGCTGTGTCAGCACAGATGGCTGTGGCCTTGGTAAAAGAGGGGAAGGCCGATGTTTTGATGAAAGGACATGTCAGCACCGGACCACTCCTGAAAGCTGTCCTTGACAAAGAAAAGGGCCTGCGCAAGGGAGGAACTTTGAGTCATGTTGCTTTCTTTGAATCGCCCTATTATCATAAACTGTTGTGTCTAACGGATGCAGCCATGAATGTGGCCCCCGAATTTCAGGACAAAGTACACCTGGTAAACAATGCTGTGGAGGCCTTCCATAAGCTGGGTGTTAGCAACCCAAAAGTTGCGGTTGTTGGTGCTGTTGAAACGGTTAACCCTAAAATGGAAGCGACGGTGCATGCAGCGATGCTTAAAACCATGAACGACAGAAACCAGATTAAAGGATGCCTCGTTGATGGTCCGTTTGCTGTGGACAATGCCGTTTCGAAAGAAGCTGCTGAACATAAAGGGATTAAGAGTGACGTAGCCGGCGATTGTGATATCGTGGTAACACCGGATATTGAAGCTGGTAATGTGATGTATAAAACACTCAACTTTATGGGCGGTGCCACTTCGGCTGCCGTGATTATGGGTGCTAAAGTGCCGGTGGTTCTGACCTCACGCTCAGATACCGACAGAAGCAAAATGCTTTCAATTGCCCTGGCAGCAGCCATGGAATAATCAATAAAAAGGCATTGCAAAAAATTCGCGGTGCTGAGTGTAAGATTTACTTTGATTAAGCATTGTCGTAAATATAAACAGCTGAAACAAAAACATGGAAGATAATATTCGGATTTTAGCAATCAATCCAGGGTCCACATCCACAAAGATTGCTGTTTATCAGAATTCTAAAGCCATATTTCTGAAAACACTCCGTCATTCTACTGAGGAGCTGGAGCGTTTTGAGAAAATTACCGACCAGTATGAATACCGGAAAAAAATGATCTACCAGGAGCTGGAGCAGGCCGAAATACGTCTGAACCTGATTCGTGCCGTGGTGGGTCGTGGCGGATTGGTCAAGCCCATCCCTTCAGGAGTGTATAAGGTGAATGATGCTATGAAGCGCGACCTGCAAAACAGTCCGCTGGGTGAACATGCCAGTAACCTCGGTGGACTTATTGCCGATGATATCGCCAAATCGCTTCCCAATGCCGAGGCTTTCATTGCCGATCCGGTGGTAGTCGATGAATTTCACAACCTTTCACGCTATTCCGGGCATCCCGATTTTGAGCGGGTTTCAATTTTTCACGCCCTGAACCAGAAAGCGGTCGCCCGCTCGCATGCTAAATCGATTATGCGAAAGTATGAAGAGCTGAATCTGATTGTGGTTCACCTGGGGGGTGGCATTTCCGTAGGGGCACATGAAAAAGGAAAAGTGATTGACGTGAACCAGGCGCTCGACGGCGATGGCCCGTTTTCTCCGGAACGCAGTGGCACTTTGCCTGTAGGGGCGCTGTTGAAAGCCGCTTTCAGTGGGAAGTACACCCATGCTGAGATGAAAAAGATGGTGAAGGGCAACGGTGGTATCGCTGCCTACCTTAAGACCAACAGCGCTTACGATGCTGAAATGCGCGCTGCCGATGGTGATAAAAAAGCCCAAGAGGTGTTTGAAGCCATGGCCTATCAGGTAGCTAAAGAAGTAGGCGCCATGTCAACGGTGTTGCGTGGTGACGTGGATGGTATCCTAATCACTGGAGGAATTGCCAATAGTAAGTGGTTTGTGAACCTGGTTATTGAGCGCGTTTTCAAAATTGCTCCTGTGCATGTGTATCCGGGTGAGGATGAAATGCGGGCGCTGGCCAACAACGGTCTGTTGGTGCTCAAAGGCGAAGTAACGCCAAAGGAATACGTTTAAAAAGCAGAAAACACATTTCAGAACCCGGTAAACCTTTTTATCCTGAATTATTTGGGTGAAAAGGTTTTCCGGGTTTTATTTTTTTCCAATCTTTGCAGGTATAAAACTAAGCATATGAAAAACCTGACTAAAATTCTTATCCTGTCTGTAGCTGTCTTTTCTTTAACAGGATGTTCTAAAAAATTTTTTGAAGCAAAAGAATTCAAAGTGCTCAAGCGAAAGCACCAAACCATTGCTGTTTTGCCAGCAATGATTGATATGGCCGGTAAGTCGAAGCAGTCGGCCAATTCAAGCCTGAAAAATGTATCGATGGAGAAGTCTTATGACTTTCAGGAGGCTTTGATTAAAGATCTGCAAAGTGAACAGGAAAACTATTCTGTCTCCATCCTGCCAAAGGAAGAAACAAATCAGAAGCTTGAGGAAAACTACATTAAGTTTTTCGATCTGAAACGTACGGAAGTGAGTAAGATTGGTGATGCTTTGCGCGTTGACGGATTGTTATACACCGAAATCGAATCTTCAATCATACTGGGAAAAAATCCCGGCAGTGATTCAAAAGAGGAAGTGCATGTAAAAGTAACCTTGAAGGAGGCCAACAACGAGCGCGTAATGTGGAGTTATGAAGATGACTACAAGGCAAAAAATACTTATACTATCGAGGCTATTGAGGGCGAAATATTCAAGAAAATAAAAGGCAAGTTTCCTTATAAATGAATTGTGAAGACCTTTTTGCTGCCGGGTGTTTTAGCATAAAACATCCGGTTTTTCTTTTCCGGATGCCTATCTTTCCGTATCTTTGAGAAAAACCATACTGTCAGCAAATGGCCAGACTACTTATCTTAGCAATCAATCCGGGAAGCACATCCACGAAAGTGGCTGTATATGAGCGCAGCAAGCAACTGTTTCAGAAAGATATTTCACATTCTTCTGAAGACCTGGCGCCATATGAAAAAATTACCGACCAGTTTTCTTTCCGTAAAGATATTATTCTTGATATCCTTAAAAAAGCCGGAATTGTTCTTAAAGACATAAAAATTATTGTAGGTCGCGGAGGGTTGGTAAAGCCTGTAAAATCGGGTATTTATGAAGTGAACGAAAGGATGAGGGAAGACTTGCGCGACAGTCCGTGGGGAGAGCATGCCAGCAACCTGGGAGGGTTGATTGCGGCCGATTTGGCCGAACATATAGGCGATGCTGCAGCCTACATTACCGATCCGGTGGTGGTGGATGAACTGGAGGATGTGGCAAGATACAGCGGCCATCCGTTGCTTCCGCGAAAATCGATTTTTCACGCCCTGAACCAAAAGGCCATTGCCCGCCATCATGCCTCCACGCAAAACCGGAAATATGAAGAGATGAACCTGATTGTAGTACATATGGGAGGTGGTATTACGGTTGGAGCGCATAAAAAGGGACTCGTGGTTGATGTGAATAACGGCCTTGACGGCGATGGTCCTTTTTCTCCCGAACGCACCGGATCGTTGCCGGTAGGTGACCTGGCCAAACTTTGCTTCAGCGGCAAGTATTCGCTTCAGGAAGTGAAGAAGATGATTAAGGGAAAAGGCGGTTTCATGGCTTACATGGGGACCAACAGCGCTATAGAGGTTCATGAAAAAGCCAAAAACGGCGATATGGAGGCGCAAAGGGTGCAGGACGCTATGATTTACCAGGTGTGTAAAGAAATAGGGGCCATGGCTTCAGTGTTGAAGGGGCAGGTGGATGGAATCCTGCTTACAGGAGGAATTGCACACAACCAGGATATTGTGGATGAAATAATCAATGCAACCGAATACATTGCCCGCATTTTTGTCTATCCGGGCGAAGATGAAATGAAAGCACTTGCCAATAATGGCCTGCTTCTTAGCAAAGGATTTATTCATCCAAAGGAATATAAATAATTCTATTTTTCAGGCAACCAATCAGTAATAAGGGGTGTCAAGGTGGTTAGGTTAAAAACGAAAACTATTCTTACTAAAACTTTATTGCTATGAAGAAACTTTATTTACTGATTGCATTTGCATTGATTGCCGGAATTACTTCCGGACAAACCTTACTCACAGAAGATTTCGCCGGCGGCAGTTTTCCTCCTTCAGGATGGACGATTGATGCCCATTCAGGAAACTGGTCAGCGAATGATGGCGCCACTGCCGGTGGAGCACCTCCGGAAGCAAAATTCCATTGGGATCCGCAATTTAATGGTACAACAAGGCTTATCTCACCCGAAATAGATGCTACAGGAATGGAGAACCTGATGATAAGTTTTAAACATTCCATTTCTCACTACAGTAATAGCTACCAAATAGGAGTCGCTACACGAAGCGCTGGTGGCGACTGGAATACAGCTTGGAGCCAGACTATTACCGGTAACGTGGGTGCACAAACGATTTCTGCGGAGCTGGATACCGATGATGCCGGAGCTGCTGACTTTCAGTTTTGTCTTTATTTTCAAGGTAATAGTTATGATATTAATGACTGGTATATAGATGATATAGAATTATTCAATGCCTTTGACCTTGACATGCAAATGAATGCCATCACCACACCATCTTATGTGGCTCAGGGCGAAATCGAAGTTACCGGAACATTACTCAATAAGGGAGTCACAGAGATTACCAGCTTTGACGTTAATTATACTTATGATGGTGTTGAAACCTTCACTACGTCTTTTTCAGGAGAAAACATTGATCCATTGGAGCAATTTGATTTTACGTGTGAAGATTTATGGAATGCTACCCCGGGAAGTTTTGATCTTATTATTTGGGTTTCCAATGTGAATGGTGGAGATGATGACAACCCCGATAATGATGAATTGGTAAAAACCGTAAATGTGGCCACTCAGTCTGTTCAGAGAGCACCACTTTATGAAGAGTTTACATCATCTACCTGTGGACCTTGTGCAGGATTTAACTCTGGTACGATGAATCCTTTTGTTGAAGAGCACGGAGAAGATATTGTACTGGTTAAATATCAAATGAACTGGCCTGGTTCAGGTGACCCATATTACACTGATGAAGGCGGAGTGAGAAGAAACTATTATGGTGTAAATGCTGTGCCTGATTTATATGCAGGGGGCGTGAACCGTTCTACTAACAGCGCTGGTGTTAACGGGGCCTATGATGAACTGATGGCCAAGCCTGCTTTTATGGATGTTTCAGGAAACTTTAATGTGGATGGCACCGTTATTTCCGGAACAATAAACATCGACCCATATATATCTGCCGAGGACCTGACCTTGCACATAATTGTTATCGAGAATATTACTACGGGAAATGTAGGCTCGAATGGCGAAACACAATTTGAGCATGTAATGATGAAGATGATTCCGGATGCAAATGGTGCTCCTGTTGATTTGACCGTTGGTGAACTTTTCTCAACAGATTTTGAGCAGGACCTTGCAGGAACAAATGTGGAGGAATATGACGACCTTTCAGTGGTGGCATTCGTTCAGAACGACGCAAACAAAGAAGTGATGCAGTCGGCTTATGCTGTGGAAGGGGCTGGTGCTCCGTTGTCAACAGTAAACGTGCTGGATGGAGAAATTGATGTGCCAACCGATCATCAATTTGTGATTACCTTCACTCAGCCGGTTCGCGAATTGGATGATACTGAACTAAACGATGATAATGTGGATAATCACGTCATCTTCAATTACGAAGATGAAGCTGGTGAGGCTGTTGCTTTCGACGCTACCATCAACGAAGAAAAAACAGAAATCACGGTGATTCCTGATGGTTTGCTGGATACGGAGCAAACATACTACCTCGCCATGGACGCGACAGTAGAAAACTACTCGGATGTAGCAATAGAGCCGTGGGCAGTTAACTTCGAAACAGAAATCGGAATTGATATCGAAAACATTGGTGTGGCTGAACTCAAGGCTTATCCAAATCCGGTGGAAAATACCGCTAATATCAGTTTCGAGATGCTAAAGCAGAGTGACGTATCTGTTCAGATGATGAACACGGCCGGACAAGTGGTTTATCGCGAAACGCTAAGTGATGCTATCGGTCAGCAAAGCATTATCTGGAATGCTGAGACAGTAGAGAGCGGAATGTATTTCTGCACTATCAGAACCAACGAAGGAACAACTACTGTAAAACTTTCTGTTAAATAGATGTAGATTTTTCATAATTAAAAAAGCAGGCCTCGAAGGCCTGCTTTTTTATTTTAATGCCTGTTCATTTGAAAATCGAAATGCAATTTCCGCTTAACGTTAAGTTGATGTGAAGCCTTTAAAAGATATAAAAATTCTTGCAAATTAACACCCGGCCTATGAGGGTGTGTTCAGCAAAACAAGCAGGGAATTATTGGGCAGGCCAGTGTGGTAGCCATTCGCGAGTGAACCGGCAGAAAATTGATTAGAGATTTACAAAGCCAAACAGATAAGAACAAAACTAATCTATCCGTGAACGGCTCGAATGGCGCGGATAATTTCCAGCGTAGCTTTTGCGGACATGCCCTCATCAGCCTTGACTTTTTGGTACTTTTGGGTCAAGCCAAAAGTACAATATTGAGAATTGGTGGTCTCCGAGAATTATTAGGAATATTAAAAGTTCTAATTTACAGACAATCACTATTTAATAGTACGGATACAACCCGAAATCCAGCTTCTCGAAATTATAGATTTTCACCAGCCAATCTCTTGTTTCCCTGTCTTCCAGCAACTCAGGATTGCCTGCTTCAATTTCCTCCCACTTCAGCGGCTTTTCATTATCAAAAAACAATGTTGTTAAAGCAGGAATGTCTTCTTTCGTGATAGGGATATCATCGCTCACCCGGCCTTTCTCGATGTACACAGACTTAATTCCCGATAAGGGAATGGTTTTGAACGGAAAATGATAGGTCAGCGAGTTGCGCAGTTTGGTGGCAAAATATCGTAGCGACAATGCATACTCTTCTTCCGGAAGTTCGCTGAGCAACTCCGGATGAATGACCAGCGACTGCCCCAGGTCTTTCCACTTTCCGTGATGTTCAGGTCTGCCCATAACCTGCTCAAGCACGTCTCTTTCGGCATGCATCACAATGTGGCGCAGCAGTCCGGTTTCCGTAATCGGCTCCCAGGGCTCGGTAAAAAGCCTGGTTTGCTTGATGCGTGCCGCCCTGCTTTGGAAGCGGTAGCGGTAAATGTAAGAGCAGTAATTGACGGGCAGGCCGATGTTTTGCTCCTTGCTGTAAAGCAATAGCTTCAGGGCAGTCAGCTCCGACTCAAGCACCGTGGCTTTCGGGCCATGCAGCATGGTATAGTTCCGCTTTTTAAGTTTCGGGAAGTTAAAATCCGTTAACCGGATTTGATGAAGACTGAGGTAGTTCACACCTGCTTGTTTCATCTCGACCATCAGGGTTTTCATCCGGTCATAATCTTCCGGAATAGCCGGAATTTCAACGGTGATATTTTCAATGATACCAACGGCCTTTTTCAGGTTGCTGAGCGAGTAACCGGTGGCGCTGATATCAAACCTGACCTCGTTGAGGCCCGCATCGCGCAAAGCGATAAACTTCTCTTCCTCCGCCAGGATGCCGTTGGTGTACATCCAAATGTAGATGTCTTTGCCAAGTTCCTGCCTTACTTTCCTGATAAAGCTGAGGGTCTTGTCAAGCGTTAGCAAAGGCTCGCCACCACTGATGCTGACGCCCTTGTAGCCAAACTTCTTCAGGTAAGCAATGTATTCATCCGGATTTTCGAAAGTGAGCGAGCTGGTGGTCGGCACGCTCTCTTCATCTTGCGCAGAAGGACAGTAAAAGCATTTGGCATTGCACACATTGTTGATGAACAGGCAGCTCCATTCGCCCTCACCACAATGCCGGCAGCCCGGCGATATTTCGGAAACATCGGCTTTCGATTCATGAAAACCCCACTGCACGTGTTTATCCAACGCCGAAAGCAACTGCTCCCGCTCTTTCTCATAAGCCTTTACGGCATCTTCATCTATCCAGTTTACCTGGTCGTAAAAACCGGCATATTCCTTCCGGTTTTTAGCGTTCATACGTTCTTGTTCTGTCATCGTAAGAAAAGCAAGGCTCCGGGATGTAATTCGGAGCCGTTATCATTAATTTTCAGCCAAAAATACGCTGAAAAACATTTGGTTGGGTCATCATTTTTCAGATTAACAATTCTTTTGGGATGACGCGTAATCGCATCGCGTGCCAATATGATTCAGCGTTTGCAAGGCTGACACAATCAGTTGTTCGATGCAGTATTATTTAAGAGCGCCTGTCTAAAAAAGCACCTATGCTTATTTTTCAGAATAGAAAAGGCTGAAAGCCTTTGATAACTCAGCGCAGGGCGGAGCCCTGTGTGTCATATTCACGCATGCCAATAAAGGCTGTAAGCCTTAGACTATTGGTGAGCGGTGTTATCTCAGGCACTCAGCCTGAAAGACTTTGTTTTCTTCGATTAATCATAGGGCTTTACCCTATGCTGAGATATCCGGGCCTTTCAGGCTCAAGCCAAAAGTACAATATTAAGACCGCTGAAAATACCTCGTTAGAGCTATGTTTAAAGTTCGTCAGAGCATCTTGCTCCGATGCCTTATTCCTAAAGCCTCTGGCTTCTTTGGAAAGGCTTGGGAAATAGTGCTGCAAGAATTATGATATCGGAATGGGTAAAATTGATGAATTAAATTAAAGTGTCGTGGTGTAAAGTTGCTTACCTATACATTCTAACATTTTAGAGTTCGGCGGAAGCACAAAGATTCAGCACTTTCCCCTCAGGGAATTAAAGGGTAAAAAGTGCTGAAAGGCCTTAACCCAAGTTGTGAGCCAGTCTTCAGAAAAACAGTGCCTTACAAAATCCCAAACAACTGATTGATAATAATCAGGAAAACAAGTGCAAAGGGATACACCGTTGCGTAGGCCACCTGTGGCGCATTCGACTTGGTCAGCGGCTCCACGGCACTCAGCGCCGGAGTACTGGTCATCGCGCCCACCAATCCGCCAATAAGCGTCAGGTAATTTATTTTCAGGATGTATTTCCCGATAATCACCGCCAGAAACATCGGCACCACCGTGATGACTGCCCCAATAGCGATAAGCTGAAGCCCGTTGCCACTCACGATATCCACAAACGATTCTCCTGCCGAAGTTCCTACTGCCGCCAGGAAAAAGATAAGCCCGATTTTGCGTATCAACTGGTTCGATTCACCCGAAACATTCCACAGCAGCGGTCCGGTTTTACCGATTTTACTTAGCACCAGTGCCGACACCAGCACGCCGCCTGTAAGTCCCAGACTCAGGTTCAGTCCTGCTAAAGGAAATGAAAGCTGGCCAAGAAGTATCCCCAGTAGGATGCCGATGGAAACAGGCAGGAAATCCAGCTCGATAAGCTGGCTGCGGCTGTCGCCCAGCAGCTCCGATAGTTTTTTCATGGTGCTGTCAGAGGCCGCCACCATTACTTTGTCGCCAAAGCGCAAACGGCTGTTGGGGTTGGGGGTGATATCGATACCGCTTCGCCGGATGCTGGTGGCTGTGGCATTGTAGCTGGCAAAAATCCCCAGCTCGCCCAACGACTTGTTCACCACATTTTTATTGGAAACCAGCAAACGCTTCACCACGTATTTTTTACTCAAAGGAATCTGGATATCGGTGTTTTTCCCGATAAACAGCTCCATATTTTTCAGGTTCTCTTCTGTGCCCACTGCTTTCACCACATCGCCTTCATGCAATACGGTAGCGGCGTTGGGCGTAAAAGACTCACCGGCATGCAGCACCCTCGAAATATTGGTTCCGGTAACACTTCTCAGGCGCATCTCCCCAATCGATTTCCCGAAAATCTTTGGGTTTTCCACGATGTAGTTCTTGTTGATAAGCTCCGGATAATCGCGATGAAGCTCTTTTTCGTAGTCAGCCTCTTCCTTTTCGAGGTCGACCCTGAAAATGCGATGCATCACCGTCGAAAGCACGATGACGCCCACCGTCCCGAAAAGGTAGGCCATACCATACCCGATCGAAGCGGCCTCAGAGCCCGTAGCTTCAATGGCGGCGGCCAGTCCGGGAGTGCTGGTCAACGCGCCGTTAAACAAACCGGCGGCCATGTCAAACGGAATGCCCCGCAGGTAGGCCAGGCCAATGGCCAAAAGGGCTCCCGACGAAACCACCACCAACACCAGCAGCATCAGCTGGTAGCCTTGTTTCTTAAACGACTCGAAAAACCCCGGACCCGCCTGGATACCCACCGAATAGATAAAAAGTATCAACCCGATATCCTTAAAAATGGTCGGGATTTGGTAGCCATAATGTCCAAAAAGAAGGGCCGCAAAAATAATGGCCGAAGTGTCGAGCGAAATGCCTTTGATTTTCACGCTGCCCAGCATCAGCCCCAGCATGATAATCACAAAAAGCACAATGTAAGTCTCGTTTAAGAATTCCATGATTCTTTATTTTAATCCGCAAAATTACACCAAAAGCTGCCTTTTTGTCCTCTGCCTGCGCATTAAGTTTCGAAAACGTTCCAGATCCCAATAAGTAGGCAAGGCTGCGTCTTTTTTCGTAAATTCGCGGCAAATTAAAAATTTACAGCATGCTTAGAACCCACACTTGCGGCGAATTACGCCTCGAAGATGCAGGAAAAGAAGTAACCTTAACGGGATGGATACAGCGCTCGCGCGACCTTGGCGGGATGACTTTTGTCGACCTCCGCGACCGCTACGGCATCACTCAGTTGGTTTTTGATATGGATCGCGATAAGGACCTTTGCGGGAAAGCCCGGAAACTGGGGCGCGAATTTGTGGTGCAGATCAAAGGAACGGTGGCCGAAAGAAGCAACAAAAACAAAAACATCCCCACCGGCGAGGTTGAAATCATGAGCACAGCGCTCAAGGTACTGAACAAATCCAAGGTGCCGCCCTTCACTATCGAAGACGACACCGACGGGGGCGAGGAGCTGCGCATGAAGTACCGCTACCTCGACCTGCGGCGTGCTGTAAACCGCAATGGCCTCATCCTGCGTCACCAGATGGCCATCGAAACAAGAAAATACCTCAACGACCTTCAGTTTATCGAGGTTGAAACGCCATACCTCATCAAATCCACACCCGAAGGGGCACGTGACTTTGTAGTGCCTTCGCGCATGAGCAGCGGCACATTCTACGCCCTGCCGCAGTCGCCGCAGACCTTTAAGCAACTGCTGATGGTGTCGGGATACGACCGCTACTTCCAGCTCGTGAAATGCTTCCGCGATGAGGACTTCCGTGCCGACCGCCAGCCTGAGTTTACACAAATCGACTGCGAAATGTCGTTTGTGGAGCAGGACGATATCCTGGAAACGTTCGAAGGACTTACCAGGCACCTGTTTAAGGTGGTGAAGGGCATCGATATCGATCCGTTCAAGCGCATGCCTTACGAGGAGGCGATGAAGAAATATGGTTCCGACAAGCCTGACATCCGTTTCGGGATGGAGTTTGTCGAGCTCAACGATGTGGCCCAAAACCAGGGTTTCAAGGTGTTTGACGATGCCGAACTGGTGGTGGGTATCAACGCCGAAGGTTGCGCCGACTACAGCCGCAAGCAACTCGACGCACTCACCAACTTTGTGAAGAAGCCCCAAATTGGCGCCAAAGGATTGGTATATGTAAAATACAACGAGGATGGTTCGTTTAAGTCGTCGGTAGATAAATTCTTCGACAACGACGCACTGAAGCAGTGGGCCGGCAAATTCGGCGCCAAGCCCGGCGACCTGTTGCTGGTGCTGGCCGGTGATGCCGACAAAACACGCAAGGCACTCAATGAGCTGCGCCTCGAGATGGGCTCACGCCTTGGCCTGCGCGACCCGAACAAATTTGCCGGACTGTGGGTGGTCGACTTCCCGCTGCTTGAGTGGGATGAGGAGTCGGAGCGCTACCACGCCATGCACCACCCGTTTACCTCGCCCAAAGCCGAGGATGCACACCTGCTCGAAACCGCTCCCGAAAAGGCCCGCGCCAATGCCTACGACATGGTCATCAACGGCGTGGAAATCGGCGGCGGCTCTATCCGTATCTTCGACGAGGAGCTGCAAAGCAAGATGTTTACCGCCCTCGGGTTCACCAAGGAAGAAGCACAGAAGCAGTTCGGATTCCTGCTCGACGCCTTCCAGTACGGCGCCCCGCCACACGGCGGCATCGCCTTTGGATTCGACCGCTGGGCCGCACTCTTCGCCGGAAGGGACTCCATCAGGGACGTTATCGCCTTCCCGAAAAACAACGCCGGACGCGATGTCATGATCGACTCGCCCTCCACCATCAGCGAAGCACAACTCGACGAGCTGCACCTCCAGGTCAAAAAGAAAGACTAAAAGAAGCTCCACGCAGAAATGATAAAAGCACACTGAACGGTATGGTTTGGTGTGCTTTTTTGCTTTTTGAGGCAATGATGAACCAATCAATTTGTACTTGATTACATGCCTTCTATCCTTTGCCGTTTGGCTTCAACCAACGGTTGAAAATGCCAGGGTGAAATCTCCGGGCTTTAGCCCCGGCAATCTGAGCTGAAGAGGGGTACTAAAGTCCCTAGAGAGGAGTGGCAAGCTTTTGTTTTCCGTCAACTGAAATTCCGAAGCCTTTGGAGCTAAGCATAAAGTAGTTGTATCGAACTTATGAATGACTACAAAACAGGAACTAGAGGTTCGCAATACTCTTTATTTACAACCTTATCCCTAAACATAGCTTTGTCGTTAAAGTTTCTGGAAATATTTCTGATGACATCGCTGTAGTTGTCTTCATTTTCATTCTTTTGATGATAATATACCTTAACAGATACACAATTTGGATGCTCAAACAATGTATTTAATAAAGTCCTGTCGGAATTACCACACGAGTGTCCCATAATAAATATCTGGTATGAATCACTGTTGACGTATTCAAGCAGTCTTTTATAATTTGCAGTATCAAGGTACTTAATGGACTTGATGTTTTCCAGATACTCATTCTTATTTAGATTTTCTATCTCTTTATACTTTTCATCTAACTCATCTCCAAAACCAAAAATGATTGAATCCTTATCTTTTTCGTGAATGGATCCATGTATATGAATGGATTTAGTATTTAGATTACTATCTTCATCAGAACTAAACTCTTTTGGGTTTAAATAGAGTGCATCAGTAGATGTGTAGTTGAAGTTCAAAAATAGTAAACTATCAAGTTCCAAGTTAAAATACTTATGGCCATCATCATTAGTAAGTAATTCCTTTAATTTCTTTAGTGGTTGCTCCGTTCCAATTTTTTTTAAAAGCTCTCTGTGCTCATGACTTATACCTTTTGTACTATCGAATTGCATGCGTTCTGGACTAAACCCTTTAGTCTCTTTATTGGGGAAATGAATTGTTTCAATGCTTGGTTTTAATTCTTCATATTTGGTTTCGGCCATGTAATTCTGCATTTCATAAGTTAAATCTTTTGAATGAACATGAGAATAGACTTTCTTGCCAATAGTGTTTTTAATTCTGCTGTACTCTTTTGGTTTTTTCTTATTGAAATCATTTTCTACCTTTAATAAGTAATCATTTAAAGTCTCTTAATCTGTTCGAAGTCTTGATTTAATTCATCAATCGTAAATATGCTTTTATCATCCATTATATCTTTCAAATCACTGTAATACTCGTCTTCAAGATCTACCCAAGAGTGCAATGAGCTATTCTCTGAAATGAATTTAAGAAATAAATTCTTGAATTTAATTTTCACTTTGGAATTACCTACACATTTCTTTAGTGTGGAATAATCTGAATCAACTGACAAATCCTCTGGAAAACCGTTCAAACTAATATAATCATCTTTATAAGGAGTAGAAACAAACCACCCATGATTGCAAATAGCAGTTGTAGTTTTCTTCCAAAAATCATTTAAAAAATCCTGATATCTGGTTGGCATATCATGCGCCAAATCAAACCCATTTCCTATTAGAATAATTCTGTTCATTATTGACTTAGTTTAATTTTAATTAAACCCCACCCCCCTCCAAAAAAAAGAAAAAGGGCGGGAATCCCTAATCCTAATCATCCACAATCGTCCGTGCCAGCACGTAGCCGTGGTAAAACTGCGGGTCGCGGCGTTTGAATATTTTCATCAGGTTATCGAGCTGGTTATAGAGCAGGTCGAGGCCCTGTTTCACAAGGTCGTCGATGCTTTGCGTGGCCACCCCGCGCTTTATCGAATACTCGCGTGGCTTGCCCATCATCTCCAGCAGGTCATCCACATCCGCCTGCAGGTCCGTCACCTGCTCCGGCGTCAGGCCATAATCGGCCACCAGCTCCTCCTCGTGCTCCTGCGCCTTCGAAATAATCAGCGTTACCCTGATAATAAACTCCTCATAAGGCAGCCTGAAGAGGCTCCATTCGCTGTCGCTCATCTGCCGCGCCAGCTCCTCATCGCCGTTTATCGTCGCCCACACCTCCAGCAGGTCGTTCACAATATCCGCCTTCCGGGCGGCCTT
>JASMTJ010000234.1:0-2857 GCA_041694335.1 Bacteroidales bacterium
TTATGTGAAATATCAGGAAGACAAGGAACGTCAACTTGGGTTGTAGCACGAAATGGGGACAACGGCCCTTGCCTCCTATGGGGGCAAGGCATTTTAGCCCCTTCTAGGGGCTATTCCAAGTCCTGGCCCTCAGGGCCAGGATTCTTTAAAACGGTCTATACCTAGCTCGCAGAATGAGGCCGGCAACTTAGCCCGTCTGTCGATAAATCCGTGAGCGAAATCCTGGATCACGTTAGCTTGAAGACCGAAATAGTGCCAGAGCGTTTCAGTGGTCAACTGAACCCAGTAGGGAAACCGGACTACGGAATAACCATTCTCACTAGCTATTTCATCCTTTATCCGATCCACACGAATCTTCCGCGTATCGCGGTAATGCTCATCTCCGTCAAACTCCACGACTACGGTCTGACCGGATCTCGTGTAGGCCATGTCCCAACGGTAGCGCGCACCTTCGACCTTTACTTCCGTACCAAACCACGATTTCCCCACAATCTGCCGCAGGGCCGAATCGAGCTTCCGTTGCAGCAAGAAACCTTCGATCTCAACCGTAACCATTTGCGGGATTCACTCCAAAGATCTAACGACCTGCATCACCAGTGGCGCCAATGTGTTTGCCGCGTCAGCGCCGGCACCGTTCACGCCATCTGGTGAATGCAATGGTTAGAAACGGTGTCTTTTCAGGGCGAATTAACAATGCTACAAATAATTTTTAAAACATCTGTTCCCCATACTATGAAGCCCACTAACGCTCCAAAAATAGTCAAGGTAAACGTCAGAGGAACTTTGTCCCTTAGAAACTTAAATTGTAATTGTTCATCCACCCAATCGATTTGGTGTTGCCAAAAAAATTTGTAATGAGCATACCATTCGCTGAATAGAATTTGGTTGCTGCAACAGTTTTGATAAAATCTGTTTTGCAAATCGCTTAAATCTTGTTCGCACTGCGATAGATTTTCTTCATTTGAATTTTTCGCCCAAATATATAAACTCCTAAGTTCATTAAACAATTTAGTTAATTCGATAGCATTTTTCTCATAAATATCTTTTTTGGAATCATACAATGTTATATACAATCCAATAATGCCAAGTATGATAAAAGATGCAGAGAGGAACTTAGTAGAGAGCTTGTCAAAAACAAGGGCATAAATACCAAATGCCATTGAAAAAAAACTGATAAGTCCGGGAGTCTTTTCCACGATATCATATGTTGCAAAATGCTTCTTGGCTCCAAATCCAACGTTGTAGGCCGTTTCAGCTATATTTTTTAGTAAATCTTCTTTATTCATAAGGTTCTCACTGTATAGGGACATCGATTAAATCTCTTGCTACAACAACACCATTTTTAACGGCGTAGCATTCAACTATATGATTTCCTCTAAATTTAGTATTTTCCACCTTAGTATTGTGACCATCGTCGGCAAGAATTTGGCCTCGAATTTCATTTCTTTTTCTAGCCTCCTCTCCACGATTTAATACCTTCCAGTAAATGCTGTACTGACCTTCAACGTCTGTGTAGGTAATGTGAAATTTTAATTTCTTTTTAGCTTGCAATCGCCACTTTTTTCTCAGGATGAACGACAAAGCATGTTCCTGAAAACCATTTTGCAAAACATCGCAGTCTATTTGTAAACTGTATCGAATATCGACAGGGAACATATCTTCTATAAATTCTTCCGTGTCGTCCCAGTGTTGTGCTGCCTTTAATATGGCTGCTTCATGAGCAGTTGTTGGTTTGGAAGGAAAAGGTCTTCCGAAGACTTGTTTCCATTTACTATGTATGCTGTCCTCACCTTCCGACTCAATGGCAGATAGGCATAGTTCGTATGCTTTCTTTGCCTTTTTCTGGAACTTTTTTTTCACATTTACTCTTTGGCCACTACCTAAAGCTGCATAATATTCTTGATCTGGCTGCTCAGCCAAGTACTTGAAAAAGTCTCGACTCATTCGGTCATAATAGAGAAAACTTGTGTCGTCGTATTCAGAAGTGGATTTAAGAAAGTTGTGCGCCAATGTATCTATTAAAAGGCCTCCCATCTTGACGCCATGTTTGTTCTTCCATGCTCTCGTCATTTTGCAAAACCGCCGAAGATTTCGATTTTTTTGCATGTCAAATTCTTTCATGGCGCTAATTTCTTCACGGGGCTTGGTTACTTTCCAACTACCTCCATTATATGTATCTGGATATTGAAAGCTCCCATCTTCTAATTCAAAAACAGGCTGTACCTCTATATGAAAGTTGTTATAAAGTACTCTGACAACGAGGCGGTCAGCAATCACAACTGTTTTTGGGTATCTAGATTTTATTGTATCTTTACAGTCTTTTAACAGTTGTGATTGGTTATTATTTTTATATGTATCCCAACTTCCTGCGGGCATAATATATAGCATGTCTAAATCTGAGACACCTTTAATGGCAGTCCAGCGACCATAGGAGCCCACCTGCAAACTGTTGGCTGTCTTAGACTCGGTATCTCTGAAATTCTTATTCAAACATGCTGTGACTTCCCCATATCTCAAGGAAATTTGGTCTGCATTATCAATAGCCAAATTACTGAGGAAATCTTTGAACATTTCTGATTTAGTCAACCACCTGCTCCTTATATTTTATTGATAGGCTGTATTGATGTATGAATATTTTTGTTTCTAATCGCGGCGCTCACCTGCGGAGCGGACTGCAAGCCGCAGGCTTGAAGGCCGAGCCGTCAGGTGAAGTGCCTTGTTCCGAGGCGCGCTTCGCACCGAGGTTCAAAGGGACGAACGAAGTGAGCGCCGCGATTCCCCCGGTCGCGCGAAGTGTGTCCGGGGGAACGTTTAAAATCAGCTGCCGACGAAGGAGGTCGGCTGGATTTTCTTGTTG
>JASMTJ010000235.1:0-4894 GCA_041694335.1 Bacteroidales bacterium
TAAGCTGACTGGCATTCCAGGCACCGTAGGTTGAAATCAGCAATGTGAGCGACAAGGCAAGTAACCCATAAGTTTGAGGAGCAAAAGCGGTGAAAAGTCGCATCAAGTCAACAAGCGCAACCGACAAAAGCAAATAGAGTAAAGTGCCCATCGTAACAGCTGCTCCAATATATATAAGATGACCGGCTGCTGTTGTGGAATTTGCAAAGGGAATCAGTCCAAAAAACATGTAGAGTGTCAGCACTCCAAAAACAATGTTCAGGATCCAGACCCGGTTCACCCCAAAATACAACGCCATCCGTTGTGATAAGTAAATATTGGCGCCAATGAGTATGCCAATAAAAAGGATCATAAACCCTGCAAATACGAGTTGTTTCATACTTTGTAAGATAAAATGTAAACGCTAGTGAAAATTTCCATTCTGATTTCAAGAAAAGAAACAATCCTGGAAGTAAAAGTTTCAGTCGGACCTCATCTTTTCAAAAGGAAAAGTATTTATCTTATTGATTCAGCAGGGCTTTCATTTTTTCTGATGAAATGACTTCGATATTCTTATCAGAGGCGGTGGGTTCGCCGGCCAATACATTTATCAAAGAATCAATCTGTTTGGTCAGGTTTTGTATTTGTCCGTCGTATTCGTTGCTACTTTGAGCAATGGCTTTAAAAATCTGCTTGTAAGACTGAATTCGCAGGTCAACATACTGGTGCAATAACTCGTTCCGTTCTCTAATCCCGGGAGGAAGGTTTTCAAGGCTGTCTGCCTGTCTCAATATTATTTTGCACGCTCTCCAGTTAGGTATTCCGGTATTATTGATGGTGTAGAGGTATGATTGCGGACTGGCATCGTAGCTGGTACGGTAAAGTCTCAGTGCCGTATGCTCTGTTCTGGCAAACTGATCCATAAGGTGTGCGTATTCCAGCATGTCTTTGGGTTTGTTCACTACCGTGAAATAGATGCCTGCCCCAAGCAAAATCACAACCAGGCTCTCGCCAAGCGCCCTCACCCACTTGATCCTGATAAAGGGCGGGTAGATAGCAAAACCATAGATGATTCCGGACAAAAGTCCACCAAGGTGTGCCGCCATATCGATGCCCTCCTGAAACCCTCCCATGAGGTTATAAACTACCAAAATCAAGAAAGTGTTGAGCAATCGCTTTTGTTCTTCGCGGTCGGGAGGGTTTGTCAGCAGTGTAGCGATTTTCACCCCAAAGAGTCCAAAGATAGCCCCGGAAGCTCCCACGCTGACAGTCATGTCGTGCCACCAAAAGCTTACAGCACTGGCAGTAATTCCTGTCACGAAATAAGCCACCAGGGTCCTGAGGCTGCCGATGTTTTTCTCAAGCAAAGACCCTACAAACAACAGCGCTATCAGATTTGGAACCAGGTGCAGCAGTCCTGAATGCAGGAATGTATTGCTAAGCAACCGCCAGTATTCTCCGTCAAGCACATCAATAGAGAAGTTGGCTCCCCAAGCGATAAGAAAGTCTGGCGAAGGAAAAAACAGGTGGGCTCCTGCAATCAGCATGATTATAAACACCAGCAGGTTGATATGAAACAGTATGGGTGTAATGAAATACCCGTTTGTTGGGGTAAATAATTCTGTAAAACGCTGAAAAGTATCATTTGTGACACTTTTCTTTTTATTATTTCCGTCTGGGCTTTCTACGAGAC
Source organism: Bacteroidales bacterium (assembly GCA_041694335.1). Taxonomy (GTDB): domain Bacteria; phylum Bacteroidota; class Bacteroidia; order Bacteroidales; family JAIPAH01; genus JAIPAH01. The sequence continues at coordinate 1,673 of JASMTJ010000235.1, forward strand.
TACGATCGCCTTTAAAGTCAGGACAATCATCTTCGAAAGTGGCACGCTCGCCGGTAAGGCTGCAAGTCATGCCTTTTTTGGGATCGAAACTGTGCAGTTCGCAGACCTTGCAAAACCGTAGTTGTTCTTCTCTGGTCATATCTGCTGGGTTTAGTTGAGCTGTCCGCGCTCTTTAATGACGACCTGCAAGCGGGGATTAATCCGGTTTAGCGAGTAGGGCAGCAGGATAGAATCATCAATGTAAAGATATTCTAGGTTATTGCAGTTTTCGATGCTTCCCGGAATTTCTACCAACGGGCCAGAGAATGCCACATTCAGCTCGATCAGGCTTTCGAGATTGCCAATAGAGGAGGGAAGCCTTTTCAGGTTGTTTTTCCCGATAACGAGGTAATTCAGGTATTCAAGGTTGCCAATTTCCTGTGGGATAGCGGTCAGCTCATTGTCGTTGAGGTAGAGGAATCGTAGTTTCTTTAGCTGCCCGATTTCTTCAGGAAGTGCGGTCAGCTCGTTGTGCGACAGGTCCAGTTTTTCCAGGTTGCTGAGGTTACCAATTTCCTTCGGAAGATTCTCTATCTTGTTATGTTTAAAGGAGATTTCTTTCAGATTTTTTAAATTCCCAATCGATGAAGGGACTGAGGTCAGGCTGTTGCTGCTCACCACAAGGGTTTCAAGGTTAGTGAGCTGGCCAATCTCCTCAGGAAGTTCTTCAAGACCATTTTTGAAAAGGTAGAGCTTCTTTAGATCTTTAAGCTTACTGATGTCGGCAGGTAGTTCATCGATTTTGGCATATTTGATTTTAAGCTTGGTAACCCCATCCGGGTTGTTCAGGGCTTTGGTGAGTTTTTTTGCGTTTCCGCAAGAAGCTAACAAAAGCGTGGTGGCAATAATCAACGATAATTTAAAAAAGTTTCTCATTTTTACAGGTTTTAATCATAATAGTGGTTGAGCCCTCTAAAATAAAAGGAAATGTTCTATTTACCAAAAAACACAGTTAATTGAGCTATTCTGCAGCACTATTTCAGGAGTTGGTAAGCTTACTCAGTTTTCCGGTAAATATAACATCCTGCTTCTGAAGGATGATCCTGCAATAGGTCGTCCGGGCTTTCTTTTCTTACCAGATTTATCACCAGGATATCGCCTGCCGCAGCCATCGTAAAAAACATCCCGAAAAGGAGTGTTACAATGCTTCCTGTATAGATGCCTGCGAGTGATGGAAGAATTCCCAGCACAAGGGCCGGGGCGATGGCGCCACGAATATAGTGTTTAACCTGCAGCGGTTCTTTGCAGTGGCAGTAGGGTGTAAGCATTTCTTTAAGGATGCCGAAACGGATGGAACGGAAGCCTTTTCGGGCATAGCACGCCCATACCAGGCCATGAATCAGTTCATGCACAACTATTCCCGCAATAATAACGGACAGTGCAGCAAACCCTCCGGTCAGGGCATCAGTTATCGCCAGAGTATCCATAAAACTGCGGATATCAAGTCCGGGTTCCCAGATGAAATAATAGGGCAGACCAAAAATCAAAACAATGGGAATAAGAATGAGCAGTCCAAAAATATTGGCCCACACCAGGTTAATGGTGAGTTTCTCTTTTTTGTATCCGGTCAAATCCTGCATCTAAGTATGTATTAAGGTTTATTACTTTTTGATGAGTTCTTAACTTCTTGTTACTGCCGGCATACTTTAAGCCGAATAATGAAGACGTTTTTTTTCTTGTCCTGGTTTTTCCCGTAAAAGAAAACTTTATCATCATTTTCTGATACCGACGGCAGGTTGCTGTAAAGGGCAATTTTATCGTTAAGAAAGGCCTCGCTCATAAAATTGATTTCGTGTTCAGACACCACATACTCCTGGTATTTCCCGAAAGGAACCGTATCAAGGGCCCACTGCGAATATTTGATGTTGTTGACGTGGTTGTTCATGTCCAGGTCGCTGATTTTTACATCCACCTCTTGCTGAAAATGCATGGCGTGTTCCGGCATCACCACCTTGCCGGCCTTAAAATCCAGGCGGTAATCTTTGCGGGTATTGGCAAAGGAGCCTTCCAGGTTGTGCATCTCTTTCGGCGTGCGCTTTACGCTATCCAGAATCATCCAGGTGGTGGAGCAGGCACCAATCTTTTTATCATCAGTAAACAGTTCAAATTCCCTGATGGCGTAAAAGCTTTTGATGGGCTGCGACCACGTTTTAACGGTGATGGTTTGGTGCCATGCCGGCCAACTCTCCATCTTCAGCTTTTGCCTGATAAGCACCCAGAAAAAACCCTGGCGCTTCATATCTTCATAGCCAAATCCCAAATGATAGGCATGTTCGGCACTGATATCCTGGATAATGCCCAATAAACCAAGTAAGCTCAGTTGTTTCTTTGAGTTAATGTTCAGTGTGTTGATGTCGTATTGCTTGGAGAAAATAGTCAGATTATCTTTCATGGGTGTCTGGCATTTTTTTATACCTGTAAAAGTACAATATTCATCTTTTCATCTTCTGCGGGAATTATCGTAATTCTTTGTGCCGTACACTCGATGATGCCTGAACACATTATTGCACAGAATGAAGCAGTTTACCCTGACGGTGAATTGTTCTTTTGTTTTGATGGGACATTTGTTTTCTGTGTGATGATAATTCCGATAAGCACCACCACCATTCCGAGGATGTCCATGGTTTGGGGCAGGTCGCCAAAGGCTGCCCATGCCATCAGCATAGTTACGGGAGGGCCGAGGTAGAAGAGGCTGGCCACACGGGTGGCATCCAGGATTTCCACCAGGCGCCACATCAGCGAATAAGCCCCCAGCGATACCCCAACAATCAACCACAACATCGCATTGATAAATTCAGGTTGCCAATCTGTTTGCAACTGCCCGTAGAAAACAGCCGGAAAGGCAAACACTACGGTGGTGGCCAGGCTCTGATAGAAGATGGTCATATCGATAGACAGGTGTTTATTGCTTTTCTGAACATCTATTTTTCGCTGGATAAGTGTGGCGATGGTGATGCCAATGACTGACAGGAGCGGAACCAGGTATCCGAATACAGACTGCGCATCACCAAAATCGATACGCGAAACGAGGGCGATGGCCACTCCGATAAATCCAATAATCAGCCCGGCCCAACGGTGCCAGGGAGTGGGCTCGTTGACGACCATCCCTGAAAAGGCCCCTGTAGCCAAAGGCTGCAACGACACCACCAGCGCTACCAGTCCGGCCGGCACATCGCGCTCAAG
>JASMTJ010000236.1:0-5518 GCA_041694335.1 Bacteroidales bacterium
TGCCCCGTCGAGAGAATCACCCGACGCGCAGGAATGGCGGTTTATCACCGTCGCCAACAATCCTTGAGGACTCTTTATGGGGACGGATCTAAAAATTAAAAGGGAAGATTGTTGAAATGGTGCTCGGGGGGAGAATCGAACTCCCACTAGAATCTGGCCTACAAGGCCATGTTTATTTAGTTGTACACAGAGTGATACAAAAACCGAGGCGCTTCACTCGCTTGCGTCAGCCCGCGGACTTGGGGCTTCCTTATTACGATTCTGATTCATAGGTATTGATTTCCGCAACATAACCATACAAACTACACAAAGCCTCGTAACCTACCAAGCCAACAGGGCTTGGGAGAGTCTCGGCTTAGTACACCGCTTGGGCATTGACGCCAGCGGAAAGCCGTAGAAACGACAATGGATGTCGGAACCTATGATCACTCTACCGACATCCACATTGAACCCTCGGAATGTCGGAAAGGATAATGACACCCAAACAACCACACCTGCCTGCAACCGTCAAAGCGCCCCAGTCCAGCGTTCACCTCCTACAATTCATTAATCTTGGCATTCAGGTACTGCCGGCCACCAACATGAGAGCCGATCATGCTTGAAGCGATCTACTTAATCATTGCGGCCTCAGTATTCTCAGCTCAACTCAAAAACGGCTTCGTTGTAGCACTTCTCACTGCAGCCTTCTGGCCGATCGTAATCGTGGGATTGACGCTATTCACGACCTTTTACCCACTCTACAGGTTGATCAAGAAATGAGAGCACTAACAGGAATCGTGTATTGCGTGGCCGGTGCGGTGATTTGGGGCGTTGCTATTTCAGCACTCATTGCGTGGCTAGCGTTCTGCTTCGGATCCGTAATCATCGGATTACTACTGCTATTTTTCGCCCCTCACATCTTGCTGGCCCCAACCGTCATCGGGATACCTGGAACAGCAATGTTCCTTGTTGGCATGGACAAGCTTGTGAACAAACAAGACACACTGATCTGACCAAGAGCATGTAGTGCGACAGACAGATACGCCAAACGTGTTGAGTACTAACTATAAATAGCTCACTCCAAACAAAGGACGACAGCTTAAATGCAATTACTGACAAAAAACGAACTGATAAGAACTGCCGGAAACCCGATTACACACAACCGGGACTTCTCACTTTACGATGGGGCACCCTATAACTGTGCCTGCGGTTCAGTGCACTATTTTGACCAGTACAGTAGCCAACACTTCGCTTCCAGTGGTGCTAGCGCCAAATTTCTGGCTCCTTGTCCCGATGAGGAGGGCACAGCAACCCTAATAAAGACCAAGAACAAGTTTCTGATGTTTTTCGATAAGTTTGTGTCAATAGCCGGGTGCCGGCCAGCTTAAACCCAGCCAACACCAAACGCCCTAAAACAGTGCTACTGATGGACTTGGACTCCTTAGTAGCCATCCACCTCCAAACCATTAATAACTACACAATGAAACTACTGATTGCATTAATACTCGCAATACCGACATACGGCCTCTCTCTACTAATTTTTTTCGTCTACATGATCTTTAAGACAAGCAAAGTGAAACCAACTATGGAGAAGGCCATCACCTACCTAGCCACGGACAGTAGTCCGTTAGGCACATGCTTTAGTGAAATCTCATACCCTCAAGCACTCGGTTATGCCAGTGAGGTAGGAACTATTCAGAAAAAGGTAAACTCTTACGTAGAGTTTACAGTGGACATCAATGGCTTAGATTACCTTGTAACTCTGAATAAAGAACCTACTGGGAATGGCGCTATTTTAACATCCAGGATTGCCCAGTAACTATTGTCATCAACCCAAGAAACCTAAGCCAACAAATAACAAAGGATCTCGATATGGAAAATCCTTCCGGAGTACAACTGATCATACAACTACTAAATGGGATAACGGCATTGATTATGATCTACTGCATAATTTCAATCCCAGTGCAAATTATCAGGCGGATTGTAAGGAAACGGAAAGACCTGCCGGTGTCGCCGTTAACCCTAATATTCAAGAAATTGCTAAAGTACTGGGTAACATCTGCAGCCTGTCTAATTCCAATCTCAAGCGTTCTCATCCTGATTTCTGGCAATGAATTAGGCTTATCAGGACAACAGCTTTTTCCATTAATAGTTACCCAGGCAATAATTGGAAACGTGGGCACATCACTGCTAGTGGCCTATGTTTTCCTAAGAATACGAAAAACTGCCTGGACAACAAAAATTTAGGGATTGCATCCACGATACTCAAAACCTTTTATCACCTTCACGCCTGCTAATCGCCAAAGGATAAAAATGATTAAATACATGAGTTATATTACCTATTTTTTAGCAATTCTAATTTTCGCTTCACTAGGAAACCACACCAGCGCGCAGACTATTAACTCATCCCAAAATGTCATCCACTCACACGAAATTAGTGAATCGTTCCTTCAAATCAATGCTGATAGAGATTTTTTCGAACTGGTGGCTAACAGCCAGAACAGAACGATGCAAGAGAGCATAAAGCAACAATACATCGATGAAGGCTACGACCCCAAGTATGCGCCGAAGATAGGATATAGATTAAGTGTTCTAGAAATACAAAATGGAGATAAGATAGGCATTAACATGACCACTGTTGTATATGACAGAAAACGCGATAGTGAAAACATAGACGTATTAACTGTTATGGGACTTAAGGGTGATGAACTTCACAAAGTCATGTGCATAGGAGTCCAGAATCTATTTGAAGACAAGGCCTGCACCAAGAAAGTGGAAGAAGTTTTTGGCCGAATATTGCCTAAACTATAAAAACCCGCTATAAACATTAAGGGGCCTCCTGATTTTCTTTATACATTCATAGGAAAATCATAGCATTACAATCCTAATGAAATGATATTCGATCTTAACAAAGACAAAGCTTTAAGCGAGCGGATCCTCTATCACAGAAACCGCCCGACACGGTAACGAGTCTACCGGCCAATGTGCCGCTCTAATACGGTCGGCACTCAAGAGCTTGTATGCACCTTGCCTAACGCGAAACCGGAAAAACCAAAACAACGCCTAAAATCATATTTTTATAAACATTAACGGTAATATTTTTCACACTTTCCAAACGCAAAAACTGATGAATCACCATAATAATCTGCTTCATTTTCTCGGTGCCATGATCCGAGATAAGCGAAACTAAAACGACCAGTTTTCATATTTAAGGTGAAAATCTCATCACTCTCAATGCAGGTTACCGTCCCTTCCCCATCGCTTAGATAAGCTTTACATTCACCAAGCATCCATTGATGCGCCGGGTCTTCGCTTGATTTTCGGATAAAAAATGAGCCGGTTTCCGCAACGAGACTATCTGTAAATTTTTCCTGCTCCAAGTAGCGGTCCTCAACATAAGCTCGCATAGCAGCGATGTCGTTATTGAAGTGTTCAGCAACAGCATCCCCCACGATATTCAAAACCGTTTCTTTCCTGATATTAGAGATATGAGTCAAGAAAAACACAGTGTCAGGCCTATAGCGCCCAATCTTATGCCCCGACGCAGTATGATTATAGCCACCTTCCTCAGCAGCAGCACACTTGTAATCAGTATCGAAAACGCTCTTGGTGCGGTATTCAGCGTTAGCAATTAACGGATTTACTGCGCAAAAACATACCAACAATGCTCTCTTAAACATAAGCTCCCTCATTACCGATGAAGTTTTATTTTGCGAACAAAAGATCAATCGTCGTAAATTCCACCACCATACTGGCCAGAACGACGATCTTTATTTCGGTCCAAATCAAGGCTCATCTGATCACGACGTTGAGCATCCAGATCGGTTGAATACCGGTTACGATCTCCAGGGTTGGTCAGATCGTATTCATACTGAGTGCCTGAGCTGGATTCATAGCCTGAGTTGTTAGAGCCGTAATTATAACCACGAACTTCTGTACCTGAAGTACACTCACCGTTAACAACCGGACCAACACAGCCAGCGTTACTGTATGCGCTAACAGATAGGATCAACGAACCAATTAAGACTTTATATTTCATACATTCTCCATAGCCCCTAGTTTATAAATCTACGGCATGCTGGGCCTTGGCATGCACAGATTTTCTCTATATCCCAAAGCAGTTATCGAGGTTATCTACCCATCTTCCGAAACAGGAGCAAACGAATCTCCTTTTTGGTTTCATCGCTTAGGGTTTGATTTGCGGTTTTACCCCAATAGTTTCTTGCACCTATGTTCGCACCATTTTCAAGCAACCATTCAACAACATCTATCCGGTTCTTTTTAATAGCAGCATGTAGCGGTAGCTCATCAATAGAATCCGGCATATTGATAAGCTTAGGTAAGTCATCCGAGCCAGAAGTATTTAAGTACTTTTTGATCACGGACAAAGGCTTTCCAGACTTGATCATCTCTATAAAATCGTCAGGATCAAACCATGCCGGAACAATAGAGTTAGGTGAGAACCGATTACTACGTTCCTTCTCTATCTGCTCGTAAATATACAGATCATCTTTTAAAGCCTGAACACGAAGCTTTATATATTCCGATAACTGCTTTTCTGAATTGCCATCCGCCAATGCAAGGGCCTTTAACCATAAAGCTTCGTTTCGATTACCCTCAGCTATTTCCTGAGCCGCTATAGCGAATAGCTGTTCTTCCGACTTACGCTCAGCGATGGTTCGGTTCTTTAAGAGATTTAGAATTCCCATTGAGTCGATCCCTTTTTGAAGCTGTTTCTCATGGCAACAAAATAATTAAAGGACTGTAAATAAACGTCTTACAAATGCGTTGACGTTTCCCCCTGCCCCGCCAACAACCGCAGTATCAACATCGCAAAGGCCCTCTGGCTGTCCTGGTTCTCCAACACCTCCATCGACAACTTCTCATGATCCGTCATGGAATCCAGCACCAGGTCGGTCAGCCGCTTGGGGAACAACCCGTGCATCACCTGCTCGGTAGAATGGTTGTTTACCTGAGCCATCACAGCCTCATCCCGGCGTACCCGGTCAGCAATGCCATTGGCAAAGTGCAACTGGTCTTCGTCTGAGACTTCGGCACCAAAGATGTCGTTCAGGGTGTCGATGATTTCAGACAGGCGTTTCTTCTCCGGATCATGGGCTTTGCCAGAACCCAGGTCGGTCACCGGATCCAGCTCATAGTCACCCTCGTCCTCGGAGAGCTTGAGCTCGTGTTCCTTGCGCTTGGTGATGCGGTAATGGGTCAACGACAGCTCGGTCACGTCTATGTCGTCATCGTCCAGGGCTTCCTGGCGCAGCAGTGGCAACAGGTGTTTTGCAAATACACACAGCTGTTCCAGTTCCGGATCATCAAAGAACACAATCTGAGCCATGAACTCGTAGGCCCGGACAAAGCTGCCCAGGTTCTTCTTGAACAAATCCAGTTGCTCCAGACCTTCGCCTATGTCCTTGAGCGTGGCATCGGCCTGTTTCAAGCCATACTCGTTGCCGTCTTGTTCAGCCTGGCGTCGCATCGCTTGGGCGTCTTTGCGTTCTTCACGCAGCATCTTGTAGCGCTGGTT
>JASMTJ010000237.1:0-1820 GCA_041694335.1 Bacteroidales bacterium
TAAACATCAGGGCCATGATGAGTGCAATTACACCAAGAGCCAGCAGCAGGCTTTGCAACAGGTTGCGCACCATATAGTCCGTTCCTTTCAAATAAACCACGGTCGTTCCGGTAAGTTGCACATCATACTTATCAGGTGGGAAAATGGTATCTATTTTTGGTTGAAGGCCTTCTTTGATTTCCTGGATGCGGGTGGTGCCGATATTGGCCATTTGCACACTGATGCGCGTTTTTTGCAAAGTGCTGTCCACAAAAGAATCGATGATGGTTCGCTGACCTTTTGGTGAGGACATGTCGGGCAAGTACGACATGATAAAGTTCTTTTCCTGTGAATTCGGCAGCGAGTAATAAGCGGCATTTCCGTTGTAGAAAGCCTGCTTGGCGGCCTTTGCCACTTCGGCTACCGACAGCGGTTTCGAAAACTCATGATAGGTGGCCAGGGTATCCTGCAGGCGGTCGATTTTTTGTAGTGTTGACAGGCGCATCACGCCACGAGGTTTTTTCGTGTCGATTGCAATTTCGAAGGGCAGGATGCCGTTCACCTGCTCCTGCATAAAAATCAAGTCCTTATACAGCTTGTCTTTTTCAGAAATATCATCGACCAAGCGTCCGGTGGTTTTAAGTTGCATCACCCCAAACACGGCGATTATCACAGCGGCTCCGGTGATGATGTAAACAGTGTTGCGGTGGCGCAGCACCATCCACAGAATCCGGTCGATAATGATATTAGTGATTTTGTTGTCGAGGTGCTTGATATGCTTGTGGTCAGGTGGCGCCAGGTAGCTGAAAAAGATAGGGATCAGGATGATAGACAGCACAAACACCGCCATGATATTGATGGCTGCCACAATGCCAAACTCCACCAGGATGCGGTTGCCGGTGGCGATAAAGGCAGCAAATCCCACGGCAGTGGTGAGGTTGGTCAGCAGCGTGGCATTGCCCACACGTTGCACCATCCGCGAAAGCGCCTTGATTTTATTGCCGTGCGACTTGTATTCGTGATGGTACTTGTTGAGCAGGAAGATGGCATTCTCCACGCCGATAATAATCAGCAGTGGCGGAAGTATTCCTGTAAGGATGGTGATTTTGTAGCCCAGCAGCACCATCGTTCCCATCACCCAGGTTACGCTGATGATGACCACCAGCATCGGAAAGATGACCGCTTTAAACGAGCGGAAGAAAATGAACAGGGCGATGGAAGCCACCAGCATGGCCAGCAGTATAAAGTAGTTCAGCTCATTTTTAATTTTTTCGGAGGTGATGGTGCGGATGTAGGGGAGTCCTGAGTAGTGAAGTGTGGTGCTGTATTTTTCCGAAAACTGTTCTGTGCGTTCTTTGATGCGTTCGATCAGCGCCACCCGTTTTTTATCATTTAACAGCTTTTTGTCAAGCGTCACCATCATGATGGTCGAATTGTTTTCGCGATTGAAAAGCATGTTCTCAAAAAGTGGTTGATCGAAGATGACCTGTTTAATGCTGTCGAGCTCCTGCTGTGTGTCCGGTTTTTTGGTGGAGATGGGTTTGAAATCGAACTTTCGGAGCGAGTCATTCTTGGTTAGGTGATAAATCCGTCCCAGCGAAAGCACTTGCTGAACGCCTTCGATATCCAGCACATCGTAGGTGAGATCGTACCAGTCATTAAAAAATTCCAATTGATAGACCTCTTCGTGCTGCACGCCGATAAACATTACGTTGCCGTCGTTTCCGTATGTTTTCTTGAATTTCTCGTAGGTGATGCTTGTAGAGTCTGTTTCAGGAAGCATCTGCGCAAGCTTGTAGGAAATGCTGACGTCGGTGGCATGGTATGCCATAAAAGCCGTG
>JASMTJ010000238.1:0-20375 GCA_041694335.1 Bacteroidales bacterium
CGGCGTCAGCACCACCCACACCGATAGCCACCATTCCGAGTCCGCCGGCATTCGGGGTGTGTGAGTCTGTACCTATCATCATGCCACCCGGAAAAGCATAGTTTTCAAGCACTACCTGGTGAATAATCCCTGCGCCCGGCTTCCAAAAACCGATTCCGTATTTATTGGAAACTGATTGAAGGAAGTCGAAAACCTCGTTGTTCGACTTCATGGCTTGCGAGAGGTCTGTTTTAGCTCCCACTTCAGCCTGAATCAGGTGATCGCAATGCACAGTGGTAGGAACCGCCGTCTTGTCTTTTCCGGCATTCATAAACTGAAGCAATGCCATCTGGGCCGTGGCATCCTGCATGGCTACGCGGTCGGGAGCAAAATTCACGTAATCTTTTCCCCGCTCATACGCGTTCTTCAGTTTCCCATCAAAATCATAAAGATGAGAATAAAGGATCTTCTCACTGAGGGTCATTGGGCGACCCAGAATTTCTTTTACCTTGTCAACCCTTCCGGGTAATTCTCCGTAAACTGTTTTAATTAAGTTAAGGTCAAATAGCATGATGTTTTTTTTAGTGTTCTCTATTTTTGTATCGACAAATTTAAATATTTATTTCAAATCTTTCCAATAAACAAATCCATTGTTGAGTAGTTCACATGCGCAAACTATCTGCGAAGAAGCCATGCAGTGGTTGTCATGATATATTTACAGGATTACTGATTTTTCTTAGTTTAGCAGAATAATTCAGTTTTCATTGAAAAGAAAGGTTTTCGGCATATTATTCTCCGTTTTGCTTTTTGCTCCGGCAACCAGTACGTTTATCTGGCTCCAGCATAAAAAGTACCTGATCAAATATGAAATAAAACAACAGATAATCAAAGGGTTGGATAAATCTGAGTTAAGTTTATTTCGTTTCACGGATTGGGAGCTTGAAAACACACTGGAATGGGAAGATGACCATGAGTTTGAATACAAAGGCATGATGTATGACATCGTGGAAAAATCGCGGCAGGGAAACATCACGCTTATTTGGTGCTGGGAAGACAAAGAAGAAACGAAAATCAATAATTCTATTAAAAGCATTGCTGATAACCTGCTGGGGAATGACAAGGAGAGCCAGCAACGACATACCTCTCTCACTAATTTTTTTAAAACTTTATACAGTTCTGAATCACTGGTATGGAAAAGCAGAATTCCTGAACCATCAGAATTGAGTTTCAAACCATTTATAATCATCGGTTATTCAAAACATATCGCTCTGCCAGACCGACCTCCTGCAAAATCATACGTAATTTCTTAAAAGGATGTAAACTTCAGGCTTTAAAATTATTTATGGCCTGCTCTTTGCTATCCAAACTTCACTTGTTTAACCCTGAACTACATAGCTGGTTTAGGCAAGAAACATTTGTATTAATTGATAATTAAATTATTACAACGCTCAGATGCACTCTGAGATATCAAGAAACAGGCAGTTTCTATTATTCATAGAACTGTAAAAAATTGTCATTAAATAAAAATGAGATACGTATTATTACTTTTTATTTTGTTTACAACAACACTGGTCAGCGCACAGATACTGACCATTACTGACTTTGAGTCGGGAGAACCATTGCGCAATGCCACTTTGATGAGCAGTGAACCTGAAGTGTTTGCCACCACGAATTCACGGGGCCAGGCTGAAATCAGAAAGTTCAGGAACGCTGAGAATATTGTTATCCGTATGCTTGGATATCAAACCATTAATGTCAGCTATAAGGAAATTGAAGCGCAGAATTTCAGCCTGCGACTTAAAGCCACTCCCATCAGCATGGATGAAGTTGTTGTATCTGCCACACGCTGGAGACAAAGCTCGGGCGATATTCCTGCGAAAGTAGCGACCATCAAACCAGAGCAAATTGAATTACACAATCCGCAAACAGCCGCCGACTTACTCGATGTCAGCGGAAAAGTGTTTATCCAAAAAAGTCAGCAAGGCGGAGGAAGCCCGATGATCAGGGGATTTGCCACAAACCGGTTGCTTTATACCATTGATGGTGTAAGGATGAACACTGCGATTTTCAGGGGTGGAAACATACAGAATGTCATTTCTCTTGATCCTTTTGCCACAGAAAGTACGGAAGTGCTTTTTGGCCCCGGCTCGGTAATTTATGGCAGCGATGCCATTGGTGGTGTTATGAGTTTTAAAACCCTGACTCCCCAGTTGGCACTAAAAAACGAAGACCCTCTGGTTTCGGGAAACGCTTTGGTGAGGCACGCCTCTGCCAACAATGAGCTTACAGGTCATTTTGATGTGAATGTAGGATGGAAACGCTGGGCATTGGTTACCAGCTTTTCTTCGAATGATTATGGTGACTTGAGAATGGGTTCGAATGGCCCGGACGCTTACCTGAAAAATTACAGGGTAGAAAGAATCGACAGCACAGATCAGGTTGTTGAGGTGAAAGACCCTGAAATACAAACTCCATCAGGCTTTAGCCAGAAAAACCTGATGCAAAAAATCAGGTTTAAACCAAATCAACTGTGGGACTTTCAGTATGCTTTCCATTATTCTGAAACATCTTCATACGGAAGGTTTGATCGTCACCTGAGGACGCGTGACGGTCATCCGCGCTATGCACAGTGGGACTACGGCCCGCAAATATGGATGATGAACAACCTGAGCGCATCATACAATGCTGACAATAAGTTCTTCAACCAGCTGAATATCCGGCTGGCTCATCAATATTTTGAAGAAAGCCGTATCGATCGGGATTTCAATGAGAATGAGCAGCGCAACCGGATCGAAAAAGTGGACGCTTATTCTGTCAATGTCGACTTTACGAGAAACATTGGTTCAAACCATCAGCTGTTTTATGGAGTGGAATGGGTAAAAAATGATGTCAACTCCACTGCTTTTAACAGAAATATTCTGACCCAAAACCAGGCAGCGATTGGGACGCGCTATCCGCAATCCGACTGGTCTTCTTACGGAGCTTATGCTGATTTTCATTACAAACTGTCATCACAAACAAAGCTGCATACAGGTTTGCGATACAACCGGTATGCTATTGATGCCGGTTTCGACACCTCATTCTATGCCTTTCCTTACACAGAAGCAAATTTGAATAACGCTTCTGTAACGGGAAATTTAGGATTGACGCACCGCCCCAGCCAGACATTGGTTTTGAAAGCGAACCTGTCTACCGGGTTCCGCTCGCCAAACGTGGATGACATCGGCAAAGTGTTTGATTCTGAACCCGGAACAGTAGTAGTGCCCAATCCGGACCTGGAAGCCGAATATGCCTATAATGCCGATATTGGTATTGCTAAAATATTTGGTAAAAACCTGAAAGTTGATTTTACCGCATTCTATACCATCCTGGATAATGCGATGGTCAGAAGGGATTTCCAGCTCAACGGCCAGGACAGCATCCTTTACGATGGTGTTATGAGCCAGGTACAAGCCATTCAGAACGGAGCCATGGCCACTGTTTATGGCGTACAAGTGGGATTAGAAGCTAAACTGCCGCGAGGATTTAGTTTCAGCAGTGATTTTAATTACCAGCACGGAGAAGAAGAACTGGACGACGGAACAACCAGCCCGTCAAGGCATGCCGCTCCGTGGTTTGGTGTTTCGAGGCTCAGCTACAAGGCCAGCAAGCTCAATATGCAGATTTATTCTGAATACAGCGGAAAAGTAAGCTATGAAAACCTGGCTGTAAGCGAACAGGGCAAACCTTACCTTTATGTCCCTGATGGTGAGGGAAATCATTACGCTCCGGCGTGGTACACACTCAACTTTAAAGCTTCATACCATTTGTCAGAAACCTGGATTGTAACCAGCGGCCTGGAAAACATTACTGACCAGCGCTACAGGCCTTACAGTTCAGGAATCTCAGCTCCCGGAAGGAATTTCATCCTTTCGTTGAAAGCAAGGTTCTGATTTTATAAAGCATCCTGATAAAGCGTTGATTTTTAATCACTGTATTAGAAATCAGCGCTTTGTTTTATTAAAATTTTATGGATGTCGAGAATTTGGGGAATAAGGAGGGTTTGCTCATCGTTTTTCACCACGAAATCAGCAATTTCCACAAGTTTTTCTTCAGGAAGTTGCTGTTTCATTCGTTTTCTCACCTCCTCTTCTGTAGCATCATCCCTTCCAAGGATACGCTGTATCCGCTGGTTTTCTGGTGCGGTAATCACCACCACGGCATCCATCTGTTTGTAAAGACCACTCTTTACCATAATGGCCGCTTCCTGAATTGTATAGGGTTGCTCTTTGTGTAATTTCAGCCAGCTGTAATACTTTTCTCTTACCCTGGGATGAATTAATGCATTTAGCTGACGAAGTTTTTCCGGGTCACTGAAAACAATTTTGGCCAGATGCTGAAAAACAACTTTCCCATCTGCATCTGTCACATCACCAAACAAACGTTTCACCTCCCGAATCACTTCAGGGTCCTGATAAAGCTGTTTTGCCTGCTGATCGGCGTAAAACACAGGTATACCAAGTGCCGAAAATATTCGGGCAGCCGTGCTTTTACCACTACCTATGTTTCCGGTTAATCCTACTTTCATCACTTTAAGAAAATGTATTCTACTTTATTGGGCTCCACAGACTTTACTTCCACATAGGAAGGTTTTCTTTCAAGACTAATCTTCAGAAAACGGTCATCATTACTGTCAAAAGCCGCCACCAACTTAAACATGGAAGCATTGATGCGCTGATAGTCATCCAGCGACACCCAATAGGTCACCTCCACTTTTTCAGGAAATGTACGGATATTCAGCGTGTCAGACCCCTGAACCTGAACAGGAAGCTTTAGCCTGGCTTCGGTATAACGCTCCACAGGCACGGTAATAAGCACACTGTCCGTTTCAAGCTGTAAAGTTTTGGATTTAAACCCTTTCAACGCCACTTTTTTGGAAAAAGGGTCGCTCATGGTGCCCAACCTGACCCTTTCAGTGTAAACTGCCTGCACTGTGTCTACAGCAGATACTTTACCCGCAATAATCACGCTGTCGGGTTGAATCATCACGGAGTCGTGAAGCCATACCTGCTTACCCAGCTGATACTTCAGCCGGTGCTTGATTGGAAGCTTTTTAAACTTCAGGTCTTCGAACTCTAAAAAAAGAGTATCAGGCTGAATATCCACCAAGTTGTCGTAATACTCTGATTGTCGTGCCACCTGCGATAAAAACCACACTGTGGGCAATTCAGCATGAAACTGTTTTCCTTGCTTGCTTAACCTGGCATCGGAGAGGTCGATATTAATCGCATTTTCGGGTTGTCTGAGTTTCATTCTCAGAAGCTCGGTCCCTTTTCCGTTCACCTTCAAAGCCACCTCAGAAGGCGGTTGGTTGGTGAGCAGTTTATCCTGCGGAATATTCACGTAATTGACCGGGTGATGGATGGTGGCCTGGTAATCTTTTGAGAGTTTAATTGACAGCCAGATAAAAACCGAAATCAAAAGGCAAATAAAAAAAACATAAAGGTGACTTCTTGCTTCCGGGTCTTTCAGATTTTTAAGAGACTTTTTCAGCAAGTTTAAGCCAGCTTTATGTTTTTTAATGCCCTGTGTTGTCAATCGTGAATGCTTTTACTTTTGCTGCAGCTGCTGCTGATCCTGCGTATCCAAAGCAATAGCTGACTTTTCAACTTTCAGTCTGTTTTGGCCTTCTACCTCAAGAATGACAAAGGTATCCTTTACTTCCAGGATTTTACCGTGGATTCCTCCAATGGTCACCACTTTTTGCCCCTTTTCAAGCGACTCGCGGAATTTACGCTGCTCTTTCGAACGCTTCATTTGCGGGCGGATAAAGAACAGGTAGAAAACTACGATGATTAGCAAAAGAGGTAAAAATGAAAGCAAACCTCCTCCACCTTCCTGTCCGGCAGGTGGTTGCATAAGTAAGATACTCAAATTATTCATATTCAATAAAATTTATGGTGTTACTACTTTAGCTTTGATTTTTAACGTGGTTTTATTAGGCTGGGTGTTTGTAAGCACAGTGATGGTTTTGTTCTGAAAACCTTTTCGCCTGTCGCTGTCGAATGTGGCCTCCAAAGCGCCTTCCCCGCCCGGCTTAATTACTCCTTCAGGAAAATCGGTGACAGTGCAACCACATGAGCTGCTGACGTTTGATATAACAAGGTCGCCGGTGCCCGTGTTTTTAAACTTAAAGTGATAAGAAACCACTTCGCCCTGAATAACCTGCCCAAAGTCATGCGACGATTTTTCAAATGTAATCTCAGGTTGTTTCTTGGCTTTCTTTCCTTCGGCACTGTTCGGATTGTTTACCACATCTGAGGGCAGTTTGTCTTTACCGGAATTTCCGCATCCCGAAAACACGCCGACAGCCAACAAAACAAGAAGAATTAAAAAGTATTTCCTATTCATTTTTCAACTATTAAGTTTTTTACGATTGCTTCTACAAAACTACTAAAAGATTATAATCCTGCAGAATTCAAAATTCTCTCCTTATCAACACATCATATCCATCGAGCGCTTTGAAGCCAAATTTCCGATATAATTTTTGTGCTGCAACGTTCTCCTTGTGCACTTCAAGCTTTATCTGCATTTTCATTTCAGAGGCAAAAGCGTTCACATAATGCATGATGGCAGTTCCAACACCTTGTGTCTGAAATTCGGAAGAAACACCCATGTGATGGAGATAAAGGCGGCGACCGTTATTGGTGATCCAGGCCGAACCAATAATTTTCCGGTCAAGCTCTGCTATCAGCAACTTCCCGCCAAGATGAATGGTCTTTTCGATGATTTGCAGATCATCTTCCCGCTCCGGACGAGAAAGATTCAGCGACGCCCAAAACTTTATCAGTTCAGGGTAATCATCCTCATAAAAATCCCGTATGATTAGCGCTGAATTAGTCATTAATTAAGCCGCGACCTATTTTCTTGATCTTGCTGTTTTCAACAAACTCTTTCTTAATCTTATCAAGTAATCCATTAACAAAAACACTGCTTTTAGGCGTGCTGAAGATCTTCGATAACTCGATATACTCATTAATCGTAACTTTAACAGGAATGGTGTCGAAGTGTAAAAACTCAGTGATAGCCATTCGCAGGATGATGATATCCAACAGTGCAATACGATCAAAATCCCATCGTTCCGTGCGTTTCCGAATGATTTCATCTAAATCGTCCTGGTTGAAGATAGCTTCCCTGAAAAGCTTTTTAACAAACTCTTCATCAATATTCCTACCCCTTTCGTCAAATTCCTGTTTGTACAACGATGGCAAGGGAGCAAACTCATCATCCTCCTCTTTAATATACCGCACCGTTTTTTCAAGTAAAATCAAAGAAGCATCGTAATCATTGACCCAATTGACATTCTGATCCTCATAATGAGAGATTAAAACCTCGTCGTAGGGTATCACTTCAGTAATGATTTGGAGCAACACTTTACGGTCTTCTTCAAAGCCCGTTTTCCCGGATTCCATATATTTCTGAAAAGCTTCAGACGCTTTAATCCGGTTAAGCGATTGCCTGAGCATTTCCTGCTTATCACCAAAATTCACTTTTAGCTTTTTGCTCAGTCGCTTAAACATGTTATTATGTTCAAGCTTATGGAGCACGCTGTTTTTAATAAATTTTGTGTTTGGATTCAGATCTTCCTTTGTAGGGTAGTATTTTTGTTTTGCCTCTTCTTGCCTGGCCTCTTCAAAGTCTTTAATTTCAATAAGGTAAGCCAGTTGAATGATGTACAGATCATATATTCTGTTGATATTGCTTATCAGCTTATCCTCTGCTTTTGCAAAATCGGTATTATGGTTTCTTGAGAACGCATATAGCTCTTGCAGCACTTTAATCCTTAGATATCTCCTCGTTAACATGTATTCAGAACTTAATTTTAAGACTTGGCAAAAGTAAAACAATTTGATCAATGCTGAACCAAACTACCCATCATTCTTAGATTGCAATCCTTGCCATATAAAGATAATGTTATTTTTATGCCACTTTTTTTGATATAATCGAGATTTATTTACTTTTGCGTATAGTATCTTTTAACTAAGCAGAAGAAAGTATGGCTGAGAACAACGAACACAAGAATGAGGAGCATTTTTCGAAGGTAGTCAGGGCAGGTAAACGAACTTATTTCTTCGACGTAAAATCAACCAGAAAAGGCGAGCAATACCTTACCATCACAGAAAGTAAGCGAAAATTCAACAATGAGCAGGGTAAGTTTTTCTATGAAAAATTCAAGATCTTTTTATATAAAGAAGATTTCGAAAAATTTACGGATGCCATGGAGGAAACGCTCAAGCACATTGTAGCTCACAATGAAAAGCTTTCAGATAATCACGACGAGAAAGAGGCTGTTTCTGAAACTACAAATGAATCTGAGGGAACCTCAGACCTGGAAGATGATTCTTTAAACACAAGCGCTCATACCGATCTTGATTTTGAAGACCTTGGAAAAGAAAATGAGAAGGTGCAACAGGATAATACTAATTATTAATTTTTCTCATAAACATTATTTTTCTGAAACGCACTGTATCTTAAAGTAAATAGTCTTAAAGCACTGCACAGGTTATCTTCATGTTTTTGTAAATATTTGATTATAAATCTTTTGTAAACAGATATCCCCATTACTTATCTCCTTCAGATTTAACTAAATCTTTTAAGAACCTAAATTTAATTGTATATTTGTGACTGCAAAAATACATTTTAACATATGGGGAAAGTTATCGCTATTGCTAATCAAAAAGGTGGTGTAGGTAAAACTACTACAGCCATAAATCTTGGTGCATCGCTTGCCGCACTTGAATATAAAACACTTATTGTTGATGCGGACCCGCAGGCAAATGCCACATCCGGGATTGGTTTTGATCCTAAGCAAATAAAAAACAGTATTTATGAATGCATCATTGAAGAAGCGCAACCTCAAGATGCTGTTTTAGAAACGGACACCCCAAACATGTATTTGCTTCCTGCTCATATTGATTTGGTAGGAGCAGAAATAGAAATCATCAACATGACAGACCGGGAAAACATGATGAGAAAAGTGACGGATCAGCTGGCTGATGATTTCGATTTTATAATTATTGATTGTTCTCCGTCATTGGGCTTAATTACTGTCAACGCCCTCACTGCAGCACACTCTGTTATCGTTCCCGTGCAGTGTGAGTACTTTGCACTTGAGGGTTTAGGCAAACTGTTGAATACGATTAAAATAGTACAGAGCAGGTTAAACACTGAACTTGATATCGAAGGGATTTTACTGACTATGTATGACAGTCGCCTTCGTCTTTCGAAACAAGTTATTGGTGAAGTTAAAACACATTTTCAGCAAATGGTTTTTGACACACTGATTCACCGGAATATCAAGCTTAGTGAAGCCCCCAGCTTCGGAGAATCGATCATTGCACATGACGCAACCAGCACAGGAGCCCAGAACTACCTGAACCTGGCGCGCGAAATTCTAGAAAAAAACGGGATGTTGAAAGCTAAAGAACAAGTGAATGAGCAGTAAGAAAAAAGCAGCATTAGGAAAAGGGCTCAGCGCCATACTCGAAAGCCCTGAAACAGATATCACCTCGAAAGACATTTCAGGAAATTATGTCGTAGGGGCTGTAGCTAACATTAAAACTAAATTTATAGAGGCCAACCCATTTCAGCCCCGAGACAACTTTGACGAAGAAGCACTGAAAGAGCTGGCTGACTCAATAAAGCAGCAGGGTATTATACAACCACTCACCGTAAGAAAACTTGGATATGACAAGTATCAGTTGATATCGGGTGAGCGACGTTTACGCGCAGCCAAGATAGCTGGCCTTGATGAAGTGCCTACATACATCCGGGTAGCTAATGATGAACAGATGCTGGAAATGGCGCTGGTTGAAAACATTCAACGCGAAGACCTTAACGCCATTGAAGTGGCTATCAGCTATCAACGCCTTATGGAAGAATGCAGCCTCAACAAGGAACAACTTGGTGAAGTAGTTGGCAAAAACCGAACTACCGTAACAAATTATCTGAGACTTCTGAAACTGCCAGCTGAAGTGCAGGCGGCCGTGCAAGAAGACAAGGTGACGATGGGTCAGGTGAAGCCGTTGATCAACCTCAAAGAAGAGCAGATGCAGATTGAATTGCTCCACGAAATTATTGAAAACACCCTGTCATCGAGAAAAATTGAAGCTCGCGTTAAAGAAATAAATGAAGGCATCAGGTCTCAGGATGCTGAATCCGGTTCAGCACCCAAGAAAAAAACACACGAACTTCCTGAAAAATATATTGAGTGGCGCGATAATCTGGCCAATAAGCTCGAAACAGGAATTAAGCTCAACAGAAACAATAAAGGAAAAGGCTCGCTCGTTATCGCTTTCGACTCTGATGAAGAGCTTGAACGCATCGTGTCGATGATAGATAAACAATAGCTGGTGAACAATATTCTTAAATCGAACCTGGTATCTTCAACAAAGGTTTTAGTTTCTCTTTTAAAGAAGCAAAAACCTTTGTTTGCTTTAAGCATCTGTATCTTTCTTTTTGCTAATGGCACGCTTGCACAACAAGATACCGTGCCTGCAGAAAAAGAAACGGTTGATAAATCAATGCCTCTCAAAAATGCTGATACGGTGACGATGGCAGCACCGGATACAACAAGAGAGAAAGTACACTCTCCAAAAAAAGCAACCTATTACTCAATGGCTTTGCCAGGTCTCGGACAGGCTTATAACAAAAAATACTGGAAAATACCGATTATCTATGCTGGTTTTGGTACGCTGGGATATTTTATCAAAAGCAATACAGACGATTACCGAACCTTTAAAGCAGCTTACAAATACGTGTTGGAGGAGCAAACCGGCGAACCACCGAATGAGATGGTTGAGCGATATAATTCGGATGTTGAAAAGCTTCGCACAATCAAAGACTATTACCGCAGAAACCTGGAGTTGTCATACATTTTATCCGGTGCACTCTACATTCTGCAAGTGCTGGATGCCACAGTGGACGCGCATTTTATTAATTTTGATGTCAGTGAAAATTTAACACTGGAGGTAGAGCCTTATGTGGCACCAATGCCGCAAGCGCCGGTACACGCCAGCAAGGGCATCACCTTAAGACTAAAACTTTAACTGTTTTGAAAATAATTTTATCAGGATACGGAAGAATGGGCAAAGAGGTTGAAAAACAAGCCTCTGAACGAGGACACGAAGTAGTCGAACGTTTTGATAAACCCCATGATTGGAACACCAAAGCTCTTCAAAAAGCTGATGTGGTTATCGACTTCAGCTTACCCGACAGCGCCATTGAAAACATCTACAAGTGCTTCGATGCCGGGACGCCAATCGTTACCGGCACTACAGGGTGGTACGACAAACTCGATGAGGTTCGCGAAAAATGCAAAAGCTCAGGTCAAACGCTTTTCTACGCCCCGAATTTCAGCGTTGGGGTTAACATCTTTTTCGAAATCAATCAAGCATTGTCGGAGTATATGAATGAGCACGAAATGTATGACGCCGAAATCTCTGAAACACATCACATCCATAAAAAAGATGCGCCCAGTGGCACCGCAAAACAGCTGGCCGGGATTCTGATTAAGAATATGAACAAATACAATTCATGGAGCGCCGAGCCCGCTTCAACTGACCAGCTGCGGGTCGAATCCTTCAGGGAAGATGAGGTGCCGGGAACACACGCTGTTACCTTCGAATCACACATCGACAAGATCACATTAACTCACGAAGCTAAATCGAGAATAGGTTTTGCTCTGGGTGCTGTGAAAGCAGCCGAGTGGGTACAAGGAAAAAAAGGCGCTTTCACGATGAAAGACTTTTTGTTTAATAATTTTTAACACTAGATAATTCACTGATATCAAAAAAATCAGAACTTTTGTAGCAATTTCCATAAATCATAAAAAATGATAGTCGAAACAATTTTACTTATCGTATTCCTGTTCTTCCCGGTTTTCGTTTTTAAAACCTTCGAAGAAGCAGGCTACCAGGCATGGCAGGCTTTTGTACCTCTTTATAATTATTATATCTGGCTTAAGGTCACAAAGAAACCGTTATGGTGGTTCATTTTCCTTCTGATCCCTTTCATTAATTATTTCATGATATTCCTTCTGGTGGTTGAGACGGCTAAATGCTACAATAAGTTTTCATTAAAAGATCAGGCTCTTGCCGTAATATTGTTTTTTTACGTGCTTCCCCGCTATGGATTTTCGGACGATGAAAAATATACCGACCCCGATGAGCGTCCCACAGTCAAAAAATCAGCTGCACGCGAATGGGTCGATGCTATCATTTTTGCCGTAGTGGCTGCTTCCATCATCAGAATGTTTTTGGTTGAAGCCTACACTATCCCCACTTCTTCGATGGAAAAGTCTTTGTTGGTTGGCGACTTTTTGTTTGTCAGTAAGATCAGCTACGGCCCAAAAGCACCCAACACGCCCGTTTCCTTTCCCTTCGTCCATCACACGCTGCCGCTGACAAAAACAACTAAATCATACGTCGATTGGATACAACTGCCTTATCATCGCTTTCCGGGCTTAACAGACGTTGACCGGAATGATGTGGTGGTGTTTAATTTTCCGGTGGGCGACACCGTTTCTGAAGTCTATCAAAGCAACCGTAGCTATTATTCGCTCATCAGGGAATATGGGCGTGAACAGGTGAAAAAGAATAATCGTGTTTTTGGCGACCTTGTCTACCGTCCGGTAGATAAGCGTGAAAACTTTATCAAAAGATGTATAGGCGTACCGGGAGACACCATCGAAATCATTGACCAGCAAGTATATGTAAACGGAGAAAAAAACGATTCTCCCGGTAAATTGCAGTTTAAATATATTGTTGAAACAGATGGCTCAAGGTTGAACAGCTCTAACCTTCAGCGAATTGGAATTACTGAAAGTGTACAACAAATCAGCAATACAGAATTTTTACTGACCATGACCGAGGAGACCCGGGAGCAGGTGAAAAACTTTAAAGTAGTTAAATCGGTAAAACCAGTCAGCAGACCCGAGGGCGTAAGAGAACCCTACATTTTCCCTCACGATACGGCATACAAATGGAATGTGGACAATTTCGGCCCACTATGGATTCCTGAAAAAGGCAGTAGCGTAAAACTAAATAAGAAAAATATTGTCTTATATCAGAGGGCTATCGAGACCTACGAAGGTAATAAGCTGGTTGTGAATGACGAGGGTATTTTCATCAACGGTGAAAAAACGAATGAATACACCTTTACGATGGATTATTACTGGATGATGGGTGACAATCGCCACAACTCGGCCGACAGCCGTTTTTGGGGCTTTGTTCCTGAAAACCATATTGTAGGGAAAGCGGTTTTTGTTTGGCTTTCACTCGATCCAAATGAATCACTGTTCTCGAAAGTCCGTTGGAATAAAATGTTCAGAATCATAAAATAAAGAAATTTCTTATGAAAAAAATTGCCATTGCATCGCTAACTTTTTTAATGCTTTTTTCGTCATGTGCCATCTTCAACAAAGGCGGAAAAACAAATTCCTTTACAGGAAAAATAAAGTATGATATTAAGTATGAAGCACTAAACCTGCCTGAACAAGCCCGCAGTCAGCTTCCTGATAAAAGTACTCTTTACATCAAAGGAAAAAAGTCGAGTACGGAAGTTATCACCGCTATGATTTCGCGAAAAACCATCAAAAATGCTGAAACCATGTACTCGGTGAATCTTATTGATGCGATGGGGCAAAAATTTGCTATTGAGCAAAGCAAGGAAGAAATTCTTGAAGCCAATGAAGAACAGGATGAAGTAACACTTGAGTTTACTGACAACACCAAAACAATTGCCGGATATGAAGCGAAAGAGGTAATTGTTACCCCTGAAGAAGGGGAACCATATTCAGTTTTCTACACGCCAGAAATTTCAGGAGAATCATTCAACTTCGACTCTCCCGTTTTCAAAAAGATTGACGGATTGCCACTGGAGTTTAAAGTGGATGCCGAAATGTTTGAAATGGTGATGAAAGCCAGCTCGGTTGAAGAAACCAAAATAAAGGACGAAACCTTCGAGATTCCTGAAGGATATCAAAAGGTAACCAAAGAAGAACTGCAAAACATGTTTGGAGGCTGATCTCTGAATGAATAAATGCCCCGATTATCCTCCAGATTTTGTACTTTTGCCAAAAATCTGAAAGGTTAATGGCAGCGCAGACCGGCAAGAAAAACAAACTTAAACAACAGGAAACTTTAAGCTCCCCTGCCCCAAAGAAAAAAAGCGGCAACGGCAAAAAGCGTCCTAAGAGTAAGAAAAAACAACAGGAAAACAGAAGCAGAATGAGAATTATTCTCGGAATATTTCTCATTCTGTTTGCGTTATATTCAGCCATTTCCTTTACTTCCTATCTATTTCACTTTTTTGGATTCGGCAACGACGACGCCTTACTGCAATTTAAATTCAGCGAACTTTTTAACAGGGATATCCAGCATAACAACTGGGCCGGAAGGGTTGGAGCAATTTTAGCTTACCAGTTTGTTCATCAGTGGTTTGGAGTAGCATCGTTCATTATAAGTTTTTACATTTTTATTTTAGGGTTTTATCTTGCCACTAAACACCAACTTCTGAACCTCTGGAAATCGTTGCGCTATTCCATCGCCATTCTTATCTGGATATCATTAAGTGCCGGCTTCGTATTTCATTACGTAGAAGGCTATGAAATACTGGGCGGTGTTTTCGGATACCGTGGTGCCGAATTATTAATCTCGGTGACAGGAAAAGTGGGTGCAGGATTTGTTCTGCTTTTCTTCCTTCTCAGCATCACCACTTTTGCATTCAACATCCCGCTAAGGTGGATAGATATGGAAAAGAGTAAAGCACGCCGCGAACAGCGACGTAAAGATAAACAAAGAAAAAAAGAGCTGGAAAAGGAGGCGGAAGAACTGCGTAAACAACAGGAGGAGCCGGAATTGCCCGACGAAAAACCTGTGAATAAAGCCAGATTTAACACCGAAGAATACGCCGTGGAAGAAGAAGAGCCTGAAGCTTTGTCAAAGGCACCGGATACAGAGCTACCAGACGCTGATCCAGTCAAAGAATCAACTACAACACCAAATTCTGGCAGGGATGACGATATTGAGTTCACCATAGAAGCTCCCAAGCCTAAAGAGGAAACCAGCGATGACAATCAAGAGCAGGAAAGGCAAGGGCTGGATACCGAATATGATCCTACTTTAGACCTGCCACACTTCAAGTTTCCTCCGAAAGATCTGCTTAGCGATTATAACACCGATGCGGATATCCAGGTAGAAAAGAATGAGCTGGAGGAAAACAAGCGGCAAATTGTGGAAACGCTGCAAAACTACTCCATCAAGATAAACTCCATCAAAGCTACGCCAGGGCCATCCATCACACTCTACGAAATTGTTCCTGCACCTGGAATACGGATTTCGAAAATTAAGAATCTCGAGGATGATATCGCCATGAGCCTTGCAGCACATGGAATACGTATCATCGCTCCTATTCCCGGGCGCGGCACTATCGGAATAGAGGTGCCCAACAATAATCCGCAGATTGTGGCGATGAAGAGCATTTTGTCGTCAAAAAAGTTTGCTCAATCAAAATACGACCTTCCTATCGGATTGGGAAAAACGATCTCTAACGAAAGTTTTATTACCGATCTTGCGAAGATGCCGCACCTTTTGATGGCAGGGGCCACCGGACAGGGAAAATCTGTGGGATTGAACGCCATTATCGCTTCTTTGCTGTACAAAAAACATCCGGCTACGCTGAAGTTTGTGCTGGTCGATCCGAAGAAAGTGGAGCTGACACTTTACAACAAAATTGAGCGGCACTACCTGGCTAAACTACCGGATAACGAAGAGGCTATTGTGACCGACACCCGCGAGGTTGTCAGAACGCTTAACTCGATGGTCATCGAAATGGAAGACCGTTATAACCTGCTGAAAGATGCCCAGGTCAAAGGAATTGGGGAGTACAACAAAAAATTCATCTCACGCCGGTTGAACCCCGAAAACGGCCATCGGTTTATGCCTTATATCGTATTGGTGATTGACGAGTTTGCCGACCTGATTATGACTGCCGGTAAAGAGATTGAAGGGCCGATAACACGACTGGCCCAGCTCGCACGTGCCATCGGCATTCACCTTATCATCGCCACCCAACGGCCATCGGTCAACATCATCACAGGCTCCATAAAGGCAAACTTCCCGGCAAGGATAGCTTACCGGGTAATCTCAAAAGTGGATTCCAGGACCATCCTCGACACCGGAGGAGCAGACCAGTTGGTGGGGCGGGGCGACATGCTCTTGTCCACAGGCAAGGAGCTGGTGCGTTTACAAGGCGCATTTATTGACACCGATGAGATTGAAGGGCTTACAGAATACATCGGCTCACAAAGGGCTTACCCGGATGCATACAAGCTTCCGGAATATTATGACGAGGATACTGAAACCTCGAAAGACCTTGAAGATCTGGGAAGAGACGAGCTTTTTGATGAAGCAGCACGACTGGTGGTGGCTAATCAGCATGGCTCCACCTCGCTTTTGCAGCGGAAAATGAAAATCGGATATAACCGCGCCGGAAGAATTATCGATCAACTGGAAGCTGCCGGAGTGGTAGGGCCGTTTGAAGGAAGTAAGGCCAGGGAAGTTCTTATTAAGGATAGCATCTCTTTGGAACAGTTGTTGGAAGATATGAGCAATAAAAACAACGATGATTAATATAGAAGAGTGTACGTTTGAATTGGTCTTGATAAAGATGCTTATCCAGGTAACCAGAAGAGAAAATTAAGAAGTTTGCAAAATAAATGCACGAAGAAAATTATTAAACAGATGAAAACTTTTTTATTACTACTCACCATTTTGACTTTTACAGCTGCACCTGCGATTTCTCAGGATAGCGGAGAAAAAATTCTTGACGAGGTTGCAGAAAACACCCGTAACATGGGAGCTATAAAGATATTGTTTACCTATTCCATGACCAACGAGGAGCAAGGTATCAATGAAAGCTACAAAGGTGAATTGCTCTCGCAGGGGGATAAATACCGTCTGAAAATTACAGGCCAGGAAGTTTATTGTGATGGCGAAACTATCTGGACTTATATACCTGATGCGATGGAAGTTCAGGTCAATGAGGCCGGACAGGACGCCGGTGGGTTTAATCCAACATCAGTATTGACCGATTATGAAGAGAAATTTGATGTGAAGCTGCTGGAAGAAAAAACTCGCGGAAATCGTGAGCTGGCCGTGCTGGAGTTAACACCTAAACAGGATGAACAGTTTAAAAAGGCCCAAATAGTGGTAGATAAAGCCAAAGACGAACTAAGAAGCCTCACCATTTTTGATGAGATAGGAAACGAATTTACCTACCAGGTAGAAGAACTTCTTCCTAATATCGGACTAAAAGGCAACGAATTTAAGTTTGATGAAACAAAACATCCGGATGTGGATGTTATTGATATGAGGTAAAAAAATAAACCGGCAGAAAAAAAGACTGACCTTAACGGGCCAGTCTTTTTTTTAGAACTCAATCGTCCTGTTATATCTTCGAATTTCAGGCCGGTCAACTTTTTTCAGCTGATACTTATTGTAATGCAGCGGTTTAACTCTTTTATTCACATAACTTCCGGCGTCATTTTCTTCAAAATGAAATTGATACTTAAGCAGGTCTGGGTGATGATATTTCAGACAATCCTCAAAATCAGCCCCGTACTTATACAACGCTGATAAAAAATAGTATGTCACATCATAACCCTCAAAAGCAAACTTTTCGGGCAAAGGTTCGGTAAAATACCATTCTCTAAAGCTTTGAATGAAATGGTTCACATTTTCAGCGTCATAGTCTATAAACTCATCATCAAAAAGATGAACATCCAGATTATCCAGGTGTGCATACTCAAGGTTAAAATCCCTCCATTGCGATAGTCCAAACAAAGTGACATTGGGAATACTGTCGTGCATTTCATTCATATGCCTTACAAACTCTATCGTAAACACTTCCTTGTTGCTTAAACCTACTACAATGTTCTTATTTCCCCACTTTGTGGAATCCAACACAGGGTTCAGGCTGTCGCTATAATAAACCACTTCGAAAATTTTCTGTTTGCCGGTTTTAGCAATACCCATTTTTTCAAAAGCTTTTCTCAACTGCTTTAACTGATCGGCTTCCTGGTATTGGTTATCCCTCACAATGAAAATACTGGTGGTATCCTGGTAATACTTGTTGATAAATTTGGCCATCTCATTCAACTCGGCTTCTTGAGGAGCCTGCACCTTATATACACCTTCAGCGTTGTAAGTGATATTATCCCGGCTGGATAATGGATTGACAATCTTTATCTGATGTTGATTCGCAAATCTTTTTACTTCATTAAATGCATCTCTGTATATCGGACCAATTATCAGGTCGACCTGCTCAAGGTTCCGGTCAAGACTGGCCACTGCTTCTTCGCGTGTTTTTCCAACGTCGTAAACAAATAACTCCACATTCATCCCCTGTTTTTTCAGAGTATCCAGAGCAAGCATTGCTCCTTCATAAAACTGGATAAAACTATGAGTTCTAAGATTTGGCTTTCCTTCGGTTAAAATAGCTGTGTCGAGTGGTTGGTAATCCTCTAAAAAGAAAGGTATCATCAAAGCCACTTCAAACACTTCCGAAGAGGCATCTCTTTGCTGACAAATCACTTCCATTTCCTCTTTAGGCAGCTCCTCTTCCTCCAACTCTTCCGGAGTTTCATCGTCAATTATCTCACCCTCTTTTTCAGGCACTTTAACAGGAATTTTTAATACTTGTCCCCTTTTAATAACTCGTCCCGCTCCCGGGTTCAAAGCAATAATGTCTTCTTGCGGAATGTCATAAAGCCTGGCAATGCTGTACAGCGTTTCATTCTTCGAAACCTTATGAGTAATGTAATCCACATCAGTGTCTTCTTCAAGTTGCTCAATTACAAGCGCTTTTCGCGGAAGCTTTATAATATCGCCCCAACTCACACCCTTCTCTTTTATTCCCGGGTTTAGTCTGTAAATATCATCCAGCGGAACATTTTCTCTTTTGGAGATGCCAGGAAGTCTTTCAAGAAACTTGACTTTGTAGCGACGAACAGTTTCAACACTGTCTTTATCGGCAAAGTGATCGAGATTACCTTGCAATTTGTCCAGGTCAATATCTTCATCAGAGGAATGTGGAATACGTATCTTCTCCCCTGCTTTCAGGCCTTCACTTCTGATTTTTGGGTTCATCCTGATTAACTCATTCTGCGATATCCCAAAATTTTTAGCTATCCTGTATACCGTTTCCTTTGGTTTCACTGTGTAATAACTAAAGGAAGTTCCTTCGAATATTTGTCCCTGGTTTTCCTTTTCAGATCTATTGGTTTTCGCCAGATACAACGGGATTCTTAATTCCTGACCAACACTCAAATCGCTTGTTAATCCGGGATTAGCCTGACGGATATCCTGCATAGAAATATTGTATTTTCTTGAAATACTGTATAGTGTTTCATCAGGTTTTACTGTATGTACTTCCGTAGATTTATTGTCAGTCACGTTCGCATTCTCTTCTTCCTTTGAAGGCTGTTTTTTTCTCTCGCCGGGCAAGCGTGTCTGAATCGACTTTTCGAACGAATAGGATACAGAGTCAACTTCAAATGGCTCATCCTCTGCCTCGATGCCTTTAAATGGAATCCTAAGAATATGATTGGGTTCTATTTCACTTCCTTTAAAAAGACCTGGAGTGGATTGATAGATTTCGTCTATCGTGGTTTCATACAATTCAGCAACCTGCTTAATACCCTCGCCGGGCTGAACCAGGTGGATATAGAACTTTTTCTGACCTATCTCCTCTATAATCGACGACCTTCTCCCTTCCTCGTCCTGTGCCTGAAGCTGTAAGAAAGAAATTGCAAATAAGGCCACTAAAAAACTCTTCTGGAACGATTTCATAAAAATTGATGTTTATTCCCATTCAATAGTTGCCGGTGGTTTGGAGCTAATATCGTATACAACTCTGTTCACACCTTTCACCCGGTTGATAATTTTATTTGAAACAGCTGCCAAAAAATCATAGGGCAACTTAGACCAGTCTGCTGTCATTCCATCGGTAGATTCAACGGCTCTGAGCGCCACCACATTCTCATAGGTGCGTTCATCACCCATCACGCCCACTGAATTAACAGGCAACAAAACAGCGCCGGCTTGCCAGACTTTATCATAAAGCCCATTCTCTCTCAGTCCGCTGATATAAAAGCTATCCACTTCCTGAAGAATTCTGACCCTTTCGGGATTGACTTCTCCCAGAATCCGTATGGCTAATCCGGGGCCCGGGAATGGATGCCTGCTCATCAAACGCTCATCCATATGCATGGAACGTCCCACTCTTCTTACTTCGTCTTTAAAAAGGCTTTTCAGTGGCTCGATCACCTTCAGGTTCATCTTTTCAGGAAGACCACC
>JASMTJ010000239.1:0-2745 GCA_041694335.1 Bacteroidales bacterium
TGGCTTTCAAATCCACGATGCGCTGTTCATCCACCGGCAGTTTGATTTTCTGCCAACCGTCATTAAAAGCATATAATCCATAGTGCGTGCCGGCATACATCAACCCTTTATACTCTTCCATCGCATAGGTTTTCAAGCGATCGGCCGACTGCGGTATTCCTTTGGTGAAACCTGTGAATTGAGAAAACAAACTGTCCGTTTTCCAAATTCCCGAATTTCCGTAAAGGAAGGTCTGCCCTTCGGAGTTAGTGAAAGAAGCCCTGGCGGTGGCAAGGTTCCAATTGTCAAAATTATATGATGAAGGAATCCACTTGCGTGGGATACCTATATTTGAAATCAGGTCGCGGTGATTAAGAAAGACGCCGGACGATGAGAAAAACAGCAAAAAGAACGCTAGTATAAGTCCCGGCCATTTATGTAGTTTTCGTGCAATACCTCGTTTCTTTTTCATGCCACAAATATAAAATTATTGTGGTATTGTATTACTTATTTACATGTATTTTTAAGCTTTCTAAATAAGATTGTTTCCCTACATATTTAATAACAGTAATTTAAGGAGTAGAAATAGCTACCGGAAGTACTTTCCCATTATAAAAACGTCCTGCGTTCAGGGCAAAATCAACAATGTATTCTGCCATCTCATGGGGTTTTAGAGGTGCTTCCGCTTCAGGAAATGCTCTTCGCATCATTTCAGTTTCCACTGCGCCGATGGCCAAACAGTTGACTTTTATTTTCTGAGGCAGAAGCTCGGCAGAAAGCGCTTCTGTAAAAGCCCCGAGCGCCCCTTTGCTGGCACTGTAGAGCGTCATTCCCGGAAACTTCAGGCTTCCGGGATAGCCTGCCATGCTGCTGATATTAACGATATGCGATCCTTCGCCCATAAAAGGAACCGCCTGCTGTGCAACCCGGAAAGGAGCTTTCATATTAACGCCAAACATGGTTTCAAAGTCGAGATCACTAAGCTCAGTCAAAGGCTTCTTCACCAGAGCACCGGCGTTATTAATGACCACATCGACTTTGGCATTCATCGCCTTACGGATTTCATTTTTCATAGCCGAAAAATCTCCGTGCAGCAAATCAAAGGCGAATGGTAAAACTTCAGCACTTTTGTTTACGCTCTTACACTCGCAAGCCAGCTTTTTAAGCGATTCTTTATTACGGGCAATCGCAAGGATTTTATGATTGCCGCGGTGACTCAACTGCTTTACAAGCTCATACCCTATTCCCTGGCTGGCTCCTGTAACGATAATATTCATCTTATTGCCTTTTCACTTCCCCGCTGATTTCCAATGTTATTTCAGGATTTTCCGGATCATTTGAGATGACCGTGACTTTGTGGTTCTGCTCGCCCCTTTTACCGAAACTATTAAATATGACCTTGATCTTTCCTTCTTCTCCCGGGGCAATCACTTTCTTTTCGGGCTCCGGCGATGTGCATCCACAGCTTGCTTTGGTGGCCCTGATGATTAAATCGCGCTGTCCTTTGTTGGTGAATACGAAGGTATGATTTATCTTTTCGCCCATGGTTAATGTTCCGAAATCAAAGCCGGGATTATCAAAGTGGATAACCGGTGCATTGGAGCGCTCTTCGGGGGTGAGTTTCGAAAAATCCTCATTTATATCCGGACTAACAATCAACCGCTTTCGCGGGATTTGATCATCGTTGGTTTCCATGAAAAAGTAATCGAAAGTCGGACCAAATGTATCTTTGGCTTGGGTATCATATGCCACCGCGATTTTGCCCTCTGACTTTGGGGGCACCTGTTGAGGGATTACCTGCACAGAAATAAATCCGGGAAGGTTTGGAAAACTGTATTCCAAGGCTTTATCCATATTGTTGTAGAAATAAATGGTATCCGTTTCTGTTTGCGGATACATAATCCCATCTCTAAACCCATACATCAGTCGGGTAGCATGAAACCAGATGTCTCCCTTTTTGATAGTGTAATACCTTTCGATGGATATCGAAGCATTTCGCTGTGCGTATCCTGATAAAGAGAAAATAACGAGTGCTGAAACGATGAGTTTTTTCATGGTATGTAATTTTACAAATAATCAATTGAATTTTCTTCTAGCTTAACAAACGGCGCCACTGCGCGCTCATAAATTCCGTGCATGTATGCGATGGCCATGCCGTAGTTTGTAACCGGTATTCCTGCATCCACTGCCGGCTTCAGACGACTGATGATTTGCTTTCGGGTAATCACACATCCACCGCACTGAATGACGATGGCATAATCATGAATGTCGCGCGGCAAATCGTTCAATCCTGAAACCACCTCATATTCGAGCTTTTTCCCGGAAAAATTATTAAGCCAGCGCGGGATTTTTACCCTCCCGATATCATCGCATGAAACGTGGTGTGTGCACGACTCCAGAATCAAGACCCGGTCGCCATCTTTAAGCTCGGAGAGTTTGGGCGTTCCTTTCAGGTAGTTTTCAAAATCTCCCTTATGACGTGCCAGCACGATACTAAAGCTGGTTAATGGGATGTCTTTGGGGATGGAAGCATCGGCCTTAAGAAACACCTGGCTGTCGGTAACAACCAGCGCCGGCTTGGGTTGCAAGCGTTTCATAAGCGTATCCACCTCGCGCTCCTTGGCCACCACCACCACAGCATCATTATCCAGAATATCGCGGATCGTTTGCACCTGCGGAAGAATCATCCGGCCCTCAGGCGCTTCGATGTCTATCGGTGTTATCATCAGCACAAGGTCGCCATGCGAAATCAAATCCCCGATGAGG
>JASMTJ010000240.1:0-11114 GCA_041694335.1 Bacteroidales bacterium
GTTCCAGCGTTTCTTCCCTCCTGGCTTGCATCAGTTGCTTGAAATTCTGATGTGCCGATTTTAAGTGGTTAAACCACACATCAGCTTCAAGCGTGGTGCGGTCGTCAACAGCCTGCGGTTTCGTTTCCATATCCCCTATCAGGTTTTCCATTCCGGCTTTTTGTTCGCTGTAGCCTTCATTTTGTAATGTATAACCATAAGTTTTATACAACAGCATCAACCGGTTAGCGGCCAGTTTAATATTTTCCTCGGGGCGATAGGTGCAGGCTTTCAAAAAATATCTGAATCCAAGAAAAGCATCATCCAACTTATCGTCCGCTTCTCCTATTAATGCCGTATAGGTGGAACCCTGTGCCTTTTTCATGGCTTCGTCGAGCTTGTTGTGCGCTTCGTTATGCCGGGTGATAACCGGGGTTAATGGTTGACCTTCGCCCGAATAATTGGCGGTAATGTTTTTAATTCCGTGAGAAAGATTAAAAATTTCTGCGTTTCTTAATCTGTGAAAACTTACTGAATGAAAGAGTGTCATGATTTTAATTTTTTATAATTGATGATTTAGTAAATTACGTCTATCAAAAATATAAAATATATTTCAATATTTCCTAATGCAAAGGTCATTTTTTTTCGAAATTTTCCGGTAATCTTTACAGACAAGAAAACCATGCTTAATCTGTTTTCAGTAGTTTTAAGTTGTATCTATTGCGGAGAGCAGGGAGAAGTTAATTTCCGCACTTAACCACGCTCTGATATGAGTATGATAGCAATATCTTCTTCGTGTCATTGGTATTTCCCCTTTGCGTGATGGGCCTCCTTATGATGGCTTCACCCTGTTCTTTTAACCGGCAAGGATGCTTCAGTTATTCGTTGATTACATCAGGAACCATGTATTTATTCAGTTAGGGTATGCTCCAGGCTTTCCCGTTTCCGGAAACCGGGAACAGTCCCCTGAAAATGGCATCCCGGAGGTGCGAAGGCAGCGAGTGACCCCTCCGGCCGGCCTTGTCAAACCCCGGAAACCGTGAACCGACCCCCGTTCATGCTTTCCCGTTTCCGGAAACCGGGAACAGCCCTCTGAAAATGGCATCCCGGAGGTGGGAAGGCAACTGGCGACCCCTCCGGCCTGTTTATCCAAATCCCGAAAAGGAAATAAAGGCAACAGACAAGTTTTTCAACAATCCGGATACATCCGTTGAACGGTTTGGTATTTATAAATGAATGCGTATTGAAGAAAAAAATGGGTATGGGGGGTGTAATTCTTTCCTGGCGGTTCTTTCAAATCAAAGGATCAGCGCTATCTAAAAATGAAAATTCTTCAGTCCGATAACGGAACCATCCTTAAATTTTTCGGGTTGCCAGGTTCTGACGTAAACGCGTGGGTTTAGGGTGTCTTTCAAATCCACCATCAGAAAAAGGTAGCCCTTGTCGGCATAATTGGTCGAATAATAGTTTTGATTAATCTGTATGCCATAGATTTTATCATTTTGCAAGCGACGCACCTCGTTGTCCTCAAAATCGATGTTGATGTATTCGTTGGAGCGGAAAACATTGGATAAGCGATCGATGTACTCATCCTTGCTCATACGGATGTATTTCACTTTTTGCTGATCGAGGTCCGACGAAATCCCATCCATGAGTTTTTCTTCGTCTTTTTTCAGGACATGTCCCACGATAATCAGGGCATTATCATCAAAAACACTTTCAAGATATTCAAGGCGTTTGAGGCTGTATGCTGTTTTGTAATTCTCCATGAAATGAATCAGTGTGTATTTTTCTTCGGGAGAACCCCACACATTGCTCTTTTTCAGGATATCGCGGATAGCAATCCGGCTGAGGGCAAACGACAGTGCTTCAATCTTCATTTCGTCGTTAAAAAGGAAAACCACATCTTCCACAAACTTGCGGTTGTTGTTCTGATACGCAAACATCATGGGGATTGAACGTACAGCCAGTTGGTTATTCACTTTTACCACGTTGAGCGAGGCCGAATCGTTAAAAAGTATAGTTACGTTTCCTTGCATCAGCAACTCCTTAAACATGTTATAACCTGCATCGGTAAAGAGCTCCTGAATGCTTTCACCACTTTTATCCTGGAGGGAATTTACTACTCTCATGGTGTTCTTGATCAGCTGATCTTTCTGATTGACCGCCAGGCTTTGGCTGTGCTTTTTCTCCAGGTTTTCAAACTTTGTTTTGTTATCACCGGACTTGTTGGCAGTCATTTCCGGAGTGCTGATATCCAGGCGGATTTTTGATTTGCTGTATCCCGGCAGGTGGGTGTTTTCCATCACGCACCTGACTTCATCGTCGATTTTCCACTTATGCTTGTATTTGTATTCTACATAAAGCTGCACCTTCTCAAGCGAGCTGGCAGATGCGTCAAACAGCTCTATCACCCCTTGGCCGTCTTTTCCGCCCACCAGTTGAGAAAAAACATCCCCGGTAAAATACTTGTAATCGATATTTGTGACCGGCTCATCCTGGTAAAGGATTTTAAGGGCTACAGTTTTTTTACGTTCCTCTTTGTTGGTGAAAACCTGGTCCACCACAAAATGAAGATTACTTAAGAGCCTTTCCATCTGCGAATTCAGCAAAGGCAGTAACGTTCTTTCACCTTGATTTTTGGTTTTAATCCTGATTTTGCTGTTGTCGGGGTGACTGCGCAACAAGGCCAACGACCAATAATAATTTTTCAAAGCATCGCCGATTCTTAGCTCCTTCTCGGCCTCCTGCCCCATCCAGTAATAATCGAATACTTTTTGTTTGCGTTGCTCAAAAACTTCTTTCAGGTCTTCTTTGCTGATGTACCTGAGCACATGTTTGTTTCCCTCTTTATCAGGAAGGACCTTCATTCGGGCCTGCTGCAACCGGGTATTCGAATAGGTGTTGACCACACGTTTTGTGTAATCCGACAGTTCTCCGTTTTCTTCTTTTACATGACTGGTAAAAGAGCTTTCCACCTCCACAGAAATTTGCGAAACAAGGTTATGAAGAGCCGCCTGATCCGCTTCAGGAATGGTTGTTCCCAGACCGACACCATAAATATATTTCCCTGAGTTCTTGATGTTATTCAGGCTGATATCTGCCTGAGCAAATAAAAACCCGGGGATTAAAAGAACAAGAAAAAGTGGGGTTATTTTGTTGATTTGCATCATCTCATTGTGTTTTCAGGTTGTCGATAGATTCAATATTTCCGTTTCGGATCTCAAACACCTGCCATATGTTGCCTCTCTCCTTTTCTCTTAACTTCCATTCCCTGATAAGGCCATTGTAATCATATAGTCTCACCACAGCATTTGATTTGGAAAGTTGCTTTGAGCGGTGGCGGTCGCGGTTGCTGTAATCTTTCACGTAGAATGAATATGTGGCTCTGCCGTCTACCTTTTTAATGGTGATGGTTTCGGGGCCATAGCTTTCGCGATCATCCCGGTCGAGCTTTGCTTCGCCATCATCCGATACTGTCATATTGTGATAGGAAATGTGGTAATCGCCCGTTTTTTCAAGGTGAGCATCCAGGTCGTCGGGTCGTTTGCCCCACTCCAGTACAATCCTCATGTTCTCCCTGGCAATAAGCGGAGAAACCGCAAAGCGATTGTAAAAAATGGTTCCGGCGGCTATTTCGAAAGTCGTCTTCAAATCGAAGTACCCGGCTTTACTGAATTTTACCGGGAAAACACCATCCTTTTTTGGAGCATCAAAGATAACTCTTCCCAAGCCATCGGTCTCAAAATCACCAATACCTTCAATTTCTACCAGCGCCTCGGCCACGGGTTCATCATTCATAGCGTTTACAAAACGTAAGGTCATCTTTCCTTCCTCTATTCGCATCACTTCATCATTCATCCTGTCGCGCATTTCATCAATCTGTGTAAAACCTAGGAAAGGAAGCAAAGCCATCAATAATAAAATTTTTCTTTTCATTGCTCTATTTTGTTGATTCGTCAAATAGTATAATTGTCAAATAGTCAATTCGTTAAATAGTATATTGGTTAATTAGTTCATTAGTAAATAGTTAATTCGTAAGCTTTTCGCCCGTAGCCCTTGCCAACTACCTAAACACTTAAGCACCTGAACACTTAAACACTGATATTCACAACTTACTAAACTTTATAATCTCTAATACCTAATATAAAATGTCCTTTTTCAGGTTGAAAACCTTATGTGTATGATCATCATCATAGTCGAATAAAAGATTGCCGTTTTCACGGAACATTTTTACATAATTCAAATCGTACCACACAAAATATTTTCCCACCTCAATTCCCGAAAGGATATCAATCCGGTGATTCCCGTCGGGTAAAGGCACCACTTTTAGCCGTGCATTATTCTTTATTCTTACTTTGTCGATGGTCACATGCCTGTCTTCAGATTTTATGGTCACGATACCATCGCTGTTTTTCAGAAACTCAATAGTACCAATACTTTCATAGATATTCGGTGAATTCTTTTTAAATTCGGGATTATACTTATCCAGTGCTTTCTGCGCATCTGCCCCCGGAATCACATATCCGCTGGTTTGTATCAGCGAGGTCACGGCGAATAAACCTGCAATAGCTTCATCCACATCCTCCTCAATCAACTGATCATTCTTGCTCTTCAGCATAGCGGCATAATCCAGCTCAGCTTCTGAGGCATAACTCTTGTCCATGGTCCCCGGAACGGAAGCCAGATATCCATTCAGCACAATATTACCATCCAGAAAAGTGAGCCCTTCCATAGTGCTCAGCACATCTTCAGCGGCATAATATTCCGTGTCAATCAATCTTCCTGATCCTGAAAAAGAACTGACCAATCGCTGGTTATCCAGATCATCCTGTATCTCCACTTTGTTTATCCATTGCGCCCCATTTTCAGAAACCCTGCTCACAAACCAGCTGTTGTCATCTCCCGAAATCCGTGCTCTTCCCGATTTTAATCCACCTTTAAAAACCCCCGAAATAACCGGCGAGTTATCCACCAGTGTCAAGGCATTGGCGTAAGCAAAAGATTCCTGTCCTTCGCTGCTAAAACCCTGAAGCCACCGAACACTTCCCTCCGGACTAAAATGTGCCACAAACACCTCCTTGTTGCCATTGCCTTCGAGGCTATAGCGTCCAAAATCGACTTTATCACTGAAATATCCCGTAAGGAAGCATGAGCCATCATTTGTAAAAGCATAATCCTGCAAGGTGCCTCCGCGGTAAGCCCCTGCTTCATGAGCGATATCCCAGAACTTTTTAGCAAGAATCATCTCGCCAGGCTTCACGCGAACCACTTTCACCTGCGACTGCGCAAACTGCGGCATGACCAAACCGAAAGGAGCGTTAACATAGGTGGGGTCGGCCACGATATATTTTTCGCGCCCCACCGAAACATAAGCTCCCGATTCGCCGGGCAATCTCACTGCTGTGGCTAAATGCCCGGGATAGTCGAGCCCCACCACATCGATCCCTTTCAGCTCTCTTACGAGATAAGAAAAGATGGCCGAACGGTCCTCGCAGTCGGAGAAAGGATAATGGAAAACTTCTTCGGGGAAGAAAAACTTTTCGCGACCAAACTGTTCCGGATCGGTTTTGTAATCGAAGCTCTTTTGAGCCAGCGAAAGCAAAAAGTTTACCGCTTCAGGATCACTCATTTCTTCTACTTTGCTTTTTAATCCTGCATTCAGCGATGATTTTAAAGCTTCAGAAACTGGTGAGTTCAAATAAACTTCTATCTCAGTAATGGGATACTCATCGAAAAAGTCGATATGCGAGCGGTTGTAAACCACCGGAATACTGTAGCGCTGACCAAGATGCTCAAAAGTTATTTTCCGCTCTTTAAGATCAGTACCCAAAAGCATGGGACGATGAATATGTAAATCAACATCTCGTTGTGCTAACGGGTAAGGCGATTCATAGGTATATATTTGCTGGCTGTTTAATTCGGTGGTGATGTAGTATTTTTTACCATCCAGCAGCAAATATTTTATTCCGTAGAGCTGCGTAGTGGCCGGGACCAATAGCGAGACTTTATTCAAAGCATATGCAATTCTTACGTTGTAGCCATAACGGTTTAGCATAAACCAAGTGAGCACCGTCTTTTCGTTTTCCGAACCCGTCAGATCATCGGCCAGTCCTTCAAACAATTTGAGCATAGCCCAGTCATTGAGGTTCATTTCTTCGCCGTATGCATGCGCCTGGTGGATAGCCGCACTCACTTCCATCTCAGATAGCTTACTCCAGGCATTACTCAAACTTCCCTCATTTACACTGCTGATTCTGAACCTGCGCATGTCGGGGTCTACCTCAAACGCCACTTCCTGGCCATAAAAATCAAAACTGATTACATCATGCCTGAAGTCTTGCGGAATGCTTTTTTGAACCACCGGTTTTATGTCTTCAGGTTTGGTTTTGGGTGCATCAATCACCACCGTTTCTATCGGGTCAATATTCCTTAGCGGGATGTCCGGAACTATTTTGTCAGGCTTCGCTTTGTCTTTTACCGTAACATCGGGTTTATCGTCCTCTGGTTTTTTGTCTTTCGGCTTATCTGTTTTTCGTTCCTCAGGCTGATCATCCCCGGAAGGGGTTGTTTTGATTTGGTCGGGATCAAAGCTGGGCACTTGTTTGGGTTTAGGCTCCGGCAGTCGTCGTTCGGCCTTGTATAATCTAAAAGCTTTCCATTCCTGATCAAGGTAGTCGGCAAATTCCTTATCTCTTTTCTCGATGTAATCGTCATACTCCTGCTTCAGAGCTTTTAAGGCTTTTTGGCGCTCCTGCTTCATTTCCTGAAGCTCTTGCTGGCGCTTCTTTTTAAACTCTTCAAAAGTCTGAGAAAATCCTGCCAAAGTAATTCCGGCAAGCACGAGTAACAAAAAAATCTTTTTCATGGTTTTACTTTTTTATGGTTGAATGAACTAGCGGGGTCAGATGATTATTATAGATTTCGCATCCCTGAACATCAACAGAAAAAGTGTTGCTGCCGGTTTGGCGTTTTAATCGGGCATTAAGCTCTTCGCTGTATGTATCGCGCATATTTCCCACCTCATATTCGGCAGTTTCTTTTACCTGGTAAAACATGTTTTTGAGTAATCCACCAAAAAACGAAGGCCATAAGCCTGTGCGTAGCGAAAACCCGGGCGTTTTCCAGGTACTGTCATCCGCGATATTGGAATTATAAATAAAGCTCTTCTTCGGGTAGTCTGTATTTGTTTTATCGTTTTGCAGCGATTCCACACTAAAATTATCATTGACAATACGAACTACAAACATATCTCCGGCAGGTGTCTTCATTTCAAATCGATACATATAATCGGCCAGGTTTCCGTAGGTTTTTTCCTGAATAAAACCAGACAACACCATTCTTTTTCTTTCCGAAAGTAAATTACCCTCAGGCTTTGCTAGAACAATAGCTTCGTCGTATTTACTGAAAAAGATAGTATCCGGTTTCATGTTTTTAACTTTCAAAGTTATCTCGAATAAGTGAGCAAACACCTCCCACTGTTTATCATGGATAACCTTGGTATAAAAATCAGTAATGAATTTTATTTCGGTCTTGTTAGTAAGGGCCTCCATTACTGCCGCCCTGCTCAGTGCCTGCTCAACAGCACGGGCAGAATCGATTCCCGGATCGGAAACTCCCAGAAAACAGCTACTGCAAATGGTGTTTTTGTTCTTTAAGAAATCAGGTGTTTCAGACTTTGATGGGAATTTATACTGTGGCGAGTCACTATTTCGGTTAAAATCCTTTTCTTGGGTGA
The DNA here is from genome assembly GCA_041694335.1 of Bacteroidales bacterium. GTDB lineage: Bacteria > Bacteroidota > Bacteroidia > Bacteroidales > JAIPAH01 > JAIPAH01. The sequence goes on from JASMTJ010000240.1 coordinate 7,718, forward strand.
TCTCACTTTCAGAGCTTTTGTTTTTCTCTGGTTGTAACGAAATGCCGGTAGCGCAAGATGTGAGCACAACCATTAAAGCACTTGCTAATAAAGTTCTTCTAAGTGAAACCATACTTTTCAAAATTGAAAGTAAACAACAAAGGGGGAACCCTTCATCACACGGGTTGAAGAATTCCCCTAATTTGGATCAAGGCAGGAAAATTAGTTATTGCGATCTTTTTCCAACTGCTCCATCGCTTTTTCGTAGCTGTCCTTGAACTTTTCATAGTCATAGTCCACTTTCAATTCTTCGTCTTTAGAAAGACGGTTAGCGCTTTGCTCAAGGAATTCTTCTCCACCTAACTCAACAGCCACATAAGAAATGTAATGACCGTCTTTGTTACGAGTGGTTTTTTCACATACCGGATAAGTTCCCTGAAGCTTGTTATTCGAAACTTCTCTCACGAGATCTTCAAAGCGCTTTTCCATGCTTGAGTTTTCAAGGTAATCGGTTTCTTTTTTGTAGTAATCAGTAAGGTTACTTACAATTACTTCCATTTGTTCAGAAAGACGATTACGGGCATTTGTCATAGCCTTTTCGCGAGAGATTTCCATGTCGTTACTGCTTCCTGAAGCATTAGCGCGCATTACGCCTTCGCTGGTGCGGTATTCAGGACCGCTACAGAACGTTTTTACTTCCTCATAACCTTTTTCGGCAGTAGCCTTCTTTGAGGATCCACAACTTGTCATAACCATTGATGCCGAAGCAACCATGGCAAGTACTAAAGTAACTTTGAATAAATTTTTCATGATATTGGATTTTGTTTTCGCGTTTAAATATACAAATTAATTTAATAATCAATCATTTTCTTTACGTTAATTTATTAGTTGTGCACAACCTGAAAAACTGAAAATGTTTTTTCAAACTATGCCAAAACTGTTCCAAACTATAAATCCCTCACACATCTGAAACCTGTAGTGTTATCAGAATAAAGCCTCCATGCCTTACGAAACGTATTGGTTCCGAACTCCGAAATATAATACCAGCTTCCTCCCCGCAAAACGATATACTGGCTTGGCGGCCCTGTAGGATTCTTTTCAGGACTGTTCTCATAATAATCTCTCTTATACTTATCTGAGCAGTACTCAAAAACATTTCCGCTCATATCATAAATGCCCAGCTCGTTTGGTTTTAAGGAGCCAACCGGATGTGTCGATTGTCTGGAATTCTGGGCAAACCATCCTACCTCGTACGGATTATTTGAGCCGCTATAGAAATATCCTTTGCTCTTTTGCCCTCCCCGGGCGGCATACTCCCATTCAGCCTCGGTTGGCAGTCTCCCACCCCGCCATTTGCAGTATGCCTCTGCATCAGTCTTATCCATAAATATTACCGGATGATTATATTCTTTTTCATCTAGTTTATTGCCTCCACTGCCATGGCGCCATGTAGCTCCTTTTTTTCTCTTTTGTTTACCACTTATAGTCTTTTTACCGGTAATAGTTCCATGCCCCACATACTCAATATTGGTTTTATGGCCGGTGGCTTTTACAAACTTTTCGAAATCGGCAACGGTCACTTCATATTTATCAATATAAAAGTCGTCTAAGGTGACTTTGTGTACAGGCATCTCATCTTCATTCCGCTCACTGCCCATCATAAAACTTCCGCCCTCCACAAAGACCATCTCACGCTTAAAATTCATTTTCGCAGATGCTGGCTTTTTCAGTTCAGTCTTTTCTGTTGCTTTTGTTTTTCCTTCTACTTGTGCTACTTCTGCTTTATTTAATTTAATGGTTTGATTCGTTGTTTCATTTTCCCTGACCACAAAACTTGTTTTTGAGGTAGTGTAACCTTCTTCACTCACCGTCATCTGATAAGTTCCTATCGGTATGCTGTCGAAAACCTTGCTCCCTGTGGCTTCAAAAAATTCTCCGGCATCTCCTTTGAGCTCTACATGTGCTTCGAACGGGGATACGGCTATTCTTACTTTTCCGGTTTTCACCTCAGGTATCATTGAAGTTCTGATCATGCTTCCCTTTTTCAGGATGATTTGCTTTTCAACCGGATCTGCTTTGGGCATGGAGACTTTTACCCGAAGTAATTGAGGTTCGAAAGTCAGGAATTGTGTTTGCTCATAAACCTTCCCGTTAATAGTCAGGGTAGAACCCCTGGGACGCATAACCGACAAGTACCCTACATTCTCTTCCAATTCATAATGTGCTTCGGTTTCGGGCCTTTTAATTATTAACTCCGCTCCCGAAAATGTGGTGTAGCCCTCTTTTTCCAGGCTGACTTTATAATTACCGGGTTTGTGGTAGAAAGAGAACGGGGTGGTTCCCATTTTAATATTGTCAAGAAAAAAATCGGCACCCTCCGGTTCACTGGTTATTTTAACCAAGACCGGTTGTATTTTTTTCATTTCATAAGAGAAAAGAACATTTTTATCGTTGACAGTTATTGAATCTGATATGGGGTGATAATCATCAAGAAAAGCGGTAAAAAGGTGTTTTCCAACAGAAAGACGAACAGGTTCTTTGTTTTGGATTATTTTTTGGCCAACCTTTAATTCTGCCCCGGAAGGCTCTACGATGAAAGTCACTGGTAAGGCATCAGCTTCGATATCCGTGGCTGTTAGTACCATATGAAAAACATCGTTTGAATGCACTGGCAAAGGGATATCGTAATTTAGCCTGATAAATCCTGTTTTGTAGATTGAAAGCCTCAGCTCCCCCGGCGAGAGGTAAACCCAGTACTGACCTCCTTTGTGAAGTACATCCCCCACAATTCCAAACCCGGATTGAAATTTCAAGCCCTGTAAATCGGTACTGATTTTTAAAAGGGCACAGCTTTCACCATTGATATCCTGACGCTCAAACCTGCGTGCAGCCAGATCAGACTCATCCTTTTTAAAAGACTCCACCTTAAATTTCGCCGGAAAAACATCCGCGGAAAGCAATAAAAAAGCAACAACAGCCAGGATGGACTTGAAATGTGGTGAAAAAATCATTGATCCATGGTTTGATTTTCAGCTACTAAAAGTAGGGAAAATTTTATTACATAAGCGAAATTAAGATCAAATTATGGACTAAAGGCCGGGAAATGCTTGGACTATTGCTGAATCCGCACCACAAATCGTGCTGCGGTTTGCAGAGTACGGTTTAATTCCTTACTTCATCATCATTCTGATATTGGATAAGTTACAGTTACAGCCTTTTAAACCAGGCTGATGGCAAATACCCTTCATCCAAAAACCAAAGTTCAGGTTCCTTGAGTGGATTGCCTTCATATTCAAGAACCTCTAACTTATCAAGCTTTCCTGTTTCTGGGGGCAGCTTTTCGATACGGTTGACTTTCAGATCAAAGCGCTCCACCGTGTCGGCCCACACCTCTTCCTGGTCATAGTTCGAGAAATCA
>JASMTJ010000241.1:0-1229 GCA_041694335.1 Bacteroidales bacterium
TTTTCTGTTGCCTTTCAAAACTAGATAATGCTCCAGCGACCAATCCAAGCTCTTCCATCACCTTGATAAAGTCCTGAAATGCGCCCTTGTCAACTGCTTCGCGCACCTTATCTGTCATTTCGCCGACTTTAGAAGCAACGGTATCAAGCGAAGTTTCCCCGGCGAAATAGTCAGCGAACATATCTTTCAAGTTCAGAACATTATCGAATGCGCCCTTGACGATGGAATTGGTAAGTTCTTGTTTGGCAAGATTGGTTATTGTCTTGGCAAGGGACTGTTCAAGATTGGCAGTTAGTCCGGCTTGGAAATCCTCAAAGTTGGTAGATTGGATAGATGCGCGTAAGCCTTGTTCGACAGCGGGAGCTAATGTATCAAAGACTTGCTGATATTCTTGGGTGAGTTTTTCTATGGCTTCCATAGAAGTCAAACCGTCATCTATGTAGCCAACAATGCGGTCTATAGCTCCAGGCACTTCTTCCGATATGTTTTCAAGGCCACTCATAAGACGATAAAATGTTTGCGAGATTTTTTCACCGTCTTTTTGGGCTTTTTTCAAAACATCTTTATTAATTATCTTATCTGCGCCTTCCCCAAAAGCAGCTTCAGCAAAATTATCTGCATAAGTGGTATAAAATAGTTTCGTAGTGCGGTTAATAGCTTTTTTCACAGCTTTTTGTGCATTGTTGTCTAAATCATCCTGCCAATCTTTTAGATGAAAACCTGCTCGTTCATCCTCCATTGCTTCTCTGACGCTTATACCAAACTGGTCCTCAAGCATTTCAAAATGAGCTTCAATAGTATCTATAGTAGCAGTGCGAATTTTTTTAGCTGTCCCTGTTGGAATATATTCACTTTTATCCATGTAAAGTTGGAATCCAGGGATGCCACCACTTAAATTGCCGTGACTTATTCCTGACTCATATCTTCTTCCTCGTCCGGAATAATATTGTTTCCCGAATCTAGCTTCAAATTCAGCATCATCGTTTATGTCATCACCGCCGCCGCCGAACAAGCCAGCAGCATTAAGCACATCAGCAATAGCAGCAGCGGCCATTGTAAAAGGTTGGTGAGGCCCAGGTACAGCAGAAGCTATCTTGAGACCGCCTGATACTGTACCAACAGTGCTCTGAGCATTGTCACCAAAGTCTCCAATGTTTGTGCCCATCTGGTAAAGACCGCCTGCTGCCGCCAAACCTTGGCCGATAGACCATTGGCCTGCACCAGCAGTA
>JASMTJ010000242.1:0-4343 GCA_041694335.1 Bacteroidales bacterium
TTTCCAGCGCCGGAAACAGGTTTTCCACACTTTTTCGGGTACTTCCCGCTGAAATCTATTTCCAGCTTTGGAAATTCCAGCAGCCCATTCCCAAAAGTGTAAAAGCTATTTCCAAGGAAAGTCGCTCATTTTGGCCGGGCAGTCGTTTCCAAGTTTGTAATGCCAGGCTCCAAAGCTGGAAATCAAGAGTTAAGCATGGAGAGGAGCCCCGTTAGACTGGCTATTAAATGATCAGCCTTTGAGCTAGAATCCAGCTTTCAAAGCTTTCAGGAGGGCCACCGCAAAGAAGCATCGGTAACCAAAGTGATCGTCTGATCAATGCCCCACCACAAGTTACTAAACCAATTCATCTGTTTCCATCCAGAGGAAGCAACAGCGAGCATTACCCCCCCCAGTGAGCCTCAAACAGCAAGCCATCACCGGCGTAAAATGGAATTTTGTACAGCAATTCAGCGTACAAATCATAAACTTTGGTGTTCAAGTCATATTGGCCAGGCTGCTGATGCCCGAAATGTTCGGCCTGATTGCCATGGTCATCGTTTTCATCTCCATCGGCACAGCGTTGATGGACAGCGGCATGACTAGTTCGCTCATTCGCACGAAAGAGCCAGACCAAACAGACTATTCTACGGTATTCGTCACCAACCTGATTGTAAGTTTCGCGGTGTATGGAGTAGTCTTCTTGTCTGCGCCCTATATCGCCGCCTTCTACGATCAGGAGATCCTCACAGAAATAATCCGCCTGCTCGCGCTAAGCTTCGTCATCCGGGCTTTTGTAGCAGTACACGTAGCGAAGCTCACCAAGGAGATGAACTTCAAACTGCAAATGCAGCTGCAAATACCATCAACAATTATTGCGGGTATTGTTGGCGTAAGCATGGCCTACGCAGGATACGGAGTGTGGAGCCTGGTATCGCTCAATCTCGCGCAGGCGATTGTGTTTACCGTCCAGAATTGGGTGTTCATACCCTGGAAGCCCTCATTAGTTTTCGACAAAAAGCGATTCAAATACCACTTCAAGTTTGGTTACAAACTAACGCTATCTAGCTTATTGGACACGATTTATAACGATGCATACCGAATTGTAATTGGGAAATTTTTCTCTCCAGCCCAGGTTGGGTTCTTTCACCAAGCTGAAACATTGCGGCTGTTCCCGGTCCAGCAAATTGGCGCGGTTATTGGAAAGGTGTCTTATCCATTCTTTTCAAACATAGATGGCGATCAAAAACTTAAGCTTGCATATAAAAAAGTGCTAAAATTGGTTCTCATCGTTGTTGTTCCCGTAATGTTATCCTTGATTCTGATCGCGGAGCCCGGGTTCCGATTTCTATTTGGTGAAAAGTGGTTGCCAGCGGTACCTTATTTTCAGATATTAGCGATAGTATCAATTTTTCGGCCAATTAGTGCTTACAATCTTAATATTCTAAAAGTTAAAGGCCGGAGTGACATTTTTTTGTATTTAGAGATAGCAAAGAAAGTTATAGGGTCCGTGTTTATAATTGGAGGCGTGTACTTCGGAGTAATGGGTATGGTTATTGCGCTGTCTGTATTCTCGATTCTATCTTACATCATTGATATGCATTTCAGTGGAAGAATCATCGAATATAAAGTTTTTGAGCAGCTGAATGATATCTTCCCTTTGGTAAGTGCGGGAGGTGTTGCTTTCGGAATTTCGTTTTGGCTGAAGGATACGTTCGAAGCCCTCATCAGTTCAGACCTATTGCAGTCTATTGTTTTTGGAAGTGTACTCATAACTGTCTTCTATGGCTTTGCGTTTGTATTCGATCGAGAAGTTTTTCGTATCATAAAGGGCCTTAGAAGTCACTAAAGTTGACTCTTTTTTCTTAATTGTCGCCGCAGTGGTTAGGCGGCTAATTGGTGATAACCGAACTTAGCCAAAAAACCGAAAATGTTATGAAACTGAACTAATCGAATAGGATATGGAGCCCTGATGTTCTCAGTCGTCATCCCTCTCTACAACAAAGAGCTCAGCATCCGAAACACCATTCAGTCGGTGCTAGACCAAACCTGCCAGGATTTCGAGATTGTCGTTGTTAACGATGGTTCCACCGACAACAGTGCTGCGGTGGTCGAAGCCATCGAAGATGACCGGGTTCGGCTGATCCATCAGAAAAACCAGGGCGTTTCCGCTGCGCGGAACCGCGGTATAGAGGAAGCTCGTTACGAGTGGATTGCCTTTCTGGATGGGGACGACTTGTGGAAACAGCATCACCTTCATGAAGTCAAAGTCATGATTAAGGCTTACCCTAATGAACGCGTTTATGTTACCTCATTTGAGCATGCTGATAAGCGCAATATTTTTAAGCACTCTCGTAAACAACCAGTGTTTGTAGTTGAAAATTACTTCAAAGAAGCAATGGATGAGCTCTTAATGTGGACTGGTGCTGTTGTGGTCCACAAAAGCTGTATTGCTCAAGTCGGTGGATATAACGAGAATCTTAATCGGGGTGAAGACTTAGATTTATGGGCGCGCTTAGCAAGAGTGTACGATATTGTTAAGAGCCAAGAAGTCACAGCAATTTATGATAGTTCGCAGGTAGGCTCTCTGTCAAAGGGGAAATCTAACTATAATAAGTCTCTATTATGTTTGATTGACCTTCGCGGCCTGGAATCATTTGAGCGAACTTACTTCAAAAGACTTATACTTAAAAGGTTGAAGCTAGATATAAAAAAATTAGATATTAAAGAATTTTTTAAGATATTGTTAAGGCATAGATTTGAGCTTTTTTATTGATGAATAAGACAGGCGTCAGGAACTGAAGTTGATAAAAGATGATTAGTAAATATACAGAAAAATATGGCACAACAGTATTGGCGTCAGACCCAGCCGCCGAACACCCCCTATACCTCTACTGGCCAAAAGACAAATCAACCCTTCTCTACAGCCAGTCCATCACCGAGCTACTGGACGACCCCCGTGTACCAAAACCACTGACCATCTCCAATGAAGGCGTCTCCTTCCTGTTGCAGAGTGGCGTTGTACCGCCGCCCAAAACTGCCTACGAAGATATCTATATACTGGGTATTGGCGACCAGGCCAGGGTATCTGCCCAAAATGGCAAGGTAGAAGTCGAATTCACCCACGAATTCCCGTTCTTGAATGGCAACCGGCTACCACCCGACGAAATGGAGCCGGACGAGGACAAGATCCTTGAAATGCTGGCGGAAGCCACGATCAGCCGTATAGACCCTTCACGGCCTAGCTTTTTGTTTCATAGCGCAGGCAAAGACAGCAATAGCATTGCCTTGGCACTGGCCGAAGCCGGCTGGCAAGATAAAGTTACGCTGATTAGTCACAAGTCGAAGGGTAAGGCTGACGAAAGCGAAATTAGCGCAAAAATTGCCAATCAACTCGGCTTCAGGCACCAGGTATTGCACGAGGTGGACACGCTGGGGCCGGCACATAAACAAGCAATCCAAGACTACTTCGTCAGCGCACCCTTCCCGTGTACAGACAACGTAACGCTCGCATACCCGCTCTACGCTTGCCAGGTACCGGACTTGAAAGGAGCTAATATTATTGACGGAATGGGAAATGATGTTTATATCGGCCATATCCCAAGTGCAAGGGAATTTAGGAATCAAAAGTTGTCGAGGGTGTTAAATAAAGGACGATTCCTATCAAAATACGCCAGATCTGAAAGTGGTTTTAATAGGGCCGGGCGCTCTAGAGCGGAATGCACTGATATGTTCGGCTTCTCTTTGGCTGATGCACGTTTGATTTTTAAGGGCGCATATGACGTGTCGTATTTTTGGAAGGAAAAAGATAGTGATGATGACTATCTAGATTTCAGAGCGTCAATCCGGGGGACGATAATTGACCAGGAGATCTTTACTCGAAAGGTGCGCAATTTTTCCAGTGCTAGTGACTCCAGATTGATTTTACCTTTTGCGAACCTCTCGATAGCAAAATACTTTTCTCAGCTTCCAGAAAAGCATCTCTTCGACCGAACCACCCTCAAAAACAAACTCATCCTCCGGAAAATCCTGAAAGACCGTTTGGGCCTGGACTCCGATGAGCTTGGTAAATTTGGTTTTAGCTACGACTCTCGCTCCGTCGTACTGCAAAACTGGGAAGACATAACCGCGGAAATCTCTATGTGCTTCCTCTGGGATCAGGAGCAGACTAAAAAGATTGTATCTAGATTGAAATTGTCTATGTTGGGAAAGCGTAAGTATTCTGATCTTTCTGGTAGACTGATATATAGATTATATCTGATATCGTCTTGGGTTAATAATTGCAAGTATATTTAGTCCTGGATATTTTTGAATAATCTTTAATGTACGGTAAAAGAAACCTAGGCAACTTTAACCCTCTGCCT
>JASMTJ010000243.1:0-5077 GCA_041694335.1 Bacteroidales bacterium
TCGTCCTTACTTCGGGAATAAATCCGAAACAAGATTTAAGCAATAAGTTGTATAAATTTTTACCTCAAGACTTGTTTATCTTTTAAACTCCACAATCACCGGCGAGTCGAGGCTCATGCCCAGCAGCTCGCTGGCTTTTCCTTTGTTGAGGGCAATTTCAAGAAAACCACTCGAACCAAAAACAGCCACTATCTCAGCTTCGTTCACTTCATTGTATTCGGTGTGGATGTGCTGGATACTGAAGCGTCCGCCATGAAAATGAAGCTCAAAAGGCTTTCCCTTTCCCACCTGCTGAAAAACATTATAGCTGATATTGGTGACAAGGTTTTTATAGCGATCGATATGAATCACTTTGGCTTTAATGGTCTTATTGTTTATCACGGGCTGAAAAGCCTGGAGCTGCCTGATCTTTTCGGCCGGGGCACCAAACTCTTCAGGGGCTTTGCCTTGAATCAGTTCGGCAGCCACCTTGCAGAATAAATCCCTCACCGGGAAGGTCAGGTAATCAGATTCCTGGTGCACATCGAGATGGATGATTACATCCGGCTGCTGGTCGAACATCAGCGAAAAGATACCATTATCCGTTCCAATAAAATACTGCCCTTCTGCTTTAATAAGCGCATGAGGATGCTCATAGGTGGTGTTGCTGTCCACGCCTATCAGGTGAACCGTGCCTTCGGGAAATTGTGAACAGGCGTTTTTCAATACAAAAGAAGCATGGATGATATCGTGTGGCGAAATATGGTGGGAAATATCTACAATATGGGCATGGGGCAACTTACTCAAAAGCTTGCCTTTAACGGCGCCGGCATAAAAATCGCGCGTTCCCCAATCGGTTGTTAATGTGATGACAGGTATTTCCATGTGTTTATCGCTTGCAGGATCAAAATTATAAATTATCACCGTAAAATTGGGTTTTCATTGTTATTTTTGCAAAAGATGCCATTTATCAAACAATTACAGCACATTGATTTTTTAACTTTATACAGAAACCGGGTTTTGACAAAATGTGAAAACTCATTCATCGTTTGATGATGGTATATTAAATAAGATTAGGATAATATATGGCAGAAAAATTAATAGCACTTGAAAATGTAAATCCGGTAGAAATATTCGGTGTAAACGATAAACACCTCAATCAGATAAAAGAATACTTCTCGAACCTGAAAATTATTGCACGTGGTGGCAACATTAAGGTGGTGGGCACTGATGAGGAAATAGCCCATTTTGAGGAGAAGTTTAACACCTTGCTGCTGAGCTACGATAAGTTCGGGAAACTGACCGAGCAAGAGATTAATCAAATTCTAACGTCTGACGATCATGTGCATATCAAGGATGCAGGCGATAACGACATCCTCGTAAGAGGTAATAACGGCCTGCTGGTGAAATCGCGCACGCCTAACCAACACCGGATGACCGAGAGCGTGAATCACAGCGATTTGCTTTTTGCTATCGGTCCGGCCGGAACAGGGAAGACCTACACTGCGGTGGCTTTGGCTGTGCGCGCTTTGAAAAACAAGGAGGTCCGTCGCATCATCCTGACTCGCCCCGCTGTGGAAGCCGGGGAAAACCTGGGCTTCCTTCCGGGAGATATGCGCGAGAAGCTGGACCCGTACCTTCAGCCCCTCTACGACGCTTTGCGCGATATGATTCATCCGCAAAAGCTGCTGACCTACCTTGAAGATGGCACCATTGAAGTAGCCCCGCTGGCCTTTATGCGCGGACGAACGCTCGACAATGCCTTTGTGATTCTGGATGAAGCCCAGAATGCCACCCCCAGCCAGCTCAAAATGTTCCTCACCAGGATGGGAAAAGCGGCCAAGTTTATCGTTACAGGGGATATCACGCAGATTGACCTGCCCCGCAATCAGAAATCAGGACTGGTGCATGCCATGAAAATCCTGAAGGATATTAAATGGGTGGATTTTGTGTTTCTCAATGCCGATGATATTGTACGCCACCGCCTTGTAAAACAAATTATTGAAGCTTACTCAGAAGAACAGCCAAAATAGAAGCTATGAAAAACGCAATTGATTCCACGCATTTCGATTTTCCCGGACAAAAAGAGGTCTATCATGGCAAGGTGCGCGATGTGTACAATATTGACGACGATCTGCTGGTGGTGGTGACCACCGATCGCATCTCGGCCTTTGATGTGGTGCTCCCGCGCCCCATCCCCTTTAAAGGGCAGGTGCTGAACCAGATTGCCGAAACTTTTCTTAACGCTACCGAAGACCTGGTCCCGAACTGGAAGATTGCCTGCCCTGACCCCATGGTGACCGTGGGGCGAAAATGCGAACCTTATCCGGTGGAGATGATTGTGCGTGCATATCTGAGTGGCAGCGCCTGGCGGACCTACAAAAGCGGAGCAAGAGAGATTTGCGGCGTTCCCGTTCCCGACGGCATGAAAGAGCACCAGCAGCTGCCCGAACCGATTATCACGCCAACCACCAAAGCCGGTGAAGGGCATGATATGGATATTTCGCGCGAAGAAATTATCAAACAGGGGGTTGTGCTGAAGGAAGAGTATGAAAAAATGGAGGAGTATGCCCTGAAGCTTTTTAAAAGAGGGACCGAAATGGCGAAAGACAAAGGGTTGATTTTGGTGGATACCAAGTATGAATTTGGAAAAGCCGGCGGACAGGTCTTCCTGATTGATGAAATACACACCCCCGATTCCTCACGTTATTTTTACCTTGATGAATACGCCGATCGCTTTGCGAAAGGCCAAAGGCAAAAGCAGCTCTCCAAGGAATTTGTGAGGGAGTGGCTGATGGAAAACGGGTTTAAAGGCGAAAAAGGCCAACAGGTTCCGGAAATGACCGATGATTTTGTCAACAGCGTCTCAGCGCGCTACATCGAGCTCTACGAAAAAATCACCGGACTGCCCTTCAAAAAAGCCGAAGCCAGCAACACCATGCTCCGCGTGGAACAGAATATTTCAGATTTCCTGAGAGCGTACCGGAGGTAGTGCGTTTAAGGTTTGCTGTATGTGCCATAGAAATAGCCAGCCCTTACAGGGTTTGAAACCCTGTCAGGGCTTTCTCCAGGATATAGATAATGGATTTTGGGGCCTAAGCTAAGTTGGCAGTCAGCAAAATAGCAGTTGGAAATTTTGAATTTTCAAATCCTTGAGTAACCATTTTACCAATCAACAAATCAAAGGTTCTCTTCATTTGGAAAATGGAATTTCTTCCCAATTAACCAATCAACAAATCATATTAACACAGAAACCTAAAATCATCTTAACATAGTAACTTAGCAACGTATAAACGCAAAAGCCATGATGACATTTACAGATAAGATTACCCGCCCCACTGCAATAGTGGATTTAGAGATTGCCCGGAAGAACCTGGAAAAGATGCAGGAAAAGGCCCGGAAGCATCAAAAAGGGTTCCGTCCGCATTTTAAGACGCATCAGTCGGCGGCCGTGGGGAAGCTGTTTGCCGGTGCCGGTGTTGAAAAGATTACGGTTTCTTCGGTATTGATGGCTGAATATTTCGCTTCCGCGGGATGGCAGGACATCACCATTGCCTTTCCGGTGAATGTGCGGGAAGTGGAGGCTATCAATGCGCTGTCCGCAAAAGTGAAGCTGAGCCTGCTGGTCGAATCGGAAGAAGTGGTCGATATCCTGGCAATGCAGCTGCAGCATCCGGTGGATATTTTTATCAAGGGCGATGCAGGGTATCGCCGTACAGGTATTGACGTAGAGGATATTCCGGCTATCGAAAAGCTGGTGAAAAGGATTGAAGACACGCCTCACTTTTCTTTTGCAGGATTTTTAATCCACAACGGACAAACCTACCATGCGTCATCCGAAAAGGAAATCCTTGAAATGCACGACCGAAGCCTCGAAAAACTGGCAAAGCTGGCCGCATGGAAGAAGCGCCATTCTCCCGGTTCGATTATCTCGCTTGGCGACACGCCAGCGTTGTCGCTGGCCAGTCATTTTGAAAATGTGGATGAGTTGCGCCCCGGCAATTTCATTTTCTATGATGTGATGCAGCACCTGCTGGGCAGTTGCCGGACAGAGGATATCGCCATCAGCGTGGCCTGCCCCGTGGTGGCCAAACATCCCGAAAGGAAAGAGATTGTGGTGTATGGCGGAGGCGTGCACCTGTCGAAAGAAGGGATTGCTTACCAGGGAAGAACCATCTACGGCTTCGCCGGCACGTTTACCGGAAACGGCTGGCGGCTCCCCGACAAACAGAGCTACATGAAAAAACTTTCGCAGGAACACGGCATTATCCACGCCAGTGACGACCTCATGAACCAGGTGGCTGTGGGCGACCTGCTGGCCGTTATGCCCGTGCACTCCTGCCTTGTGCCGCCCCTGCTGGGTCCTTACCTGTCCACCAAAGGTGAATGGTTAGAGGTGATGCGGAACTATTCTTAAGCGCAAAAGCAAATCCCCTTGTATTTATTGGTGATGCGGCAATTGGAAATTGCCCGGAGATAATGCGGCGCCATTGCAAATGACGCCGAACTTTTATTATACCGCATAAACCGCATATGTTTAGCTCAGCGTTAAGCGGAAAATGCATTTCCTCCACAATACATGATGACAATCAAGAATCAGTATCCTTTGCCGTTCACTTCAGTGAACGGAGTAATTGCAGGCACCACCATTTCGGGGGCTTCAGCCCCAATTAAACAAAGAGGTTTCAAAGAGCAATGCCCAATTAATAAGGACTAAAGTCCAGAGACGTTGGGTTACCTTTTCACCGTTGGCTGAAGCCAACGGCAAAGGATATTATTAATCAGTAAAACAGCTGCTTACAACAAGTTACCATTGGTATACCCGAAATTGCGCAAGTAGAAAATGGGACTGATAATAACAAGCATTCAGTGCAATTGAGGGAAGAGGAATCTCATAGCCGTATCCTGGAAACCCGGAATCTGGGGTTTTGTTAATTCACTGTCACATGTAGTTAATTGATGACCTAATCAATAATAATTTTATGGAAAGTGTTGCATTACTGCTGCTTATTCATATCCCACCCCGATGATCGTATTTAAAAACCACACATACTGATGCAGCAATTGCAAATTTTCTGGAGATAATGCGGTGCCATTG